>CADCIZ010000075.1 GCA_902801685.1 uncultured Erysipelotrichaceae bacterium | reverse complement strand
GTATCTGTATTTTCGTTATACTCAGCAGAATGTTTATGAACACGAATTAAAAAATCCTCTTCTTGATACTGAATAATCTGTCTAAAAAGATAAGAATGTTCCTCTCTTCTTTCAAGATCCAACTGACCAAGTTTTCTTTTAGAATAAAAGTCGATAGCACCAAAATTAATATTCTTTGCATCGTTATTTTTAAGATAATTATGATAATGTTCATATAACTCATCAAATCTCTCTTGATAAGTTAATATTCTCAATCTATTAAATAGAACATTATATTCAAAAGTCTTAAGTTTTTCTGAATTACTAACAAATTGAGAATTTCTATGTGCTTGTATTTCCGCAAAATTTAAAACTTTTTCAGCTTCTTCAAACTCACTTAATATAATCAAAAGATAAGCATAATAAGGGTATGCTGAATAGTCCTTAGGATATTTATTAAGATATTGCCTAAATTTATCTTTAGCAAATAATGGATCTTTTCTACTAATAGCAAGTGCTTGCTGAAACTCCCATTGATTAAAATATATACTTTCCAAATTAAAAACCTCCCCCTAAGCAAAGCTTATTATACTAATATTATTTGAAGAAGTCAATGGATACAAACACTAAAACAGGATAAACGCATGAGAAATTTTTAATAAAGTCTATTGCTTATTATCAAGCATAGACTTTATTTGATTTGTATTAAGAGTTTTAAATATTTTTTCTAATTCTTCTTCTGTATTCATTGAAATCATATATCTTATTAATTTTAAACTTTTATTGTAAAAACATTGTATTATTTTAATTATATTTAAAGCAATTCTTCTTAATATACTTAAATTTCTTGCTCCATTTTTTTCTAATGTTGTATTTTTATCTTCTCTAAATACAATATCTAATGGTGCATGTAAATTATTTTCTACTCCCCAGTGTTTTCTTATTGCATCGGCAAATACTTTGATATTATTGTTAAAACTCACTATAAAAAATCTTTCTTCAATATTTTTATTATCATTATTAGCTGATTCTATTGTCTTTCTTTCATATCCTACTGCTTTTAATTTGTTCCAATCTTTATAATTAGTAAGCCAAGAAATATTATTTGTCATATAATATTCTCTTTTAATAACTTTACTATGTGATTTTTCTGTTTCAGTATAATAATCTAAATCTTTTAATAAGTCTTCATCATGGAAATATTCACTTACTTCTTGATACATTGTTCCTTGGTTTGCTTTTAATGCTAAAACATAATCACCTTTAGATTTTACTATTGCATTAACTGTCTCTTTTTGTGTATTTAATGCATCTGCTGTTATTATTGAATCACTTAAATTTAATTGTTTAATCAATTCTGGACCTGTTGGTATTTCATTAGATTTTTCTTTAATAAAATCTTGGATAATTGACATACCATAATCATGAGAATATATACTCATTACATTTGCAGGTGTAACTTTATCAGTTGTTAATTCACTTCTAGAGCTACCATTGATAGTTTTACCATCCATACTTTTAACATCTTTTTCATTATTTGGTTTTGATAAATTATCAATTAAATTCATTAAATATTTAACAATACTAGTATATAAAACAGATGGCTCAATAATTGCAATAACTCTTTGAATTGTATCATGAGATGGAATACCAGATGGTAATTCTAAAAATGTTTTAAGCCATTTTTCATGCAATATTGCAAACTGATATATTTCATCCCAAGTATCTGCGTTTGCTAAAATAGCTAACAATGTAATCATTACAATATCGCTCATTTTATGTTTAATCTTATATTCAGTTCTTGAATCATTTAATCTTTTAGTGATTGCAGTAAAATTATTTAATACATTTAAATCTAATTTATCATAATCAATATTTATGTCTTTTACCATATCTTTTATTTCCTCTAATTTCTTACTTTTTTTAACCATTTGTAGCACCTTTTAATCCTTTATATATATAATAACACAAAAAACGCACAATTTCTCATGCGTTTATCCTGAAAAGATAGAAGTATGGGATGATGAATTTGAATATTCTA
>CADCIZ010000074.1 GCA_902801685.1 uncultured Erysipelotrichaceae bacterium | reverse complement strand
CCTTTAACATATTTCATATTAAGTGGAACAAGTTCTACATTATCTTTTGTTTTAGATAAGTCTATATCAGGATTAGATTGATATGCTTTTTTCTCTCTTTTGTTATGTGATCCAATTTGTGCTAAATCATTTAAAGTATAAATAGGTTCACTTCTAAATATTGCATAATTCATACTAATTTACCTTCTTGTATTTGAAATCTTATAGCATTTTCTATAACATTAGACTTATTATTTTTATCAAATAACTCTACAGCACTCTTTCTATTATCCTCTAAACTGGTAATATAATAGTTCTCTGTTGTTTCTACATTTCTATGTCCTAACAAATTGGCTACATCATTAATCTTAGTTCCATTATTTAATACTTTAGTTGCATATGTTCCTCTTAAATCATAGAATCTACATTTTTCTATTCCTAATTCATTATGTATTATTTTAAATGGATATTTAGGGACATCAGTTCCAGAGAATGATCCATCATCATTAGTAAATACTAAGTTTAATTTTCCTTCATTATCTTTATTAATAACTATTCTTTTATCAACAACTTTTCCATTATCATTTTTTATAGTTTCTAAATGGTAGTATTTATAATCTTTATCAAATATTCCTTTAAGATATTCTTGTCTTTCTTTAAAGTTTTTTAATGCTGTTATTAATGTATTTCCAATATATATTTGTCTTGTTCCAGATATAGTTTTAGTCGTACCTAAATACCATCTTCCTAAACTATCTTTAGGTTTATCATATAAATTATGTCTTATATTTATTATTCCATTTTCTAAATCAATATCTTCCCAAGTAAGTGCAAATACTTCTCCAGTTCTCATACCTGTATAACAAGATGTTAAGAACGATGCTACGAAAGTAGCATTGTCCTTAAATCTATCTATTATTTTATCTATTTCTTCATTTGTATAATAATGTCTTTTATTATTTAGTTCTTCTTCTATTTTAGGTAATCTTAATGTTAGAGCTGGATTATACTTTATAAATCCATATAAATTACATGCATCTCTAAATGATCCTTTAATAACTTTTAATATATTTTTATAATATGTTTTAGAATGATTATATTCATTAACTAAATCAGTTATAAATGAATTTAAAGCAACACTTGTTATTGTTGATAGTTTATATTTTCCTATATTCTTTTTTAGATATTTATTAATAATTATTTTATATGTTTGAATAGTATTATATTTTAGATTATTCATACAATAATTTTTTAACCAATAATCAAGATAATCTGAATAAGATAAATCACATTGTTTAAATGAAATACCTGCATTTAAATATTCAGTATATGCTAGTGATCCAGATTCTAAAGCTTCTGCCTTAGTTCTAAAACCTGATTTACTTAACCATTGTCTTTTATTATCTACCTTAGCTATTTCAATTCTATATTCATAGAAATTTCCTCTTTTTCTGATATTTATTTTACTCATTTACTTCTACCTCAATTACTATCTTTTTAATATCAGATAAATTAGATAAATCTTTTCCCTCATTTTGAATCAAGAATCTTTCTAGTGAAGATTTTAATACTTTTAAACTTCCCAATTTAATAGCTGGTAAATATCCTTTTTTAATTAATTCATAAATATAATTTGGACTAGAATGTAATATAGACGATACTTCATGAACTGTATAAACTAACTTATCATTCATCTGAATCACTATCCTCTCCAGTAATCTCTCTTATCATTCTTTCCATTTCAGCTTGTTCTTCAGGAGTAGCAGGTTCAGATTTAATATCTTCATTAAGCCACCAAGGAACTGGTGTTTTATCATATTTATCACTATTATATTTATATTTATTTCTATTATTATATTTATTATTATGTTTAACTGAATAGTCAATATCTTCTTGATTATTTGATTTATCTCTTATTGACCAATTAGCCCATATATCATCAACTAATTGAATAACCCTTCTAGTATTTTTATCATTGTGATCATAAATACATTTAATTAATCCTATCTTTTCTAATTTCTTAATATGTCTTGAAGCTGTTTCTATTGTTATCCAACAATATCCTTCCTTTTTGCATAAGTATATAATACGTTCAGCAATCAATTTTTCTTCTGGTGTTAATAATTTTGTTTCATAAATGTGTTTCGGTACTATTGCATAAATTACAATATAGTTTTCCATGTTTCTAATCTCCTTTCAAATTACTGAACATCGGCCTTTGTTCAATACCATTATCTCGAATATTGATTATTTGAAACATGTCAAAAAAATCTCTATTTTAATCCTTAAAAACTATTTTTATTTTTCCTAAATTATTCCTACAAAAAAAGTAGGTATTTCTACCTACATAGTTCGTAATATCTTAATCTTACGATTACTTATTGTCACTTACCATTTTCTTTTTAAATACTATTATTGATATTATTAATACTATTATTGTATAAGCAGAAAATACTATTATATTTCTTGCTGAAATAATATCACAACCATTATTTAATATTCCTTTTATTATGTTTAATGCACTTTCAAAAGGCAATAAGTCACATACTTTAGCGAATCCTTTACCAATTAAATCTTTTGAAAAATACATTCCACTAGTAAAACAAACTAATTGAATTATTATACTTCCAACTCCACCTGATGCTTTTTCACTTACTAAACTGCCAATTAGTATTCCAAATGATATAAATAATATTGAAACAACTATTGATATTAAAACTGTAAATACTATATTTATATTAATATTTAAACCTAATAAACAAGCAGTTATAAAGAATAATAAATCTTGTATAATGATAATTGGTATTAAAGATAATATATATCCTAATATATAATCACTAGACTTCATAGGAGAAGTTCCAAGTCTTATTAATAATGATGATCCTCTATCTTTTGCTACTAATGTTGATGTAAATAAAGTAATAAAAGAAAATCCAAATATAATAATTCCAGGAGTAAAATTTTCAAGTTTATATGTATCTCCAGGTATGTTTATTTGTTGAAATATAAATAATAAAAATATTGGTAATGCTATTTCAAATATTAAACTTAGAGGATCTCTTATCAATTCTTTAAAATTTCTTTTAGCAAAATTTAACATTCTCATTATAGCTCACCTCCAGTTGCAATTGATACAAAGGCATCTTCAAAATTTTTAGCTTTAGTTTTATTGATTAATTCTTTAGAGGTTCCAACTTCAACAATATTACC
>CADCIZ010000073.1 GCA_902801685.1 uncultured Erysipelotrichaceae bacterium | reverse complement strand
GTAGTATAATTCTTCTGCTATTCTCTCAATATCTTTATCCTCTTTTACTTCTAAATGCTCTACTGTTATATTATTATAGTAATTATAACTAACTTCTGTATTTTTGTTTTTTGACTCATCATATTCTTTTGCTTCATCCTTAGTTAATACTCTTTCACCTTTATGTAATATTGCTGGCATTTCATCGTATGGTACTTCTTCAATACCAACACGAAGTTTTGAAATTAAAGGTAAATTGATTCCTTTTCCACCAAATCCTGGAACCCAATCAGGAACTTTAATTTTATTAACCATTTTTATAAAAGTATTAAGACCAGTAATAATCGCATTAATTGGTACCTTAACAATATTAAATAATCCCCCAAATACATTTTGAAATATATTTTTAACACCATTTATTACTGGTGTTAAGCCTTTTAAAGCTGCTACCAACACTTTACTTATTACATTAGCAATTGATGTAATAACGGTTATAATTGGTTGTAAAATGTTCTTTATACACCAATTTAGTAGGTCAAATATTGGTTGTAGCAATGGTAACAATCTCTCTATTATCGGTAATAAAACTGGTAATAACTGCTGAATTATTTGAATCAATGGTGGTAAAATGATTTTTAATATATCTGTAAATATTGGTAATAGACTTTTGATAATTTCTGATATTACAGGTAACAATTGTTGCAATAAATCAAATATTATTGGAAATAAATCCTCGGCAAATTCAATAAATACTGGTAATATGCTTTCAAGTAAACTGATTAATACAGGCGATAACTTATCAATCATTGCTTGTATTTCTGGCAAATGACTTATTATTAAATCTAATACTTTTTGTAACAATGGAATTGCTGCACTCATTAATTTATTGCCAATTGCACCTAAGGACTGTTGAACATCTGACATTGTATCTCCAAATACAACACCAGCATTCACTGCATCTTCACTCATTACCAAACCTAAGTCATTAGCTCTTTGAATCAAATCATCGTAATCTCCTGTGTTTTGTTCTATCAATGGTGAAAGTGTGTATGCTATATTGTCACCAAATAATTCTGCAGCTTTAGTCGCTCGTTCCTCTGCGGTGCCTAAAGACATAATTTGATTCATAGCATCTTCCATATTTAAGTCAGTTCCCTCAAGTTTTTTTGCAGCTTTCTCTAAAGAAGACATTTCAACTCCACATTGCCCTGCTGCATATTTTAATTCCTGAAAGTATTTAGTACTAATTCCCATACGAATACTGCCTTTATCAACTTCATCTGCGGCTGCTGCGGTAGAATTTGCGGCTGCCGTCAAACCTCCAACTATTGCAGATGTTGCTCCCACAACTGCAGTTCCTATCTGAACTGCTTTCTTAGATACTTCTGCAAAATTTTCTTTAAAGCTTTTGCTACTATCTTTACCTTTTTTAGTTGTTTCTTCAATAGATTTGTTTGCTTTTTCATTATCTATAAACACTTGTCCAAAAATGCTAAAAATATTCGCGGCCATTACTTCACCTCCAAGCCATAATCTTTCATAATTTCACTCGCTGATCTCATTTTTTTGTTAAAAGATTGTATATTTTCATTATTTTTTACATTTAATTTGTCAAAAATAATTTCTATTAATCTAGGAATCTCATTCTCTTTTTTAATTGCATATTCTAGACAATCAACCATTAATTCCCAATCTTTATCATAAAAATATTCTATTCCTCCATAATACTTTAAAAAGAGACGTAGAACTGCTGGAGTCCCAAGTCCTACGTTAATTTTAAAAAATCTTTGAATTTATCATAGTTTATTAATTCTTTTATTAGTGAAATTATATCTACCTCTTCTGCTTCTTCTTTACTTATCCCTTTTAAAATAGAAATTAATTCTATAGTTTCTTCCTCCGCTTTATATAGGTTATCTATGACTAAAGCAACTAGTTGTTTTCCTAATTCCTCTCTATCTTTCTTATCATCACCACTATCAATATTTAGTTGCATTATTAATGATGATATTCCCATTTTATTTATAATTAATGACATTTTACTTAATGTCTTTGGAGTTATTTTTAAATTTTCCATTTTTATCTTCCTTTCTTGACTCTCTTTTCTTACATCTACTAATTTTTTAATAAACATAAGAAAAGAGAGTCTTATTCTCTATTCTAACTTGCTAATGGATTAGTAGCAGATGTTTGGATTTCCCAACAACATTCTTCACTAGCA
>CADCIZ010000072.1 GCA_902801685.1 uncultured Erysipelotrichaceae bacterium | reverse complement strand
CTTCTAATCTATGACGAAAAGCATTTATATTTAGTCCATCTTCATTTGTTTTAAATAGTTCCATTATTTCTTCTTTACTTTTAGAAGATAATTCTTTGTGCTCTAAATCATTATTCATTATTCTCACATCCTACAATTATTTTACCATAAAATTAAATGATTGAATTATTATTTTTTGCTTTGATTGCGGCCTGTATGGATATATGCCTAAGGGGGTTATGACTAAAGAGTATAAGTTATATATAAATGAGGAATAAATCCCTATAAATAAGACTTTAAATAGTAATAATTCTTATTATTATATTTTAGATTAAATGCACAACTAAACTATTTAGAACAGGAAAAAAATCGAATAACTAGATACTACAATTACAGGGGGGTTATAAATATTAAGCATCGTAATATCTTAATTTTACGATATCTTTAAATATATTTACTTGCTTCTTTAATACTTAAATCACTCATTTGATTTTTGTATCTATTAATAAATTCTTTAACCCAAGTAGAATTTGTCTTTGAATACTCTCTTAATGCCCAACCAATTGCTTTATTTATAAAGAATTCATCTGTTCCAAAATTATTTACTATTATCTTTTCCAATAATTCATAATCTGTTTTATCTTTTAAGTTTAATTGATGTTCTATTGCAGTTCTTTTAATCCAAATATTATCATCTTTAGACCACTCAAGCATTAAATCTTTAACTCTTAAATCTCTTGTTTCAATATCTCCAATAACTTTGCATAAAAAATCAATTGTATCCCACCAAGATTTATTAACTATATATTCTTTAATTTTTGGTATATCATCATAAGAAACATATTGTTTCATTGAAAGTAAATAATCATAAACTAAATATTGAAACTCTCTATGACTATCTTTATAACATATATTTAAAAATTCCCAATCGATAGTTTTTGACTTCTTTTCAGTTTTAATGAAATCATTATAAACTTCTTTTCTTTTTGGAGTAGGAAGTCCATAAAAATCAAACATATTTCTCATATACTTTGACATAGCAATAGCATTTTCTTTATCTTCTTTTGATTCAAACATTTTTTTAATCTCTAAATATTTATCCATAAGATCAACTCCTAATAATTATTATATCATGATATTATGATGTTATTTAATTAACTTGACAAATACTCGGAAGATTACTAATTTCCGATTATTATTTATTATCAGAAATTGTAACAATACAAGCATCTGCCATAGCTTGTTTTATTATATCTGTTCTTTCTCTTTTTATAACATTTTTAATATTCAATTGTAATGCCATTTTAATATATGCACTTTTCTTTGATAAATAATAACCATTTTTATATGTCATTAATCTATCCATTAATTCTTCATCAGTTTCAGGTGGATTATCAAACTCTAAAGATTTAATTATAAATTTTTCTACTTCATTTAATTTATCATATGATGCTTTTACTTTTTTTTAAAGAATCATACACATTTCTATAGATCTATCATAGTTTTTTCTATCTAATGTGATTAGACTAGTATTAGTTTTAGAAAAATATGAGTAATTAGTTGCAAAATCATAAGTCATTGTATAATCTTTAACATTTTCATCAATAAAGATTTTAAACTCTAAGTCTTCAGTTATTTCATATTTCAATGCTTCTTGATACATCGCATGAACTAACATATTTGTAGATAATATATCTACTATTTCAGCAAAATCATTTTTTAGTTCAATATAATCATATTGTTCAATTATTTTGTTAGATAATGTTCCTTTATTATCTAGTAATTCAGCTTGTAATTTACCATCCTTTACTTTAATCATTTTACCACCCTTACTTCTAAATACTACGAAAAAAGGTGTCAATAGTATTAAAGTGTTTAAATACTACCGACACCTCTAAATAATTCATTATAAAGATTTATTAATTTCGATTGTTTTTTCATAGCTGTACCTCCATTTCTAGAGAATACCTCTTTCATTGGTTATATATATTATCACTTTTTAAAAATTTGTCAATTCCTTATTTAGGGAATGACTAATCTTGATATTCTATATCTTGTACAGGTGGAATATCTAAAGTATTAGCATAATCTTCAAATTTATTAACTGTTTCAGTTTCCATTTTATTTGTTACTCTAACATATATATTATATGTAGTCATTATAGTTGAATGTCCTAATCTTTTAGATACTGCTTTTATATCAGCTCCTTGTTCTATTAATCTAGTTGCATGAGTATCTCTAAAATCATGAAATCTACAAGGTATTCCAAGTTCATAATTAATAACTTTAAATGCATGTCTTGGTGATTCAGTTCCTCTAAAATCCCCATTAGCTCTTACAAATACTAATTTAGCTTCAGGTAGATCTACTTCTATTTCTGCCTTAGCATC
>CADCIZ010000071.1 GCA_902801685.1 uncultured Erysipelotrichaceae bacterium | reverse complement strand
CTTGATATGATTAAAAAATTGGAGTGTAATGTTATTTTAATTACTAGTAAGAGAGGTAAACTTACTGAGTTAGATATAGAAAAATATAATAGTGATTATCATAATTTAAAAGTATATTATGATAATACATTTCATGATAGATATTTTATTATAGATAAAAATAAGTTTTATCATTCAGGTAATTCTATAAATCATATTGGCTATAGAAAATCTAGTATAGATTTATTATACGATGATAGTATTAAGCAAGCATTAATTAATGATATTGAAAAAATAATTTTAGGCTAATTTTGTGATAGTATTGACAAGTGAAATTAAATGTACTAAAATATTTTTAGCACTCATCAAATAAGTGTGCTAAAAGGAGGATATATGAAAAAACAATTTAAAACTGAGTCTAAGAGACTTATGGATTTAATGATTAATTCTATTTATACTAATAAGGAGATTTTTTTACGTGAGATTATATCTAATGCAAGTGATGCGATAGATAAACTTCATTATAAATCTTTGACTGATAAGAAGATTAAGATTAATAAGGAAGATTTATGTATTAATGTAAGTATCGATAAAGATGCTAGAAGACTTATTATCTCTGATAATGGTATTGGTATGACTAAAGAGGAGTTAGAAAGTAATTTAGGTACTATTGCGAAAAGTGGTTCTTTTGACTTTAAGAATAATAATGAGAAAAAAGAAGATATTGATATTATCGGTCAATTTGGTGTAGGTTTTTATTCTGCTTTTATGGTTGCTAGTAATGTTAGAGTAGTATCTAAGGCTTATGGTAGTAATGAGGCTTATGAATGGGAATCAGAAGGTATAGAAGGATATAGTATAAATGAGACAGATAAAGACACTTATGGTACTGATGTTATTTTAACTATTAGAGAAGATGCTGAAGAAGAGTATTCTAAATATTTAGAGGAATATGAAATAAGAAGATTAATTAAGAAATATTCTGATTATATTACTTATCCTATTAAAATGGAAGTTACGAAAAGTAGATTAAAAGAAGGTTCTAAGGATGAGTATGAAGAATATACTGAAGAAGAAATTATTAATAGTCTAGTACCTATTTGGAAACGTAATAAGAATGATATTACTGATAGCGAATATGATACTTTCTATTCAGATAAATTCTTTGATTATGAAAAGCCACTTCGTCACATTCATACTGCAGCTGAAGGAACTATTAGCTATAATTCCTTAATATATATACCATCACATGCATCATTTGATTATTATTCTAAGGAGTATGAAAAAGGATTACAATTATACTCTAATGGTGTATTAATTATGGAGAAGTGTGCGGATTTAGTTCCTGATTACTTTAGTTTTGTTAAAGGGGTAGTTGATTCTCCTGATTTAACTTTAAATATATCTAGAGAAACCTTACAACAAAATAGAGTTTTAAAAACTATTGGTAATGCTATTGAGAAAAAGATAAAAAAAGAACTTACTGATATGCGTGATAACAATGAAGATGATTATTTAAAGTTCTATAAAGATTTTGGTATGCAACTTAAGATAGGTGTATATAGTGATTATGGTATGAATAAGGATAAGATACAGGATTTACTTATGTTTTATTCTTCTACTAAGAAAAAGTTAGTTAGTTTAAGTGATTATTGTTCACGTAATAAGGATTATAAGGATATTTATTATGCTTGTGGCGAAACAACAGATAAGATAGATTTACTTCCTCAGGTTGAATCTTTAAAGGCTAAAGATAAAGAGATACTATATTGTACAGATTATGTTGATGAGTTTGTCTTTAAAACTTTGATGAAGTTTGAAGATAAAGAGTTTAAGAATGTATGTAGTGATAATATAGATAGTGAAGAATCAAGTAAAGAGTTAGATAAATTAAATAAGAAGTCTAAAGATATGCTTAACTTACTTAAAGATGAAATTAGTGTTAGTGAGGTTAAATTTACTAATAAGTTAAGTAGTAATCATGCTGTATGTTTATCTAATAAGGGTGATGTATCTATTGAAATGGAAAAAGTTATGAAGGAAATGCCTATTGATAATGGTGTTGAAGCAGAAAAAGTACTAGAGATTAATGAGAATCATCCAATTGCAGATAAACTAAAAGAATTATATAAAACTGATAAAGAAGAATTAAAAGAGTATGGTAAGATACTATATGCTCAAGCACGATTAATAGAAGGATTACCTATTGATAATCCTACTGAGATAAGTAATCTAATATGTGATTTAATGGCTAAATAATAGTGAGTTTAAAAACTTGCTATTTTTTTAATATAATAGGAAATTCATGCTTTTCTATCAAAAACCATTGACATGACGAATATATGTATGTTACACTAGTTATGCAACTGGAGATGATTATATGATGAGAATTACCAAAGCGTATGTATTTAGAATG
>CADCIZ010000070.1 GCA_902801685.1 uncultured Erysipelotrichaceae bacterium | reverse complement strand
ACTTCATATTTTTATACTTCATATACATAATAATACTATATTTAAAGCATTGAACTTTAGATGCTTATAGACTTTGCGCCAGCAATTTGGTACAATGTTTATATAACAATCTTTAATACTCCAACAGTACTAAATACACTATAATATTTTATAATTTGACTAAAACTGTCTTTTGTTATAAAATTTTTTTCAGGAAGTGAGTTTATGAAAGGAATAATTATATCAAAAATTCAAGAAAAAAAGGCTTTAAAAAAAGAAAAATTATTAAAATCTGCATATAAATTATTTACAGAAAAAGGGATTAATGCAACATCTATTCAAGATATTGTAGATGATGCAAATGTCGCAAAAGGTACATTCTATCTTTATTTTAAAGATAAGTACGATTTACAAAATAAACTGATAATTGAAAAGTCGCAAAAACTATTTAAAGATGCTATAGATAACTTAAATAAAAACGTTATTATCAATTTTGAGGATCAACTAATATTTGTAATTGATTACATAATAAACGTAGTATCTAATGATAAAACTTTAATTAATTTTATTGAAAAAGATTTATCGTTAGGTATATACTCTGATGTAAACGAAATTATTAACAGTAATAAAATTGGTATTAAAGAAATATTTATAAAAGGATTAAAAGAACATAATATTAAACTTAAGAATCCAGATGTAACACTATTTATGATAATAGAACTTGCATCATCAACTATATTTACATCAATTACTAATAATAAACCTCTAAAAATAGAAGAATATAAACCATACCTTTATTCAGCAATTAGAAGAATAATAAAAGAAAAGTAAGAATCAATTTCTTACTTTTTTAAGTCACTTGCATTAATTTTACCATCACCATTTATATCAGCAAGTAATTTCTGTGTTGTATCTAATTCAATTAATCTTGATATGTATTTACTAAGAATATTAACATCTATCATATTAACTTTACCATCCATGTTAATATCACCTTTTTTATACTTAGATGCAATGGCTTTAGCTAAACTATTAGCATCCTTATTATCAACAGTAGAATCTCCATTATAATCAGCATAATTTAACTGATCAATTGTAAGTTCTGTTTTCTTTAAAACATAATTTTCTATAATAGTAACATCTGCACTTGTTAACTCTCCATCTAAGTTAACATCTCCTTTTTTATACTTAGTGTCTTTACTAACCTTTTTTCTAAGTTCAACAACATCATTATTATCTATAGCACCATCTTTATTTACATCACATAGATTTAATTGAACCTTAGTTGCAGCTACTACTCCATTAAACATATTTTGTAGCAAAGTTACATCTAGTTCATTAACATTACCATCTAAATTAATATCGCCTACTTGATAATAATCAGATATAGTTTTGGCAAGAATATCAACATCTTTATCATCCACTACTCCATCATCATTCATATCTGCATAATTAAGTTGTTCTTTAGTCAAATTAATTTGCTTTAATACATATTTATTAAGCAGTATAACATCGTTAGAATCAACTACATTATCAAAGTTAATATCGCCTAATGTTTTAGTTTTGTTTACCTCAGTGTTTAAATATTCTTCAAGTTCATATAAATCATTATTATCAATAGTCCCATTATTGTTATAATCTGCAACATTAATTTGAACTGTATTTAAATTTGCTTGTTTTTTTAAATATTTACTAAGTAAATCTAAGTCTGTATTATCTATCTTACCATCTAAGTTAATATCTCCTCTTTTATAACTAGCATATTTTGCATCAACGATAGTTTCTTTAATACAGGTATTATCTTTATTAGTATAATCTTTAGGACATATTATAGATACACCTATCTTAGATAAATACTCACTACCACTATTATGACCAGTTACATAAAGCCTAATATTTTCTGCATCCCCTACACTAAGTATTCCATCACTATTTACATCAGCAGCAGTTAATTGAATTTCTGTTAAATCAACAGTTTTAGCAAGATAATTATTAAGTAGTTCTAAATCACTATTATCGACTTTTCCATCTAAATTAACATCTCCCAGTATATTAGATGAAGCAGTTTCATATTTAACACACTTATCATTATTTAATGCATAAGTATTATCCTCACAATAATAAAAACTTGTTGTAATAGAATTACCCATCAAACTTTTCATACCAGTATTTCTAGCAATAAGTTCATATATCATAAACGCTATCAATAGTACAATAACGGATATAACTATAATAAATGTCACTTTATTTTTTTTCTTAAGTGTCAACATAATCACCTTCTATTATCTACATTTTATAATAAAATATTGTCTTTGTCAATTGTATTGACTAAAAGTATTTAATAAACTATAATTTTATTGGTGATTTAATGTATACCATAAAAGATAACAAAGAAAAAACAATTATTATAAATAAATCTAAATTTATATCACAATCCTACTTTGTAAATAGCGTTAGTGATGCACAAAATATTATTAATAATATAAAGGATAAATATAAAGATGCAACACACGTGTGTTATGCATATATCATAGATAACAATGTAAAATACTCTGATGATAGAGAGCCAAATAATACTGCAGGTCTTCCTATATATATCGTATTAGAAAAGAATAATTTAAATCATGTT
>CADCIZ010000069.1 GCA_902801685.1 uncultured Erysipelotrichaceae bacterium | reverse complement strand
TCATCACTTGTATATACACCATAATAATTATTATATTTTTCGTAATTTTCTTTATTAGTTCCAGAATATTTTGAACTATAATTATTTAATTCATCACTACCAACTAAACTAACCTTTTTTAATTTTCCACCATTAATATAATTTTTTGAATTACTAGCTAATTTGATAGTTACTTTATGATTAGTGTAGTTAATGTCTTTATTATAAACATATATTGCTGGTACTTTTTTTGAGTCGGTATCAACATTAACACCATTTAATATAATATTTATATCTTTACTAATATCATTAGTATTTACAGCTATCATACCACCTTTTAATTCTCCAGATAATTCTATATTACCTGTTGTATTTATATTTATGGTAGTAATTTTTAATGCTTCTATATCATAATCATTACCATTTTCTATAAAATCATCTAAATCATAAGGTTTGTACTGTGATACACCATCAAACAAAAATTCTGTTACATAAATACTAGGTAATTTATTATTTTGATAATCTTCTAAAAAATCTTGAAAATCATCTCCTGTATATTTTTTTATATCCTCTGTTTCTTTGCCATCTTTATATGTTAAGTTTGTTAAATCAACTTTGGTTGTATTTAAAACATTTTTATTAATTACAATAAGGGCTATAATAATCAAAATTAATACTACAGCTATTACTGATAATATAATTATATTTTTTTTATTTTTCTTCATATATTCCTCCTTTTTCTATTATATATGTTTCGCTTATTGGTTTAGATATTCCATCTCCTGTATTTGGATGTAAACTTGAATAACGCATATCTATACCATAAAGAATTATAAATATAATTGCTAAAATAAGTTTAGGCTCTCTTTTAAACTTATTATATATATTATTTAAAAAGGGAGCTACAAAATATGTTGCAGCACATCCTGCTAATGCAAAGACTAATAGTCCTTCTAAACATATTCTTCCGTTTAAATTTAGAAAATAACCACTATAATCCCACCATTTCATTGCCTTTGTAACTTCGAGATACCATGCAGTAAAGTATTCAACAATTCCACATAAAACAAATGAACTTATAAATAATTGAAATGGATTATCTCTAAATTTTTTGAGTAATATTATTATTAATATTCCACCCCATCCATAAATTGGTAATATTGGACCAAACATTGTTCCACGATTTACAAATACACCATCATTAAACAAATGCAAGGAAACTTCCCATATCCACCCTATAAACGAAAAGGTAAAGAATAACAATATTAAATTAATAACTGAATAATCAACTTTGTAATTTATTTTTAACCATTTTCTCTTTTTGGATTCTGGAATGAAATATTTATCATTTGGATATTCTAACCCACTTACATCTAAATATTTATCTTTAAAATATTCACTATTTAATTTCTTTCTTAAATCCATGTATATTTCTGCATAAATACATTCTTTATATGGATTAAAATAAAATATATTTGATAGTCCTAAAGTAATACCACCTAATAGATACCACCCTAACAAACTTAAATCTAACCAAAACATTTTTAATTTATAACCATTGGTCATTTTTTTCGATAATTCAAAGCAAGTTTTTGAATCTAATTCTGGATTTTCAGCTAAAATATAAGGAATCATACTATATTCATATCTTTTAATAAATCCACCTATAATTGTGAAATACCATAATATAGAATAAACATTTTTTTTAAACATTATATATGCAACATGCTTTGTTTTTTTAATTCTATATATAAATAACAGTTTATCATAAGATACTTCATCATAGCTATGATGCTCTAAAAAGTATCTATTCTTCCCTACTACCACTATATTAACAACAAAAATATAAAATAAAACTGACATTCCTAATCCTAAAATCATAATCAAGAGTGACGGTATAGAATTATGAAATAAATATTCGTTATTTACATTTAAAATACCAATAATAATTGATCCTGCACCAGTTATTTGATTAAAAAATACTGATAATACACCTCTTGTTGGTTTATAATTTACAATTTTTTGAATACCATTTATTTCAAATATCTTATTAAAAGTATTTTCCACAATATCCAAGTTGTTTTTTAAATTAAAATTAGTAGTAATATTATTTTCATAATGAATAACTTTTTTTTCAGTATTGTATTTATAGCCTAAAGTAAAAATTGCTGAAGCAATAAAGCATACTACAATACTTTTCCATAGATTTTTCTTAACTATGTTTTTTGCTTTTATCTTTAATTCTTTCATAGGATACCTAACCTTTTACATTTCTATAATTATAAGCAAATAAATCTATTATTAAATCTTTAGTTTGCTTATCAATACCATTTATGTTATGTATAATTTTTATTAGATTTCCAACCTTTTTAGCACTGTTTACAGTAGTAATATTAGCATCCTCAAATACTCTAAATAAAGTAGTAATTATTATTATTCTTTCTTCATCATCATGTTTATCTAACCAAGAAATAAGACTCTTTTCTAACCTTTTGCTCTTATCAGATAATTTACTTGATACTAATTCATCACCCTTCACACACCAAGAAGTCATTGAATGTCCATAAATATTATCTTTACTTGATTTAATAACTTTATAACAATCATTACGAAGTGCAACCCCTACCATACTACAATCTGGTACAATATGAATAAACTTCTTTTTTATTTGTTGATACTCTTTTGATTCAAACTCTTTTCTTCTTAAACCAGGACCATCATTGCTA
>CADCIZ010000068.1 GCA_902801685.1 uncultured Erysipelotrichaceae bacterium | reverse complement strand
AATAGTATCCTTTGTAATGGTTTTAAAAGTATTATAAAAATTCTGATTATATAAAAGAGATTTATCTTTCTTAATTCCTATTTTATCTTGATAATAATTAAGAACAATATCATCATCAATATGATTATAAGTCCATTCATAATAATCTTTACCATATGTTTGACCTATTTCAAAAACATAAGTCTTATTATCATTATCAAGTATAGGAATTCCTCTACTTTTAGGCTTTATTCTTCTATCAATATCATCGCTATTCCATTCATCAAAAGTCTTAAATATCCTACCATAAGGATTATAAGAATATAAATTAAGTATATTATCAATACTATATTTATCAATTATTCTAGACCAAAAACTAATAAATTTACTCCATTCATTAGAACTAGATTTAATATCTTTTAATGCATCATCTCTTATTTCAATATAATCTTTTTTAAATTTTTTATCCATTTTACACCTTCTTTCTATGAAAAAAAGAACAATTATTATGAACTGTTCTTTAAGCGTTTTACTATATAATATTTACCATGTATTTCCGCAATTTTGACAAACACAAACTTTTTTTTGAACATTTTTTATCTTTTTTCGTTTTCCAACAAAGATAGCAGCTAATAGTGCGGGAACTGTTAAAAATATCCATTTAACAAAAATCCACCACCAACCAACACATAACCACCATAGTACACCGTGGTGTTTTGTTTTAAGCACTTGTTCATTAATTACTTGAATATTTGTATTCTCACTTCCACATTTTGGACACCTCATTTTATCACCTCACCCTTATTATAACAAATCTTTCTATTTTTTTAAATATCTTAATTTTCATCATCTAAAGATATTTCAATCAATGTATTCATATCTTTCTTTTTTATTTTTTTAGAATCAATTATTACATTATAATTAAAATTCATTTTTAGACTTAATCCTTCTAATATTCTTATATCATTTGCTGATAAAGGGCTTGCTAAAAATAATTTACCTATAATAGTTCCTTTGTTATTCATATAACCAACATTATAATCAACCTTACCAAATTCTTTAATTATATTATTTATAACTTCATTTATTTTATCTTTAATGCTTACATTATCACTACTTTCCTTTTCGTGAGAGATATCTTCACTATTACTTGTAGTTTCTTTATTATCATTATTAAACTTTATCTGTTCTACTGTAAAATAAGTATCAATAAGTCTAGCTAAAGGTCTAACCTCTCTATTAATCATCCCTTCTTTATAACAACTAAACTTTTTATAAACAACTGTATCCCTAAAAATTGGATGACTAATTGTTGGAAAAATTATTGTTTTATAGTGTAATTGCTTTATTTCATCTGCAGTAAGCAAATTTCTTGCAATTAAACTTGTACCTTTACTACCATTATTATTTGTAAAACTCATAGAATAATTTATCGAGGATGTTTCAATAGTTTTATTACCAAGTCTTTTAGATATTGCCTCTGCTGTTTCTTCTGTATTAGTCTTAAGATAAGCAAGACCACAGTTATCTTGAATAATTTGGCTAACTTCTCTACCATATAAATTATCTAGTTGAGCAAAACTCTGTAAGAAGAATTGAAAATACATTCCCCTACTTCTTGCAACTGATACTATTGTTTCAATATCTTCAAGTGGTGGTGTATTTGCAAATTCATCTAATAAGAAAACAAGGTCATAAGGTAATCTCTTGTTAGGTTGATTATTTGATAATAATACTAAAGTTTTATAGATTAATGAAACAATAATCGATACTAAAGTATAATATATTTTTGACTCATCAGGGATACAACAATATAAAACTGTAGGCTCTTTACCTAATATATCAAAATCAAAGTCTGAATCAGATGTAATATTTTCTACATTAATATCATCAAATAAACTCATTCTTTCATTAAATACACTTGTTATACTTTTATAAGTATTTTCACTTGATGATATAACTGGTAATAGTTTATCTTTACTTTTAAGTCCATAAGGTTTTTCAGTAATATACTTCTTTAATAATTTTTGATTTTTATCAGTCATAGAACTATTTTGAAACTTTTTTATTGATGATAAAGTAATCATTTTTCTATCAATCATACCATCTGCATATTCTTCTAAAAATAAAGCAATTATTCCATATAATAAATCACTCGCACTATTATTCCAAAATGCCTCTTTTGCAGTTTTATCTTCCATTATTATTTTTGAAATTGACTCTATTAACTGATTACTTTGCGCTAGATGTTCAATTGCAATATTCTGATATTTCATTTTCTTTTTTATATCAGATTCATTAATAGATAATTTATCATTATAACTATATTCTTCATATTCTCGAATAATTGGCTCTAGTATATTTAGATGATTAGATAAACTAGGATTTCTAAAATCAAGAGTTTCCTGATGTTTATCACCAATTCCTAAGCTTCCTATTACACCTCCAACATATCTTTCACCTATAACAAGATTATAGTTAGTAGCTCCATATCCACTACCAGAATTGTTGTATACAGTTTCATCTGAGCAACCTACTAATCCTCCAACATATCTCCTACCTATTACAAGAGGATATTTATTTCTATTTGAAGCAAATGCCTCTTCAGTTAACTCAGTATTATTGCAATTTTTGATACTGGTTAATCTAGCATATCCTACCAAACCACCCACATAACAATCTCTATTGGCTGCAGTGAGATTACTATGATTACTCATAAATGCATCTATCTCTGAACGTGAATAAAGAACTTCATTTGTACAATTATCAACTGTAACATACGAAAATCCATTATCGTAATAACCCTTTGCGTAATAATGATAAATCGGGCACTTACCATTTCCAAGTGATTCTCTGTTAGAGGAAGAATACGAATCATATATATATCCATCCTGAGTTATACCAGCTATACCACCTATAAAAATTCGGAAAATAT
>CADCIZ010000067.1 GCA_902801685.1 uncultured Erysipelotrichaceae bacterium | reverse complement strand
TGTGTACCCCAAGTACTTGTACTTTTAACACCATAATTATATAATCCATTCGCTTGAAATAACCAATTATTTGTTTCACTTACATATTTTATTTTTAATTTACTTCTATACCATGAACTTATATCTAATAATTCAATGCAGAAATCGCAATAAACATCTTCAGGTATCCAAGTTGAGCCTAATTTAAAACTTATTTCATCATAAGTTAGTTCTTTAGGTTGTACACGCTTTAATGCTTCAATATTCTTATCATACTCGTTATTAATATTAACTGATTTAGCATAATTTAATTTATGCTTTACATTACCACTTAAATAATCAGATGCAATTACATATCCCTTATTAAACTCATCGGTTTTCTCTGGATCTTGATATATTAAACCATCTAATTCATCAATTATTTCATCTTCAGTTTTTGGATATAAATACATCATATACTCTAAATCTACAATACCACGATTATTAAGTGACCATTTTAATGCCTCGTCAGCTGACTCTACACTTGTTATTTCTTTCGTTTTTCTAATTGTTCTTTTTGTAAAAACATCACCTTTTTCATATACTTTATTATTAACATCAGTACTGATATCATTTTCAAGTGAAGTTAACAAGTAATAATCTGGATCATCGCTGAATGCTCTTTCATTTGCTTTATCATTTATATATCCATGTTTTTTAACAAACTTATCATATATATCAGAAAGATTTTGCTGAGCATAAGATAATTCTTCATTACTACCATCATTTAATTGAATATCAAATACTTTCCTTAATGCACTTTTAAGTTCACACATTCCAATTATTCTTTTCGCAATCTTACCTTCTTGTATGGAATAAGGTATTAATTTAGAATCAACTCTCTGATAAATAATATCTTTGTTATTATTTTTAATAATAACAAAAGCACCATTTTTAACACTATCATCTGCAGGCAATATATCTTCATTAATAGACTCTTCTGTTTTTTCTATCATACTTTCTTCATAAATATTGCTTGGAAGTTTACTTATTGCATTATCTATTAAATCATTTATATCAGTACCATTAGACTTTAATGTACCACTATAACCGTAAGGTGTTGATTCTAGAACATAATCTCCTAACATCATATTAGGATTGTTAATATAATAATTATTAAGTTTTATATCATCTGTATAAACACTAGTATTTATCCAATCCTCATCACTTATATCTCGTTTAATCTCATCTCTTTTTTTCAAAAATATTATGTCTGTAGTGACTTTAGTATTAGCATTATTTTTAAATGTATCGTCTGGTAATCTAAGCGCTCCAATAAACTCTGCTCTTTTTGCAATATATTCTCTAGCCTTAGAATCTTTTTTATCAAGTGTTCCACTACTAGTTATAAATGCAATAACTCCTCCACTTCTAACTTTATCTAATGTCTTTTGAAAAAAGTAATCATGAATATAAAACTTTTCTTTATACCTTTTATCAAATACAGTAGTATTAGCAAATGGAACGTTTCCAAGTGCAACATCAAATAGATTATCTGAAACATTAGAACTTTCATAGCCATTAATTTCTATTTTGGCATTAGGGTATAATTTTTTAGCAATTCTACCACTTATACTATCTATTTCAATACCATATAGTTTTGACTTATTAAAACCACTAGGCAATCTTCCAAAGAAGTTACCTATACCACACGATGGCTCTAGTATATTTCCACCTTTAAATCCAAACTTTTCAAGTGCTTTATAAATACTATCAATTGCAATATTCGGTGTATAAAAAGAAGATAATGTAGAATGCATCGCATCATTATATTCATCTAGTGTAAGTATTTCTTTTAGTCTTTTTCTTTCACTATTCCAATTATCTTTTCTCTCATCAAATGCATCAGAAATACCACCCCAACCAACATAACGAGAAAGTATATCCTGTTCTTCACTAGTTGCATTTCTATTATTACTTTCTAACTTCTTTAGCAATTCAATTGCTTTAATATTATCCTCAAATCTGCTCTTCGAACCAAAACTAATATCTATCTTATCATCACCAATATGATAATTAGTGATAGGCAAATCAGCAATTACTTCATTAGTTATAAGTTCTGTATTATCATCAGAAATTTCTTCTAATTCTTCAGTCTGATTTGATTCTAATTCCTCAATTACTTCATTATTTAGAATACTTAAATCAAAATCTTTATAATCAAAATTACTCCAATAAATATGTATCATGTTAGGTGAAAATATTATTGAAAAGTCTTTATCTTTATAAAGTGATTGAATAAAAGCATTGTTTGATAGAGATTTATTTAATAACTCCTCATCAGTTTTATCTTCATTAAAATACGTAAAACTGGTATCCTTATCTGCATATTCCGTATTAATTGAACTTTTTAACGTAATAGATAGATTCCTATTTTTAGAACTTATATGTTCCCATTTTTGCAATTCTACACTATTAATTTCAAAAGTTCCTTGGTATTTAGTATTAAATGAATTAAATATGTCACATATTTTATTAGCGAGTTCTTCTTCTCTCGATACAAACAAACTCATTTGAACTAACTCATCTGACTTCTTATCTTCTTCTAAGTATTCATTATCATTAATCTCACTATTTGGAAACAATACTTTATATCTATTTACATAATTATTATAAATACTATCTAATAACTCATAACTATAACTACTATTATTTACAATATTATTTAGATACTGTTCTTTATCATATTCAGTTAAAAATGAATTACTTTTATACTGATTTAATACATTATCTTGAATGGTATTTTGTACTTTATATAAATCATCAGCTAATTTACTAAAATCATTATATAAAGTAGCCGTTTCCTTATTAATAATCTGCATGTATTTAAGAATATTATCATCATCTATATCCTTAATCATTTCATAACTATTTTGTAAATTATTGATATTAAAATTAGTTTTATATAAAAAAAGTGAAGTCATCGTAGTTACAATAAACTCCACTTCATTATCTGATAAATCAAAATAATTATTTTGAACTATTTCTTTAGTTATTACATTAAATGTATTATAAAAGTTATCATTAACTTCAATAGAATTATCTTTCTTAACCCCTATTTTATCTTGATAGTATTTAAGTACAATATCATCATCAATATGATTATAAGTCCACAAGTGATAATCTCTACCATATGTTTGATTAATATCAAATACATAAACCTTATTATCATTATCAAGGATTGGTACTCCTTTAC
>CADCIZ010000066.1 GCA_902801685.1 uncultured Erysipelotrichaceae bacterium | reverse complement strand
TTCGATCCCAGAAGTTAAGTCTTTTCGCGTTTTGTTTGTGTACTATGGGTTTCGGTCTATGGGAATTTCATTTAGCTGCCAGCCTTTTTTTATCTAACATTATTTAGTTTTATATTTTGCGAACTTTTTATTATCTTTTTTTATTATCATTTAGTATGATTGATCTACTTTTATTTAATTTCTTAAACGATTTTTCTATATTTTGCTATTGTTTTTTCTTTATAATTTCTAGAATTATCAAAAACTTTATATACTATGTATAACAATTGTTATATAATGAATATTTTTCTTAAAATTTATTTTTAATAATCTCACTATTTTTAATATTTTTTCATTAAGAATAGAACACTTGTAAATATAAAATATAACAATTGTTATTTTTTAATGATTATATTAAAAATATTTCAAAAAGAATATTTTTAAGAATTTTATTAAATGTCTAATTTATTAAAATCCACTAGTATTCATTATATTTATTAATTAATTTATATTATAGGTGATAAAATGACTAACAAAAATTATGGATTAAGTACTTTAGGATTACACGCAGGACAAGAAGAACCAGACCCAGCAACAGGATCAAGAGCTGTTCCGATTTATCAAACTTCATCTTATGTATTTAAGGATACGGATCAGGCAGCAAATAGGTTTGCTCTTCAGGAATTTGGTCAAATTTACAGTAGATTAACTAACCCTACTAGTGATGCATTTGAAGCGAGAATTGCTGCAATAGAAGGAGGTAATTCTGCAATATCTGCTGCTAGTGGTTTAGCTGCTATTACTTATGCATTATTAAACATTACCCAACCTGGTGATGAAATAGTTTCTGCAGATAATTTATATGGTGGAACATACCAATTGTTTGATTACACTTTTAAAGATTTGGCACGTAATGTTATCTTTGTAGATTCTCAAGATCTTGATGCTTTTGAAGCGGCTATAACTGATAAGACAAAAGCAATTTATGTGGAATCTATCGGAAATCCAAAATTGGATGTTCCTGAATTTGAAAAACTAGCTGAAATCGCTCATTCTCATGATATTCCATTAGTGGTAGACAATACTGCTGCTGTTGGATTAGTAAGACCTTTAGAACATGGAGCAGATGTAATTGCAGCTTCTGCAACCAAGTTTGTTGGAGGTCATGGTACTGCTATAGGAGGATATATTGTCGATAGCGGTAAATTCAATTGGGGAAATGGTAAATTCCCTACCCTTTCTGAACCAGACCCAAGTTATCATGGTCTTAACTATTGGGAAGTATTCGGTGATTTCCCAGGTCTTGGAAACATTGCTTATACTCTTCGTATAAGAGCAAGATTATTAAGAGATTTAGGTGCAACACTTGCTCCTGTTCACAGTTTCATATTCTTGCAAGGTTTAGAAACTTTATCTATCAGAATGGCTAAACATTCTGAAAATGCATTAAAAGTAGCTAAACATTTAGAACAACACCCTGCAGTAAGTTGGGTAAGTTATCCTGGACTTGAAAGTCATCCAACACATGAAACTGCTAAAAAATACTTAGGAGACCAATATGGTGCTTTATTGACCTTTGGTGTTAAAGGTGGTCTTGAAGCAGGAAAAGAATTCATTGATAATCTTGAATTGTTATCTTTACTTGCTAATATTGGTGATGCAAAAAGTTTGGTTATCCACCCAGCTTCCACTACACACCAACAATTAACTCCAGAAGAACAGGAAAGTACTGGTGTAACTCCTGACTTGATTAGAGTATCTGTAGGTCTTGAAGATGTAGAGGATATCATTGCTGATATTGATCAAGCTTTAGAAAAAGTCACTGCTAAATTTGGAGAATAATTTAATTCTCCAATTATTTTTAATATTTCTATACCCTTAATTTTTTATTTTTTTTTTAAATTTTTGTATTTTTTCAATTATATTTTTCACTTAAATTTTTCAATTTTTATAATGCTCTTTTTTAAAAAAGTTAGTTAAACCTAAACTTTATATACTAAAACTTACTAATAATAAATTAGGAAATATAACTATAGTTATATTTTTTAAAAAATTATAATAACGTAGTTATTTTATCTTTAAAATAATTAATATAATTACTAAAAAAATAATTTTTATTTAGAGAAAAAATTGGGAGAGCTAATTATGATATATATGGATAATTCTGCTACTTCTCCAGTAAAAGAAGAAGTATTTAATGCAATGGTACCTTATTTGAAAGAAGAATTCGGTAATCCTTCTACTTTTTATAAATTAGGTAGGAATGCTAAAAAAGCGGTTGAAGAAGCTCGTGAACATGTAGCTAAATTAATTAATGCTGATACAAGGGAGATCATATTTACAAGTGGAGGAACTGAATCTGACAATATGGCTATTAAAGGTGTGGCTCTTAAATTTGAAGATAAAGGTAAACATATTATTACTACAGAAATTGAGCATCCTGCAGTATTAAGAACTTGTGAATTCCTTGAATCAAGAGGATATGAAGTTACTTATTTGCCAGTAAATGAAAATGGTATAATCAGTATAGAAGATTTAAAAAATGCAATTAGAGAAGATACCATTTTAATTTCTGTCATGCATGCAAATAATGAGATAGGAACTATACAGCCAATTGAAGAGGTAGGTAAGATTGCAAAGGAAAATGGAATTATCTTCCATTGTGATGCAGTGCAATCTGTAGGTAAGATTCCAGTGGATGTTAAAGAAGCAAATATTGACTTATTGTCCATTTCTTCCCATAAGATTTATGGTCCAAAAGGTGTTGGTGCAATATTTATTAGAAAAGGAGTTAGATTAGAATTATTGATTCATGGGGGAGGTCAAGAGAACGGTCTTAGGTCTGGTACTGAAAATGTTCCAGGTATCGTAGGTTTTGGTAAAGCTGCTGAGCTTGCTTATGAACATTTGGATGAAAACATTGCAAAACTTACAGAATTAAGAGATGCTCTTATTGAAAAGATTAGTGATAGGATTCCAGAAGCTTACTTAAATGGGGATAGAGAGAATAGACTTCCAAATAATGTAAACTTTAGATTTGCAGCAATCGAAGGGGAAGGTTTGATCTTAAGATTAGATGCTAAAGGAATCAATGGTGCAACTGGTTCTGCATGTTCATCAAAAAGTCTAAAGGCATCCTATGTATTAAGTGCTTTAGGTTTGGAAGATGCTGAGATTCACGGTTCCTTAAGATTAAGTTTAGGTACTGAAAATAGCTTAGAAGATGTAGATGTTGTTGTAGATGCATTGGATGAAGTTGTTTCAGGATTAAGAAGA
>CADCIZ010000065.1 GCA_902801685.1 uncultured Erysipelotrichaceae bacterium | reverse complement strand
AAGAAATTACAATTACTTGTAGAAATTATACATATTATAAAAATAAAGGATATGATATTCCAAAAATAACTAAAGATAATAAGTTTTATAGTATAGTTGTAAATTCTGAAGACGTTAATCCAAAATCTAAGATAATTATGTTAGATTTTATATGTGATTGTTGTGGATGCAAATTCCAAAGAACAGCACAAAATTATTATCAAAGAGTATTTAAAACAAATAATTTAAGTACATATTGTGATAAATGTTGTTTAGAAGCTTCTAAAGAAACAATGTTAGAAAAATATGGAGTAGAATATGGCGGTCAAGTAAATGGCTCTATTAAAAAAAGGGAAGAAACTTGTATGCAAAAATATGGGGTTACTCATGCTTTAAAAACTGAATTAAGTAAAAATAAAAGCAAATTAACTTGTATTTCTAAATATGGAGTTGATAGTTTTAGTAAAACTAATGAATTTAGAAAACAAGCAAAAGAATATTTTAAAAAATCTAACATTATAACTTGCTCTAAACAACAAAAATATATTGCAGATATTTTAAATATACCAACCAATGTTTATTTTCATGGTTATTACTTAGATATGGTTTATAATGATAATATAGATATTGAATATGATGGGAGTGGGCATAATTTATCTGTGAAGCATGGGGATTTATCACAAGAAGATTTTGATAAAAGAGAAAGAAAAAGGTATGCTGTTATTCATAATTATGGAATGAAAACAATAACTATATTAGGGAATGAAAGAGATATTTTGCCAAAAGATGAAATATTATTAAAAGATATTTTAAATGGTATAGAATATCTAAATAATAGTAATAATCTTTCTTATATAATTGATTATACAAAAATATCAACAATTATACAAGCGTAACGTACTTGTATTTAACAAATAGTAAAAGATGTTCGTGATTTCAATAAACTTATATTTCGTGATATTACTCACACTGTCAAAAGAGGACTTATGTATAAATTTGATAATTGTTATTGGATTGTACATAGTTATAGTGAATATGATGGGGTTGTCCAAGATTGCGGAATAAGAAGATGTAATAATAGTCTTAAAATAAAAGACCCTAAAAATGGAGCTATATTTTCAATTCCTTGTGTTGTCGATTACGATATGGCGGCTTCTACTGTAAAAGTAAGCAAATATATTTTAACACCAAATAATCATGCTGTAATAATGGTTCAAGGGAATGAAGATACTCTAAGATTATTTAAAACAAATACACGTTTTATTCTTTCTGGAAGACCTTTTAAGTTATATGGTTATCAAAATGCAGTAGACTATGATATTGATTCACCTACAACTTTATTGTATTTAGATTTATATTTAGATGAATTTAGAGATGGTGATGATTTAGAACTTGGTATTGCAGAAAATGGAACTTACAATTATGACATATTTATAAATTCACAAGATTTAACATTATTAAATGGTGCTACTGGTAAATTAACTGCAAATGTTTTATTAAATAATGTTGAAGTAGAAAGAAATGTTATATGGGAATCAGCAAATTCAGATGTAGTAGAAATTGATACTGATGGTAATTATAATGTTATTGGGGATATTAATGATAGTACTACAATTACTGCTTTTATAGAAGGTAATAAAAATGTTTATGATTTTATTACAATTACTATTGGAGATACATCTAATATTGTAAATATTGTTTTACAGCCAGATTTCAGTGTTATAAGGCAATATGAATCAATAGATTTTAATATAGAAGTTTATTATAATGGCGAATTATTAAATAATGAAGATTTAAATATATCTGCTCAAATAGAAAGCAATATTATTTCTATTTATAAGAAAAATAATAATTCCTATACGTTAACTTCAAATAGTATTTCTGATATTCCTCAAAGATTAATTATAACAGCTTCTTGTAATAATCCATCATTTAATAAAACAGAAACTTTAGAAATAAAAGCAGTAAGTATGCTTGGATAAAAGAGGATATTATTTATGTATAATTCACTTTCACAATTACCACAAGCTCCATATAAGATACTTGAATTTTTAGCAAAGAATAATGAAAATATATGGAAAATGATAAAATATAATAGTTATGATGCTTTATCATATGAAAATCTTTCTATGACAGAAAAGCTTTCTTATATTTGGAAAAGTGGAGCACAAGAAGATTATAGTGTTTTTTTAACAAATATTATTGGAGATGCTATCTGTGAAGAAAAATGTGTGTTTAAATGTTACGACTATTATATAAATGCAGATAGTTTATATATTGCTACTCCTGTATTTGCTTTTGATTTTTTATATGGTGTTACTATGGCATTAGTTGAAAAAGATGGAATCCCGGTAAATCGCGGTGATTTATTTATAAACGAAATATTAAATACTCTTAATGGAGTAGAAATAGGCGGGATTGGTAAATTAATGTTTAATAAAAATCAAACAAGATATGACTTTGCAAGAAGTGTTATTGGTGATAGTAAAAAATTTACTGGAGTACAAATATATATGAGCACTAATATGGGTGATTCAGGGAGTGTTATAAGTTGTGTCGATTGATATTAATTTCTATAAAGAAACTTATTTCACTTTTGATGAACCAGTTCCATATAAATTAAAATGTGGAGAAATTTTATATATTTCACCAATATATTTAATAAATTATATGTTATTTATTACCAGCTATGGTATTTTAACTATTGATAAAAATTCAACTGATGATGTTGAAATTATTTCAATGTCTTATTTAAAATTTTTAGTTGATAGAGTATTTCCATATTCTAAAGAATCTATACAACAGTTTGTAAATATTTGTATTTTATGTATGGGGTTAAAAGCTCCAGAGGTAAAATTAACTGATAATAAAAAAATTGTTTTATACGATAAAGAAAATATTAATTTATTTATAACGCAAAAAGAATTTGACGATATAAAAAAAATAATATTATATCAAAATCTTTTAAACTTTGATGATAGTTATATAAATCCAGAGTTAAGAAAAAATATGGAAGAATTAGACCAACTTAGAAATAAAAATTTGGAACCTCCATCTCTTGAAAGAAGAATTGCCATAATTACTTCTCATTGTGGTATAAATAAAAAAGAGCAATTAGGAATGACTATTAGAAGCCATTCTTTATTGTTCCAAGAGGTAAATAAAGAGGTAGAATATTTGTGTTCTAAACCAATAGCTGTATATGGTGGGAAACCAGATGCAGTTAGTTGGATATTTGAGAAGAAAAAAGGCAAATTCGATGATTATATTACATCTAAAGAAACTTATAATAGAAGTATGGGTGGAGATGGTAATATAATAAAAGCGAATAATTCAAATATAGATTTAATTTATAAAAATGAAAAATT
>CADCIZ010000064.1 GCA_902801685.1 uncultured Erysipelotrichaceae bacterium | reverse complement strand
AATTATGGTATTATTAATAATAGACATATGTTTAATATTTTTCTTCGTTTTATTAGCACTATTAGGTAGCCCATATTTAACATGGGATTATGGTAATCCCGAATGGTCTGTTATTGGAACATTATGGCACTCATTTGAGTGGATATTTTTTAGAATAGCACCATTATTAATTATTATAATTACAGTTATATTAATAATATTATTTATAAAAAGAGAAAAATAAAACAATCAGAATATTAAGATATTCACGTACATTAAGGTGAGAAATAATCTCATCTTTTTTTAGTAATGTTCCGAACTTTTTTGATATGAAAGAATCTATCATTATTGTGGTAAAATAGATATATACTATTTAACTCTCAGTTTCTGTCCTGTAGTTTTATAGGTAATAATCATATAATCATTTGTGAAAGGAAGGATAATATGGATCAAATTAAAATAGGAAAATTTATTTTAAATTGTAGAAAAGAAAATGGTTTAACTCAAGAACAATTAGCAGAAAAATTAGGTGTTACAAGTAAATCAATTAGTAGATGGGAAAATGGCAATACAATGCCAGATTATTCTTTATTAAAAGACTTATGTAATGAGTTAGATATTAATGTTAATGAATTATTATCTGGTGAAAAAATTAAAGGGAATGATTATATGAATAAATCCGAGGAAAATTTAATTAAATTAAGAAAACAAATTGATAAAAGAAAAAAGGTATTAACGATTATTTCTTATGTATTTATGGCAATTATTATTGTTGCATTTATTTTAAATATAGTATTAAATCGTATATTTCCTGATGATAGACATTGGAATATAATTAGATATACATTTTTATATAGTGGTATTACTCTTTTTATAGTTTCTATTGTTCTTGAATTATTCAAATTTGATAAATAAAAGGATCGTCATATTAAGATATTCACGTACATTAAGGTGAGAAATAATCTCATCTTTTTTTAGTAATTTTTCGATCATTTATGAACCAATCTTTAATTAAATAAAATTATAAAAAAAATCTTTTAAAAACATATTTGCGAATGTCAAAATTTTGTGGTATATTTTATTCAAGTAATTGAGCTAATCTCAATTCATAGATATGTGCCGATTTTTCGTATACACGTTAAATTGAGACCCATTTAGAATAAAAAGATTTTTTTTTAATAAGATGGTATAATAAAATATATTAAAAAGTAAGGAGAATTATATGAATTATAAAAAAATAGTTGTTGCTGGTGGTGGTGTTTTGGGGAGCCAAATTGCTTTTCAGTCAGCGTATTGTGGATATGATGTGACAATATGGTTAAGAAGTGAAGATAGCAAAACAAGAACACAACCTAAGCTTGATGCATTAAAAAAAGATTATATTAAAACTATAGAATCATTAAATCCTCATGATGAAAATAGTTGGGCAAGAGGAATATCTGATATTGATAATTTTAATAAAGCCGATTGTTTAAAAAAGGTAGAAAATGCTTATAATAGTATTAAATTAGAAGTAGATATGAAAGAAGCAGTAAAAGATGCTGATTTAGTAATTGAATCAATGGCAGAAATAAAAGATGAAAAAATTAAATTCTATCAAACTTTAGCACCATTGTTAGAAGAAAAAACTATTATTGTGACTAATTCTTCTACATTATTACCATCTATGTTTGCTAAATATACAGGAAGAGCAGAAAAATATTTATCACTTCACTTTGCTAATACAATATGGATAAAAAATACCGCTGAAGTAATGGCACATGATAGAACTGATAAAAAGTATTTTGATGAAATAATGGAATTTGCAGTTAGTATCAGAATGTTGCCTCTTCCTGTTTTAAAAGAAAAATCAGGATATTTATTAAATTCTATGCTCGTTCCTTTTTTGTTAAGTGGTATGGATTTATTAACGAATGGAATATCTGATGCTGAAAGCATTGATATTGCTTGGAAAAGAGGGACAGGAGCACCCAAAGGGCCATTTGAAATAATTGATACTGTAGGATTAACTACAGCAAAAAATATTGTTGAACAATATCAAAAAGTTCCTGGATTAATGAGTCCTTTATTAAAGAAAATGATGTTGCCTTACAATTACAAGGGAATGTTAAATATGTTAAATCAATATATTGAAAAAGGAAAACTGGGAAAATCCTCTGGAGAAGGTTTTTATAAATATGATAAATCATAATCATTTGCAAATGTCATAATGTTATGGTATATTTTATTCAAGTAATTGAGTCAATCAGGGTTCATAGATTTGTGCCAATTTTTCGTAAACACGTTAAATCATGGCCCCATTAGAATACAAATTACGATAGCTTAAGTTATCGTAATTTTTTTATATATAAAATACTATAAAAACAGCAGAATTTTTCATCTGCTTAATAAATTATAATATTAAGATATACAGAACGGGTGAAATCCGTTTTTGTGTGGTATAATAGTTATCGAAGGAGAGTTGAGTAATATGACATTTTTTCCACCAATTCCATTAATAAGAAAAAATCATATAATAAAAAAATTAACAGAGAGCAATGCTTTTTCTGAGAAAACAGCTAAAACATTTACTGAAGCTGGAATTATTAATCCTAATGGATTTAATAAAATAAATGAAAGATTGATTAAGCAAAAAGTATTAGTAAAAACAAAAGATGGTAAGTATTATCTAAATAAATAATAATCGTTATATTAAGATATTACGAACTATGACACTTGTGACACTTAAAAGTATGAGGGGTATCACATATAAAGTGACATAACTGACATAAGTGTCATGATTGAACTACCATTAAAACTACCAATTGCAAAAAAACGAGATATTCTTAATATACTTAATTATATTTAAAAAAACAAAAAAGCCCATAAAATAAGGGCTTTGTATTTTATTAAATTGTTACAGACTGGTAAATCAATTTCCCCCTGATGCCCCAGTAATTATTACTGGGGTGCTTTTTGTATAAAAGTAAAAAAACAAAACTAAATATAAACATTATAATTTTCTTGTTGATTTATCTGAAAACAATTAACATATATTTATAAACTATATACATTAATTAACACTTTTATTTTATTTTTTACCTTTCCTATGATAAAATGGATTTGGATGGTGGAAATATGTATGATGTAGTAATAATAGGGGCGGGGCCTGCTGGTCTATTTACCGCATATGAACTTATAGAAAAAAATAAAAAACTAAAAATCGCAATATTAGATAGAGGATCAGATGTTGATAGTAGAGTTTGCCCAATGAACAAATTTAAAGTTCCTTGTAAAAACTGTAATCCATGTGCAATTTTATCTGGTTATGGTGGAGCAGGAACATTTTCTGATGGTAAATTAAACTTTATTCCAAAACTTGGTAAAAGTGATTTAACGAAATATATGAGTGAGTCTGAAAGCTATAAACTAATAGACGAAACAGAAGAAATATTTAATAAATTTAAAATGGACGCTGAAGTATATCCAAGTAATATGGATGAAGCTGAAGAAATAAGAAGAAAAGTTGCTATTGCAGGAGCTAAACTACTTATTATAAAGCAAAAACACCTAGGATCTGATCACTTACCAAAATACATCAATGGAATATGTGATTATTTAGAAAAAAAAGGAGTAGTACTATTAGATAGATGCAATGTTGAAGATATAGTTAAAGCAAAAAACAATTATGATGTAATTTACACTAAAGGTAAGAAAGAAGAAAAAATAACTTCAAAATATGTTGTAGTTGCTCCTGGAAGGACTGGAGCCAAATGGGTTCAAGAACTTGCTGATAAATATAATATCCCATACACTTCAAAAAGTATTGAAGTAGGCGTTCGTGTTGAAGTTCGTAAAGATATAATGAAAGAAATTACTAATGTTATATATGACCCAACTATATTTATCAAAACTAAAACATATGGTGATGAGATTAGAACATTTTGTACAAATCCTGGAGGC
>CADCIZ010000063.1 GCA_902801685.1 uncultured Erysipelotrichaceae bacterium | reverse complement strand
TATTGTTTGAGAAACATATTCATTATTTTTTACATCAAATATTTTAAATTTAATATTAGATCTTTCAATTACTTGTTTAGTATCTTGATCTATTTTAATAACTTTTAATCTTGCAGTTATTTCTGCATTTCCAAAAACTTTATTAATAGTTTCACCAACTTCACGAACTTCAAATTTAAAATCATCCATTTTTTCAAAGTCCTTAGTAGAAGTTAATTGCTTTAATGTATAAGCTCCATAAGGTAGAGTTACATATATTTTTCCCTCACTATCAGTAGTTTCTTCTTTAACTAGTTTATTATTTTTATCATATATACCAAATTTAATACCAACTTCTGGTGTCATAATACCAGTTTTATCTGATGAATAAATTTTAGTAAATTCAAAATCCCTAGTAATAACATCTTCTGGTGTTTTTACATAAGTTAATAAACTATCTTTAGTACTATCAAAAGGAATAACTTCATCACTAAGTAAATATCCTTTACTTGGACTGATTTCTTTTAATGTATATCTACCAAAATAAGGTAAATAATCACTTTTAGCATAACCATTTGAATCAGTAGTTAAAGTTTGAATTAAATTACCAAATTTATCATAAATTCCATAAGTTGCATTTTCTAAAGTTGCTTCCCCTTGTGGTGTAGTAGTCATAGTAGCAGAATCTACTTTATTTATTTCAACTTGACCACCTAAGGCTTTTAAGTTTACTGAAAAATAAACTGGATCTACATTACCACCACTAATCATATTTTGAACTCCATCACCTAGATAGATTAAATATGATCTACTATATATTTGTTTTTTAACAAATTGTAATGTTACATCACCTATTTCAGTAGGGGTAATAGTTAATTGATTTCCATTAATGCTTACATTAGCATTATTAGATGCATATACTTCATAATTACTTAATACATTATTTGTATCAGTTAAAGTAACAGAAGTACCAACTTGTGCAGTAACAGTTGTACCATTAAAACTTGGTTTAGTATAATGTCTATTTACTAAATCGTTTATTACATTTCTTTCTGCATCAACATTATAAGGTGTACCTGCACCATATCTTTCAGTATTAAATGATACATGAGTGTTACCACCTAATATAGTTTCCCAAATTAGGGCTTGAGTTGCTGCTCTGTAACCTTGAGTTTGATGACCATTATATTGATAACCATAATATGCTAATAATAAAACTCTTTGTTTTATATTATTTGATAAACCAGTTTGTTCCCAAGATCCCTCATACATAGGATTACCCTCTGGAATACCTGGCTCAATACAAAATGCTACATTACCATCAACATAATAGTTTTCTAATTTCCAAGATGAGTAGTTTGCACCATTATCACTTCGTTCATACCAATAACCAGAAAAATCATAGTTTAGGGTAGCTGCAAAAACATTTTGTAAACCACAAACCATCGTTACGAAAGCACCAACAAACATAAATAATATTTTACTTATTTTTTTCACTTTCTATCTTTTCCTCCTCTCGTGAACATCTGCTTGAAATAACCAAAGCAGAATAAATAAAAAGCACTAATAAAATTACTAGTGCAACACCTATAAATAATAAAATTCTCATATTTTCCTCCAAATAAAAAAGCCAGTATTAAACTGACTATTTATACTTATCACAATTTCCAGAACTACAATTTATATATAAATATTGTCCTAGAATTGTACCTTGTCCATCTACAACATCAATACACCAAGCATTAATAATATCTGTAGTATCTTTAAATGATATTCTTGGAACATCTGCTAAACAACTATCCATATTAGAATATTCAATTTTACCATGATGAAATGAATAATAAAAATCATTAGGACTAGCAACACCAATATATTGATTTACATTATTATTTGTTTCTTGCTTTGGTGCCTCTTCATGTACTTCAACACTAGGACTAGTTGATGGACTAGAATTAATATCATTTTGATTATTATTAATAGTTTCTTGTTTTGTATTATTATTAGATGTAGTAGAAGTGGTAGAAGTAGATACACTACTATTACTATTTGTTTTTTTATCTTCTACAACTTCAGTATTTTTCTTTTCTTCAATTTGCAATTCTTTTTGATCTGTTTCTTTTGTTTCTGATTCAATCGTAGTTTTTTCTTCAATAATATTATTATCCTTAATAACATCATTACTTATATTATCTGCTACTGGTGTAGTAGAACACGATAATAATAAAACTGATAGAATACTTGAAAGAATTAAACTAATTTTATGAAAAAATAATCTCATAATCATCACCTTGATTGCATGTTACCTCTCATTAATTAGTTTGTCAAATCATTGAATTGCTTAATACAATCATAAAACCACCTCCTTTAATAGCATTAAAAAAAATAGATATTTCTATCTACTTTTCTGTAATTCTAAAAATTTAATTTCATCTTCTTCATTTAAAGTATCACCTTTATATACTTCTATATCAAAAGCACATGCAAATTTAACTATACAACTATTTTTAATAGGAATTAATCCTTTATTAGAGCAACCTATTTCTTTAAATGCAGTAGTATCTGATTTACCATTATAAATTGCAATAGTAAAATATGCCTTTTCTTCTTCTGTCATTATTTCAGTAACCATACTAATTTTTTGTGAAAGAATTTTAAATTCTGTTTTAGAATCTATATATTCATCTAGTTTAGTATAGGCATTTTTACTTTGTACAGATTCATCTACATAAATATATTTATACTTAGTTGTAATTTTTATTGGTGGCTCTGAATAATTTTTACATCTTAATCGTTTATACTTTTTCATTATTTTCAAAACCATATATAATGTTCGTTCTAAATCATAATCTATTAAATCATTTTTACTTAATAAATCAATTTCTAATAATTCTTCATTTTCAATATTATTCATAAAAGCCTCCCTCTAATAATTAAAAAAGAGAAACCTACTTTTAGGGGTTACTAATCCCTTTGTAGATTTCTCTTGAAGTGTGCAAAAGACACTAAAAATAAATTATTGTTTTTTTTACTTCTTACTGCATTAAAACCATTTTCTCGTAGTTTTCCCATACTTACCACCTTACATCTAGTGAAGTACTAATACTGCTCAATGACTTCAACATATACAAAATACAACTAATTGCCAATTATTCTAATTGTTTTATTTTTGAATGTCAATGTTTTTTGGAAAAAAAAGGAAAAAACTGATGTTTTTTTCCCTTTATGACAATTATTTCATTTTACTATATTTTAACACTTGACAAGTAGAAGTCAATGACTTTTTGATGCAAAAAAATGCTTTTTAATGCCAAATTGATGCTTTTTAATGCCAAGTACAAAAAGTACCTAATTAATTAAAGTTTTAATATCTATATCTTTCATTGATTCTTTTAATTCGTTATAATAATTATTTGCACTATTTATATCATAGAATTCTTTTAATTTTAAATTATCATAAGTAATATTTTCTTTTTTATCTACACATACTAAACATACAGAATACTTATCACATGTACTCTTTAAAGTTTCACTTTTAATTGTTATCATTATAGTACTTATGATATAGTCATCTGTTTCATATTCTTCATGTTTGTTGCTTCCAGATACATTAATAGATTTTAAATAATTAATAATATTATTGGATACTGCTTTCATAATATTACACCTCAAAATCATTTACATATATATTATTGCATATTTGAATAAATATGGAAATATTTTTTTAATAGTTTTGTCAATAAATTTTGCTTAAAATCGCTTTTTTAATGTCTAAAATGTGATTTTATTATCAAATAGTTTACTTAATTACACTTTAGGGCATTTTTTTGACCATTTAAGACATTACTGCTAATTGATCTACTTCTTCTAACTCTTTGCACTCATTAATAAAGTTAGTCCATGCATCATCATAGCACTGAGTTAATCTATCTAATTCATCTTGCCATTTTTGATGAGATTTCTTAAATAAC
>CADCIZ010000062.1 GCA_902801685.1 uncultured Erysipelotrichaceae bacterium | reverse complement strand
AAATGATTATATATAAATCTACTACATCCAAAACTTTTCTCTATTAAGTTAATTTGTTTTTCATTTGGATACATTCTAAATACATACCCTTTGGTAATTTTCATCATATAATCATCTCCAGTTGCATAACTAGTGTAACATACATACATTCGTCTTGTCAATGGTTTTTGATAGAAAAGCATGAATTTCCTATTATATAAAAAGCCATATGCTAGCTTTTCACTAAATGATGATGAAGATTCTGCTTTTAAATTAACTGATCAAGTAGAAATTATCAATATAAATGTATCACATTATCTAGAATTGTGTTATACTAAAGGTATAAGTGAATTAAGTGATTTTGAAATTGCGGTTGGAATAATTGGAGTATACCAAGAAAAATTATTAGATAGACTTTCTAAACGCAACAAGATTTTAGAGGAGATAGGTGATATAGTGAAAAAGTATAGTTGGGTAGATGATGTAATAGTAGCATATGATAGAGAAGAATATTTAAAAGAAGCGTATGAGGCCAATACTGAATATGCAGTTGCAGATGCAGTTGAAGAAACAACTAAAAAGGTTACAGAAGAAGTAACTAAGGAAGTAACTAAAGAAGTTACTGAAAAAAACACTTTAGATATGGCAAAGAAAATGAAAAATGAAAAAGCAAACATAAATTTTATTTCTAAAGTTACTGGATTAAGTAAAGATCAAATAGAAAAATTATAATCAATAATTCTATAAGATAAATTTGTGCTTATCTTTTATATTATTTTAAACTAAATAACCATAAAGACAAAATAACAATGTTTAAAATAATGATGAAAAGCACAATTTTTATTGCACTTTTTTCATTAAAACCTTAACTTTTGGAAGTTGTATAACTAAATAATTCAATTAACTGTATTTTTTACAGATACTTTCTACATTATCTGTCGTATCATATTTAAAAAGGTAACCACATATAAAGGTTACCTTTTTAAGCGACACTTGGCACCAACACGGGGTTGATTCGATGAATTACCAAAATGTAGATATAATAACATCTACAGTATTAACTTTCTTAATATTATTACTAAGGTTTTAAAGCAGTAATAGGCACAATATATATACCAGTTTTAGAGTCCCTTGCAATTCCAGAACATTTTCCTACAATAACACACATAAATTTTGGCTTTTTTGTAGCATTATCACTGAATTTTTGCAAATTTTCTATTGCTTCTTCAACTTTGTTAAAACCTAGTTTAATTTCAACTGCTGCATACTCTCCATCTTCAAACTCTAATATTGCATCTACTTCTAATCCTGTTACATTATCTCTAAAATGATGAACAGTTCCATTTAAATAATCCATATAGATTCTAATATCTCTTGCAACTAATCCTTCAAACAAAAGTCCAAATGTGTTAAAATCTCTAAGTAGTTTATCAGAATTTAAATTTAAAAGTGCACAAGCAAGTGATGGATCAGTAAAATGTCTTTTAGGTGCCTTACCTACTCTTTCTCTTGAACGATAATTATCACTATATGCACTCCAGTTTTCAAGTAAATAAAGTCTATTTAAAACATCTAAATAATCTGCAAGAGTATTAGTACTACTAAGTGGATCTTTTGATTCAAAATCACCAATATCTTTAAGAATGGTGTTATTACTAACAATAGATGACTCATTTCGAGCAAGAGATTTAAGTAACATAAGCATTTTATCCTTATCTCGCTTTTTATCCTCATCATCTATCATATCATCTCTTAGAATACTATCAATATATCCTCTTGGTACTATATGAATATTTTCATCACTTACTCCGATATTTCTAGGCCATCCTCCACGAACAATAAGATTTGCAAGATGTTTTAGTTCAACTTCTTCTATCGGCATACTTTTTTGTGTGCCATTATACATATCCATTATAGATGCTTTACCAGATGAATCTAAAGACTCGTATAAACTCATAGTAGACATTTTAATAATTCCAATTCTACCCGCACCAGAATGTTTAATTTTTTCCTTTTGAATTTTTTTAGGCAAAGTTGTAGAACCAGTTAAAATATAATTACCAGAATCAACTGTTTTATCACATTCTCTTCTAGTTGCATCCCAAATATTAGGTGCGAGATTCCATTCATCAATCAACTGAGGCAATTCACTTTTATCATGTGAAAAAATAGATTTAACATCAATCTCAGCTCTAGTTTTATTCTCATCATCATCCATATAAATAACACTATTGGCCTGATTAAGTGATGACCATGTTTTCCCGCACCATTTTGGACCTTCTATACTAACGGCTCCAAACACTTCAAGATATTTCTTAATTTTTTTATCAATCAATCTTTCTTTATAATTCTCGTTTGTAAGCGACATAAATCACATCTCCTTTATTTAATTTTACTATAAAATTAATTTAATTTCAATATTCAATGAGACATTTTTAAGAATTTTGATGAGACGTTTTTAAGACATTTAATGACACATTTTTAACTTTCCTTACAATCTTTACATATACCTTCTATTTTTAAACTATGATTAATAACCTCAAAATCACCAACATCTACATTATCAAATGGACAACTATCTAACGTGCTAATTTTCTTACACTTCACACACTTTATATAATGCTTATGATTACTCTTTAATTTATAATAATCTAAATTATCATAGTTAATATCCTTTTCTATTACATTATTAGTTATCAAAGTATTAATTATTCTATAAACAGTAGATTTATCTATATCTACACTACTTACTATATTATGAATAGATGCATTATCTTCTAACTCAATAATACTTTTAAGTACACATACTCTTTGTTTAGTAACCTTTAAATTATTATTTTTAAGTAAATCCTCTACCATATATAATCCTTAAGCTCTAGTATTAATCCTGCACCTACACCAATAAAATATACAAGAGATAATATAAGTATATTCTCACTTAATTTCTTATTAGACCTAAATAGTACTAAAAGTGCAACACCACTACCAGTAAGTAATCCAGATATCATAGAAGCAAAACTAATAATATCTTTTAAATAAAGAGTAGTTATCATAACACTAGCTCCACAATTAGGAATTAACCCTATTAAACTTGTAACAAACACACTAAATGGATTATTTGCAATAATATTATTAGTATCAAGAATACCAGTATATTCTAATAAACAATTTAAAAGAAAACTAATAATCATCAAAAACAAAGTAATATGAATCGTATGCTTAATTACCGATAATAATAAATGATCCTTGCAATGACAATTTTCTTCATGACATATATCATAATCAGCTTCAACCTTAGATTCTTTCTTTCTAAGAATAAAATCAATAATAAAACCACTAACCATACCAATAAATAACTTAATTAATAATATCTTAATAATTAAACCAATCTCAACATTCTCTGATAACAATATTGGTAACATCTCATCACTAGTAGATAAATAAATAGAAATCAAAGTACCCAAACTAACAATCCTAGTTACATATAAATTAGTAGCCAAAACAGAAAAACCACATTGAGGAAACATACCAAGAACACTTCCAAACATCGGTCCAAACTTACCCGTTTTAGTGATTAAATCCTTATTCCTATTACTTAATTTGTGTTCAATCAACTCAATAATTAAAAAAGCAATAAACAAAAAAGGTATTAACTTTAATCCATCAATTAATGTATCAATAACTATATCTTTCATACACCCTCCAAATGCAAATTTGTTGCATTTAAGATTATACTACATAATCAACTTTTTAGCAATACCTAAAAAATAACCCAGCCAAAATGATATTCAATCATTTTGGCTGGGTAAGCTACAACAGTACCTTTTTTTCATACTTCTTTTTTCATTTCTTCTGCTCACTCAGGCACCTTCGGTGCAGTCGTTCGCAATATAACGGCAAATTACGCTATCGCTATATTTGCCTATTCCAATAGTTTGCTTCGCAAACCATTGCCTCTCGCATTTAGTTCTTCATTCTTACCTACTTTACTCCCAAATCTGTTTTTTTCTCTCATCTTCTTATGCAGAGATCAAAGATTT
>CADCIZ010000061.1 GCA_902801685.1 uncultured Erysipelotrichaceae bacterium | reverse complement strand
TCATCTTTATAATTATTTACTTTTACTTCTATATCAGAATATTCTTCTTTTACTTGATTAACTTCATTTCCATTTAAGATAAGTCTTACAATATCCGTACTGGTACTTTCTAATTTATTTTTAGAACTAAGAATATTTCCAAAATCAACAATTGCAAATAGAATCATTAAAAATACAGGTAAAATTAATACAAATTCTACTAATGCCTGTCCCTTTCTATTCACTTCTATCACCTTACCATCCCTATTATTAATACAATTATAACAAAAACTAAGTGAAAAAGAAAGACTTACTTTGACAAAAAATAATTTTCCTGTTACAGTTTAGACTAGACAACAGAAAAAGCAGGTAGAAAATTTATGTTTCTATCTGTTTTTATATAAGTATCGGTTTACCATTTAAAAGAGAAAATATTGCATTAAATATATTTATGTTATTTTTGATGTATGTAGATAAACAACTTTTTATTACTGCATATATATTTGCTCCTTCTTCACTTCTAAATTTGCCAGTTTTCTGTTTAATCTTTATTCCTCTTAAATCTGATTCAGCTCTATTATTTGAAAATGGAACAAAGAATTTTCTAAGAAATAATAGATGATTATCACAATATTTTATTAACCTATTAATCAAATTTATTTCTTCTTTTTTATAAGAATTTTTAGAAATATCTTTTTTTCTTTCTTCTTTAGCATTAGATAATATTTCCAAATATCTATTTCTAAAATCAACATATTCATTATTTGATATTCTATCAATTCCATTACTTTGATATTCTTCTTTTAATTCTTTCATCTCTAATAATAGTTCTTTTAACTTTTTGCTCCATGTATGATTTGTAAACTGAGTTACTGCATTTAAGTATCTTAAAACATGAACATTACATTCTGCATTATCAGTTCCATAATTGTAATACATTTTGTAATGATCATGTACAATAATTCCTTTAAATTTTTTTAAGAAACCAAACTCATCGATATCATCTTGACTTCTGTGTCTAGTTACATATTGTAATGTATGAGTACCATTAGAAATATTATGTAGATAATATTGCTTGCCACTTATCTTTATGGGACTTTCATCAACGTTTAAAACTAGACTATTTAACAACTGAGTTTGAATATACTTATATTCCGTATCAAGTAATTTATTGTATATATCTTTATTCCAAGAATAAAAGGAACCTTTAGAAGTTAATATTTTATTATTAGTTGAATCATATATGAACGATTGAATACCATCTAAAGACATATATTTTTGATTAAGTAAACATTCTATTGTCTTAATGTTGTTTCCATAGATAACAGGATAGTTAGATATATTTGTTGGTTTATTAGGATATATTATATGTTTAGTAACAATTTGTTTAATTTCAACATCATATTCATATCTAATAATTGGTTTGAAAAATTGATTAAATTCATTTTTGTTTTCTTCAATAGTAATTACTTCATCAATTTGTCCTTCATCAATTAAATTTTCTATATCTTTATTAGTTAATGTTTTTCCTTCATGTTTAGGTTGAGCACCTTTCTTTTTGTTTGATTTAGTTCTATTATTAGTTACTACTTTTTTAAAACCATTTGTACTCGAAGGTTTACTAGAATTAGAACTATCTTTTTTATTGTTATTTTTTAATCTTTCAATTTCTAAAACCAATTCTTGTTTTTCCTTATTCGACTTTTCTAATAATTGTCTCAATTCTTTAATTTCATCTGTTTGTAAAGAAATAGTAAAAGTTAAACTAGAAATAGTATTATTTGCTTTATCTAGTTTCTCATTTAATTTTTCAAATTGTCTATAAAAATCATTCATATATCCTTTTGTTGTCATCAAAATCACCCATGACTATATTTTACTATTTATATTATCAAAAAGATAGTTCTATAATTTATCTAAAAAATATAGTAAAATAGTAATAAAAAGACTAAATAATTATTTCTCTAGTCTAAACTGTAACCATGGCACAAAAATTCTTATTAAAATGACTAGATTTCAAAGAACAAATATGGTACAATTTAATCATCAAATCTTAATTGAAAGTTTGTGTTAGAACTATTAAGATCTGAGATGGTTGAGGTAAGTGTATTAAGTAGATGGGCACTTACTTCTTTTATTTTGAGTTTTAATATTTTAACTAACAAATTTCCTTTTTCAAGTAACTGTCTTATAGTATGTGCAAACTGTATAAAGAAGTAATGGCATTTCATTGCATTGTCATTTCTACTATGTAAGTGTGTTATATTAAAAGTTCCATGTTTCTGCATATAGAAACCTTCGTTTTCTATTTTCCATCTTTTTCTACCAAGTTCTACTATATCTTTAATATTTTTACTACTGATATTAATATTACTTATATATCTGAAAGTAGTTTCTTTATTATCTTTAATTTCAATATATTTAAACACATTAATTAGATTATTATTGAACTTTATATTAGTTGATAGATAATAGTTTTTAATATTCACTTCATTTTGATAATTAATATTATCTTCAAAAAGTTCATTTACTTGTTTTAGTCTATCAGGTTTTAAATTGAAGATAAAATGCCATTTATAATCTTTACATAAGTTTATAATGGGAGTTGTACCATATAGACCATCACCAGTAATTATAAATTTATACTTAGGGTAATTTTTCTTTATTCTTACAATCATTCTTTTAAATGCATTAGTTTCACAATCTTGTTTTTGTCTTTCATTAAGCATAGTTTCATTTTCTATAAATTCAGAATCTAAACTAATAACAATCGAACCAACAACTAATTTGCATTCTAAAACATATTTATAATAAGAAATTTTTCCATCCTTAGATTTTCTAGATAAGCAATTACCATTAAGATTATAATCATGATTAGATAGACCAGTCCCATCAAATAATAATTGGAAACAACCATTATATTTATATTTATCAAACATTTTAGAACGAAGTAATGTTTTAACAATATATTTCTGAATATCTCTTAATTCATCAATATTCATATTTATGAAAACATCTTGAATGGTTTCCCAATACGGAAGTTCATCAAGATGTTGATTGCAAATATTAGACATATTAGTAATAGCATTATCAGTATTTAATCTATCTGAAATACTAGTCATAGAAGTGAGACCACATAATAAACCAAATAATCTGGTAACACATATTGTTTTCATTTTATATGTAACATAAGATTGATTTCTAACATCAGTGAGATTTTCAAATTTGTTAAATAAATCAGGTAGATATTTTTTTATTATTGCATAAAGTTCAATAACTAAATTTTTATCTTTTCTTAAATCTCTTCTTTGTTTTCTATTCATTACTACATACCACCTTTTTATTATATAGTAATTATATCAAACTTCATTGCGAAAAAATTTGCTCTTTTTCTCTGATCAAAAAGATAGTTCTATAATTTATCTAAAAAATATAGTAAAATAGTAATAAAAAGACTAAAGAATTATTTCTCTAGTCTAAACTGTAACAGATTTTCTAAACTTTTTTATATTTTTGGTTGAAAAATAAAAGAAATTATGGTAAATTATAAGTACATCAAAGAGAAGTACTGTAATTTAGGGGATTAGTTAAATGGTATAATAATGGTCTCCAAAACCACTGTTGGGAGTTCGATTCTCTCATCCCCTGCCATTAAAGACAGTAAAACGGCTTATAACAAGTCGTTTTTTTCGTTGTTTTCCTTCGTTTCAGCTCGTTTAACATCGTTCTGTAAGACATCTATTACACTTTTAGAGTAATTTGGTAGCACCTTAACAATAGGTTATCGAACTACTGTTATAATTATAAAAATACATCTAATGGCATTATTAATAAAATTCTTTCATATTTGAAATTTTTAATCTCTACTTATATTAATTTTATAATTTATACAAAAAAGAGTATAATCCATCTAATCACAAATCGTAATATCTTAATATTGCAATCTAATTATTTAATCTCTTTTTTATGATTTATATGTATTCCGATATGACCTATTCCTAGAATAATAATTGCTATTATAAGAAATATGTTCTTTCCATATATACCTAATAATAAAAATGCTAATACTGGTAAAGTGGCTCCTGCAACTGGAATACCTAATATACTTGAATACATATCTTTCATTGTTTTAT
>CADCIZ010000060.1 GCA_902801685.1 uncultured Erysipelotrichaceae bacterium | reverse complement strand
ATTTCTTTTATTTAATGTATATTGAACATTTATAACGAAATTTAATACTAATACATAAATTAATAGCACTTTTGTAATTCTAGGTAATTTCATAAATAATTTGCCTATTAGTGTATTAAACTTAAATATAACCTTATAAATGATTTTTGTTAAGTTCTTGATTAAATATACTAATAATTCTAAAATCGTTCTTATAAGTAAAATTAGACTACTTAGAATTAATTTTAAATACTGTTTTATTCTCTTGTTTCTGTTTTTCTTTACTCTACTATATTTTTTCATTAGTACACCACCCTCTTTGAGAATGATACTAATTTTGTATCAACATATATTGGTACGTAGTTATCTGAATTTAACTTATAATTTCTTATCAACCTTTTAACCCATTTTTTTATTTTTTTCATTTGACTTTTATGATAGATTTGTTATATAATCTAATTGGAAAAGGTTATTTAACCTTTCCAATTAGTATTGTATCATTATGTTTAGTAATGATATACTCTTTTGCTAATCTGTAACAGTCATCCAAACTTAGATTACAGATTGGCTTTTTTTTGATTTCTATCATAAGCCCTCCTTCCTGTAAGATAGTTTCTTTCTTTATCTTACATATTAAGTATAACATAAACTTTGTACAAAGTCAATACATTTTTTAAATTTTGTTGACTTTTTTCGTACAAAGTTGTAAACTGTAATTATAGGAGGAGATAATATGCCATTTAATAAAAGAGAATATGACAAAAAATATTTGAAAGATAATTATAAAACATTCAGAGTAGAATTAAAGAAAGAAGAATGGGAAAAAGCTGATAAACTTTTAAAAAAGAATAATATTACTAAAGTAGAATTAGTAAGAATAGCATTAAATTTACTAGAAGAAGGTAAAATAAAAAAAGAGGAACAAGACAATTAGTCAAGTTTCTCTTTTATATATACTTTTTAGCTACTTCTAAATCTAACTTATAATAACAATCATCATTTGCATTATAATACTCTGCTTTATTGTTGTTTATTGTTATTACAATCTTATCAGAACTAATATTTAATTCTTTACAAAATTGTTTTAATTTATTATCTTCTAAAATAATAGATGTTTGCATAAAACTTCCCCCTTTCGAGGGTACTATTATATATGATACCTTTGTCGAATTTTGTAGAATTATGTCGTATAAACGAAAAAAAGAGGAATAAGCATTATAGCCTACTCCTCTTACTTTACTCTTAATTTTTGATTAGGATAGATTAAATTTGGATTTTTTATATTATTCCAACTAACCAATTGATTTACTGTAGTACCGTGTTTTTTAGCAATTGCACTTAATGTATCACCACTTTTTACAGTGTAATATACTGCATTTGAATTTGTACTAGTGTTATTAGAACTGCTAGAACCATATATTTTTAATACTTGTCCTACTCTTATTATGTTAGGATTTTTGATACCGTTATCACTTGCTATCTTCTGATATGTAGTGTTGTACTTCTTTGCTATAGCGCTTAATGTATCTCCTGATTTAACTGTATAAGTTACAACATTATTATTTGTTGAAGTAGTTTTTACAGATTGAGAACTTGATTGAGTTGTATTACCAATTATATTAGTATACATTATATCTAAATCAGTTGTATTAGTATTTATTCCATCAACTCTACCTTTGTCTGAATATTGCCAAATATCACAAGTTAATCCTGGCTTGTCTACTCCATAATGTGCTAACCAAATTAAATATCCTCTATTTTTTAGAGTGTTATAATCTAAATAATTAGTGAACCAATTTTTATTTGCATATACTCCCACTTTGTATCCTAAGCTTTTGAAATAATCACAATACTTGATCGCAAATGATGTTAGTGTTTGTTTACCTAAATGAGTAGTATTATCTACTTCCATATCATAAAAAATAGCAAAAGGATTATATCCTTTTATTAGCCTTAATGTATGTTGTATTTCTGAATCAACTGACTCATTACCGCACTCTCTTTGTGCATAACTTACAAAATAAAAAGCATACGGAATATTATATTTCTTACACTCTTCTACATATTTTTTCCAATTTTTATCATCTTGACTAGTTACATTATCTCCTAGGCCAATTCTTACTATTACGTATTTGAATTTATCTTTTATTTTAGAAAAATCTATATTTCCTTGATAAGCAGATATATCTATACCATTCATATTTACACCTCCCTCGCAATTCCTTTTATAGCCCAAAATTGAGCCTCTTCTAACTTTGTATATACAAGAGAAGTTTCCCTACTTCCCTTACACATTTCGTCTATTAGATCATAGATTTCAGAGAACTTATGTCTTATTTCGTTTATTCTATATTGTTGTTCATCATTTATTTCATTAAACTTTGCCTTATCGTTCATACTATTCATTTTCCTTTTTATAATTATTCAACTTATCTTCTAAAATTTTAGGCATTGTTACACCTAATTTATTACAGTTCTCTGCAATACTTACTAACTCCATATATATGACATATAAACTAATAAAATAAAAAATTGCCTTTATTCCAAAAGCAATTGATATTAACATAGCTATAACTATATATACTAATTCAGCTAATTTTTTACCAAGTCCATCCCTCATTTTTGAACTTGACACTTCATTATTTTTCCAAGCATTATAATAGCCTGTTATTATGTCAATTACCATTAATATACATGGTAATAGTATTACCCAATAATTTTGGGTAAACTGTAAATTATTTATTATTTCTTCCATTTTTATCCTTTATCCTCCTTTTTATTTATACATAAAGTAAATATCTAGATAAATTGTATATCCTGTTAAATTTTCAATTGCATTATCAAAATATAACCTGCCACTACTTTCATTGAATCTTATTCTTAATCCAGGTCCTATTGCTGGCCACACTATATCAGATGATGCTGCTAATCTTCCAGCAATATTCACTAATGTAACGTTAGATAATCCTGTGTCATAGTTCTTTGATGAATTTGTGGCTGGTCCAGTACCACAATTGAATCTTTGCACATATACATCTTTATCACCTATTTTGTATCCTGTTTTTACGGCATTTTCACCTATTTTAACATTAAATAATGTTAATGTTTTTAGATAATCATCTAAACATTTACTTTTATTTTTTTCATCTTTTAATGCTATTTCGTTCGCATTAATCTTAGTGTTATCACCAAATAGATTGCTTAATACTTTCATAATTAGTTTTACTAACATATTTTAATCTCTCTTTTATCCAACTGCTTTAACATTTAAGTAAGCCCTTCTTATATTAGTTCTTGAATCACCGTTGCCAAATATTGCAATTATATCTCCTTTTTTTACTGGAATAATTGTGGTTGGTAAACTAATAAATCCTTGTACTCCATTAGAATTTCTTAACTCTGTATAAAATTGTTCAATTTGTACAGAATTTTTTGTTATTCCGCAATAAGCTAAATTATAACTTGCTACAGTATTTTGTAATAGCATTCCTCCACTAACCATTACATATCTAATACCTGCTCCTATTGTTATTCCTGATGATGTTGGTGTTAAATTCCCATTACTTGAAAATGTATCAAATGAACTAAAAGCACTATCAGAACCACTTATAGCACTTCCAATATAGCTTGCATTAGCATAAGAATTATTAACATTTAATATTTTTTCTAATGTATATATGTTATTGCTGCTATCTTTATGAGCTATTTCGCTTGCGTTTATTTTAGAATTGTTTCCCATTAAATTACTATATACTTTCATTATTAATCTTCATTAATAATAATCTTTAAAACAAGTATCTTTTAATCAGATGGACCCATACTTGTTGGTGCAGAACACCAAGTGACAGTACTAGTATTACCTTGAACTCCTCTAAGTGGTGTTAGATAAATTCCGTGATTTGCATTTATAGTCCAAACAGATATCCCACTATATTGTGCTCTTCCAACTGATGCTTTGGATTGTTCGATTTGCCACTTTTCTATTAAGGAAGATGGCAAAGTTGCCACTTGAATATCTTGGTTTAATGCAAAACCACCTGAATTTGGACTTATTCCTCCTCTTAAATACAAAATTCCAGATATTACCCTTCCTTGTAATTTTCCCCATTCTGTATTTGAACTAGTTGTATAACCACTCAAGTAAGGTATATCGATCCAGCCTGTATCATCAAATTTTGAATAAAGATATTCATCTAAACATATACCCTTATTATTTACTTTAATAGCTGAATCATTGGCATTAATCTTTTTACTTGTTCCAAATAAATTAGAAAGCACTTTCATTAATAAGCACCTCCTAAAAAAAGAAGATTATTATTAACTAATAACCTCCTTCCATAAGAGAGATTGTTTTGTTTGTTAGTAAACAACCTCCCTTC
>CADCIZ010000059.1 GCA_902801685.1 uncultured Erysipelotrichaceae bacterium | reverse complement strand
AAATGATTATATATAAATCTACTACATCCAAAACTTTTCTCTATTAAGTTAATTTGTTTTTCATTTGGATACATTCTAAATACATACCCTTTGGTAATTCTCATCATATAATCTTCTCCAGTTGCATAACTAGTGTAACATACATACATTCGCAGTGCCAATAATTTTTGGTAGAAAATATCAATTTCCTATTACATTAAAAAGAAGAAGCATTATAATTACTTCTTCTTAAAATCTTTCTTGTATTCTTTTAGTACTGGTTGGATTTGATTGTTATTAAGTGCTTCTTCAATTGTTGGTAATAATAAATCATAATGAGCTATTAGTGAGTTTGGTTTATCTTTATAGTTATCTTGACCAAAAGGAACAAAATAAATATTCTTATTATTATATAATTTCATAATATTTTCTCCACTTAGTCCTAATCCATCATTAGTAGATATGGCTATTACTACTGGTTTTCTATTTCGCATAGTTGCTTTTACTGCAAGATTAACAGGATTATCTGTAATACCATTTGCCATTTTACCTAAAAAATCCCCAGTTGCGGGCATTACTACCATTACATCCATTGGATTAGTTGGACCAAACTTTTCTGCTTCAACTATGTTAGATGAAACTTTATGTCCACAAATATTTTCAACTTTTTCTATAAATTCATCTGCCGATCCAAATCTTGTATCATATTTAACAATATTTTCTGATACTATTGGATAAATATCATAACCTATACTTTTTAGTGTTGCAATATGGACTAATACTTCTTTTAAAGTACAAAAAGATGATGTAATCGCAAAACCTACCTTCATAAAATCCTCCTAGAATTTTTTAAGCAGTACTTTACCTGCTTTTAAAGGTGCATACTTACTTGGTATTGAAGAATATAAATCATACTTAAAATTATACTTATCTCTATCTTTCTCATTAATTCCATAAGGATATGATGCAATATCTAAAAAGTATCCAGTTATTTTATTTAAAATATCTTCATCTATAATATTAATTGGTACAGTATTAATAATTAAATCACTAGATGTAAGATAGTATTCTAAATCTTTCTTATTACTTGTTGAAAATGAATTATTTACACACCCTACTTCCTTATCCTTCACACCAACTATTACTTTATAATCACTCACTAATCTATCATATAACTTACTACCAATATTACCATAGCCCAGTATACAGATGATTACTTTATCTATATCTTTTATTCTATCCATAATACCATCTACAGTAATCATAGTATTTTCAAAACATATCTCTTTATCATCTAAAAAGCTTTCTACATTACCTCTAAGACCTTTTTTAATACCGGTATATATAATTCCATTATAATTATCAAAAATACTACTATCAACTTTTATATTAGATGCAGAACCATTCTTAATACCAGACATAGGTAGTACTACGATATCATACTCATTAATATTATTTAAATTACCAACACCTACATTATCTATATCTTCATATCCTAAAGTATAAACATCATTCTTTATCTTTAAAGTATCAATTACTACTTTATATCGTGCATCGTATCCTATAAATAATATCTTCATATCACACCTCACCATATTTTATTATTATTTATAAAATTGGTTCCTATTTATAATATTAATCATACAATATTTTAGGTGATATTATGTGTGCGATACTTGGTGTTTTACAAAAAGAGGAATTTAATCATGACTTATTTATGAGTATGTTAGAGGCTATGAATAATAGAGGAAAAGATAATACTGGATATTACTTTTCAAATAATATTTCTTTAGGACATAAAAGACTTGCGATTAGAGATTTAGAAAACGGTAATCAACCAATGTTTTATAAAAATTATGTAATTGTTTATAATGGAGAGATCTATAATACTGAAGAGTTAAAAGAAGATCTACTTAATAAAGGATATAGTTTTACAACTACTTCTGATACGGAGGTAGTATTAAAAGGATATGCAGAATATAAAGTTAAGGTATTAGATAAGTTAGAGGGAATATTTGCCTTTGCCATCTACAATAAAAGAAAAAAAGAATTGTTTATTGCAAGAGATAGATTTGGAGTAAAACCACTGTTTTACGCAAAGAAGAAAAATAGATTTATCTTCTCATCTATGATTAAACCTATTTTAAAAAGTAAAATAGTAAAACCTATTCTTACTAAAAAAGAACTTGCAGAAATATTATCATTAGGTCCATCAAAAAGAAGTGGTAGTGGTGTTTTTAAAGATATTAATGAATTAAGACCTGCTCATTATCTTATTTATAAACACAACAAAATTAAAATCAAAAGATATTGGCAACTTAAAAGTAAAAAGTGTACAGATAATTTTGAAGAAGCAAAATTAAAAGTATTTAAAATACTTACTGATTCTATTAAAAGACAGATGGTATCAGATATACCAATTGCAACTCTATTATCAGGAGGACTAGATTCTAGTTTAATTACCGCACTTACGGCTATTAATTCTAAAGATAAACTTACAACTTACTCAATAGATTATGAAGATAATAGCAAGTATTTTAAAAAAAATAATTTTACAGTATCAGAAGACAAACATTATATCGATGTAATGAGTAAGACATTTAATACTAATCATCAGTATAAGACTATTACACAAAACGATGTTGTTAAATTGCTTGAAGATACACTAAATTTGCGAGATTATCCTGGTATGACTGATATAGATTCATCTCTTTATTGGTTTTCTAAAGAAATATCAAAGAATCATAAAGTTATTTTAAGTGGTGAATGTGCAGATGAAATATTTGGTGGATATCCATGGTTTTACAGAAAAGAATTAGATAACCTATTTCCATGGATAAACAACATAGATTATAGGCAAAAACTACTTAATCCGAATATAAAGATAAACTTAAATAAAACATTAAAAAAAGAATACCAAAGAATGATTAAAGAATTACCTAAGAAAGATAGAAAAGATAAATATAAGAAATTATTTTATATTAACATGACTCATTTTATGACTACTCTTTTAGATAGAAAAGATAGAATGACAATGGGCGCAACTATAGAAGCTAGAGTTCCATTTGCTGATACTAAATTAATAGAATATCTATGGAATCTTCCTTTCGATTATAAATATAAAGAAGGTTGTGAAAAATATTTACTAAGAGTTGCATTTAAAGATATTATTCCTGACGAAGTGTTATATAGGAAGAAAAATCCTTATCCTAAAACACACCATCCATACTTTTTAAATGAAGTAAAGAAATTATTAAAAGAAAGACTAAAAAAAGGTAATTTAGATGAAATATTTAATATAGATGAAATAAATAAATTACTAGAGGATAACAATGATTATGATATTCCATGGTTTGGTCAATTAATGACAAAGCCACAACTAATTGCATATCTTTATCAATTTGATTTATGGATAGAAAAATATAATATCGAGATAAAACTATAAACTAATATGTGTGATATCATCACACTTTTTTATTATATTAATTCATATTCTCTTGCAACTATTCTATCATCACTTCTATATCTTATTACAAACTTATCATTTTCTTTAACAATAATTATGCCTATTGTCTTATTTTGATTAATATCTTTAACATGCTCATCTATATAATTCATATATACTTCTATCTGACCTATATGTTCTTTCTTTAATTCTGTTACCTTTAACTCTATTACAACATAACAATTATACTTTATATTATATAATAACGTGTCAATATAATTATATCGATTACCAATCTTAATTTTATACTCACTTCTTATAAAAGAATAACCTTCACCTAGTTCTATTAAAAAATCTTCTATGTTTTCTAATATTAATTTTTGTAGCATACGTTCTGATATTTCTTCAGTATCATAACTATTTTTGACTAGTATAGGATATTTTATTGTATCAACTAATTGAACATTTTCTTTATTTATTATCTTATTTCTAGTTTCTTCACCAAGTCTTTCATATTCTTTATTTTTTATTCTTACCCTAAGTTCATTTCTACTTAAATTATACTTTTCACATACATAAATATAATACTTAATTTTGTTAATATCTTTAAAAGGCAACAACTCAACATAATGGCTATAACTCAATTTGGTCGCCAATGGAGACCATTTTTGATTATCAAACAATATATATAATTGTCTAATTCTTCGCAATGTTCTTTCATTATATTGTTTATCAACTTCGAATATTAATCTTTTAGAGTAATCTTTAATAATACCTTCACCATAATGTTTACCGGCCTCATAAAGTAATTTTCCAACATTATATCTAGCGTTTATATCACTTCTGTTTTTAGAATAATCTTTTGCTTTCTTTGTAATCTCATTATTAATTAATAATTCTTTTATGCTTGAATAATAATCCATGTAATCACCGCATTACTTATATCATATGTAAAATAATAAAGCAAACAAACAATTTATGATAAATAGACAATAGTATTTAACAGTATTTTACATTCTGTATATCAGAATTTGAATAACTGAAATTTTTCTATTACAAATTTATTAAAACCATAAAGGAACAAAAAGTCAAAATAAATTTTGACTACTGCCTACCTCACGGTAGGTTTTTTCTACTTCACCGAAACTTAAGCTTCTCCATAGACCAATATCGGATAGTCGCTACCCTAATTATTATTGTCAAAATTTAATTTACTTGAAGTTCT
>CADCIZ010000058.1 GCA_902801685.1 uncultured Erysipelotrichaceae bacterium | reverse complement strand
GGGTATCCATTATCTGCAATATACTTTTTAATTACATCTAATACTTCATTTTGTCTTTCAGTTAAACTTTCCATTTCATCACCAACCAAATTAATTATACCAAACAAACATATACTTGTCAAACGTTTGTTCATAAAAAAATTACATTTATTATTTTACTAAATAGTGTTATAATAAAAATATGAAAGGTAGGTAATCTTGTTATGGATAGAGAGATAATTGCTAATATAAAATCTTTGAGTCTTGATATGATAAATCAAGCAAATAGTGGACATCCAGGAATAGTTTTATCATCTGCTCCAATTATATATGCTCTATATAAATATCATTTAAACATAAACCCAGTAAATCCCACTTGGTATAATAGAGATAGATTTATAATGTCTGCCGGACATGGTTCTACACTCCTTTATGCAACACTTTTTATGTGTGGTTATGATTTAACTATTGATGACTTAAAAAATTTTAGATGCATTAATTCCAAAACACCAGGACACCCAGAATATGGAGTAACTCCAGGAGTTGAGTGTTCAACAGGGCCACTGGGAGAAGGTATCGCAACTGCAGTAGGTATTGCCTTAGGTGAAAAAATATTAAATGCTAATTCTAAGATTAACAATAAGAATTCATTAATTGATTTTAATACATATGTGTTAGTAAGTGATGGAGATTTAATGGAGGGTCTATCTTATGAAGCCTGCTCTCTTGCTGGAACACTAAAACTTGATAACTTAATAATACTATATGATTCAAATAGTATGACTTTAGATGGTAGTACTGATAATACATTTAGAGAGAATATTAAAGAAAGATTTGAAGCCATGGGCTTTGAAACATTTAAAGTAAATGATGGCAATAGTATTAAACAGTTAAATTTTGAAATAAGTAAAGCTAAAAGATGTAAAAAGCCTGCGTTTATTGAGGTTAAAACTCATTTAGGTTATGGTTCACTTCTACAAGATAATAATAAGGTTCATGGAACTCCATTAACTAAAGAAGATTTAGAACAACTAAAAAATAAGTTATCTATACCTAATGAAGATTTTTATATCGATGAATCTAACAAAGAAGAACTTATTAGTTTTATCGCAACTAGGGTAGGTGATAAGTATAATAGTTCAATGAATACTTATAATGAAGAGATTAAACCTAATATAGATACTGAATATAAACAGTTAAAATTTTTCTTTGAACCTAATCAAACTTATGATATTAGTAAGCTTAATTGGAGTAGGCAAGATAATAATTCAATGCGTGATATAAATAAATATGTAATGAATACTATATCCAGATATGTAGATAGTTTTATTGGTGGAGCTTGTGATGTGTCATCATCAACTAAAACATATCTTGAATATGGAGATGATATTACACCTAAAAATTATAAAGCAAAAAATATTTGGTATGGTATAAGAGAAAATGCTTCTGCTGCTATTTCTAATGGACTTGCATTATTGGGATTTAGACCATTTACATCAACTTTCTTATCATTTTCTGATTATTTAAGGCCTGGTATAAGAATGTCTGCTTTAATGAATTTACCAGTATTATATATATTTACACATGATTCAGTTACTATAGGAAAAGATGGACCTACCCATCAACCTATTGAACAGTTATCTGCGCTAAGAGATATACCTAATATAAAAGTATATCGTCCGGCAGATTTAAAAGAAATAATAGGCTCTTACCAATCAATATTATCTCATACTAATCCAAGTGCTTTAATAATATCAAAATCAAATGTGATTAAACTAAACAATACTAGTGCGACTAATACGCAAAATGGTGGTTATGTAATAAAAGAAAATGAAAACTTTAAAGCAACTCTAGTTGCATCAGGTACTGAGGTTGCGACTGCTTTAAAAATTGCTTATGCCTTAGAAAAAAACAACATACCTGTCAGAGTAGTAAGTATGACTAGTTTAGATGTATTTTTAATTCAATCAAAAGACTATCAACAAAGTGTACTAAAAGATAAAAAGATAATAGTAATAGAAGCATCTACCGCTATACATTATACTAAAATAACTGATTATAACAATATAATAAATATTACAAAATTTGGTGCAAGTGGGAATGAAGAAGATGTACTTGAATATGTAGGATTTGATATTGCAACTATATATAAAAAAGTTTATGACATAATTAACAAATAAGATAAAAAGAAACATAATTCGACAATAGTATTTTATATAATCAAGGTGGTGATAATATGAAATACTATTTATTTGTAATAAAGAAAGAATTCTATAAGAAAAATGATCAGTACTTATACTCAATGTTAGAAAATTTAAAATATATGAAAAGAGAAAACTACAATTATGGTTTTGGTATTTATCATAATGTGTGCTACTTCTTTAATGACTCTATAATAAAGAATTATTTAGAAAAGAAATATGATATGAAGTGTGTAGATAATATTTATACTATTGATGGTGATACTACACTTAAGATTACTAAAAGTTATGCATGTATAAGTACTACTAAACATTTAAGAGAGTTATTATGTATATTTTATATCTATCATAAAGATATTTTTGTATGTAATTTTGAAACAAAAGAGTACTTTTGGTTAAAAGAAAAAATAACATATAATTATTCATAATAATTTGACATAAATTATCTAATGTGTTATTATGTATACGAAGAGGGAAATAACGTTATCCTCAAAGTATATTAAATATTCATTTACATATACTAAAAAAAGGAGATATACCTGACTTTGGGTGTTAGGCATTTTCTCTATTAAATAATTGGGGAAAACACCATCTCAAAGTTGAGTTGGTGTTTTCATTTAAGCTAGTTCTTTTTTAGAACTATGATAATCAATAAGATTACAGTTACAAATGCAACTAATAATTCCACTTGAATTATTCCTTTCTATAATTTTTTGAATCATAGAAACCACCTCTTTAAGCATCATAGATGCCTAATAGAGTAAAACACCTAACTAATCTAGTATATCTCCTAATTAAATTATATATTTATAGTCTATATATGTCAATGAGTTTTAAAGGTATTATTCAAATAAAAGACAATCCAAGTTTAAATAACATAAATTGTCTTTTTTAGTTTGCTAATAATTTCCTTATATTTTCTAAACTCTAAATCATCTTCATTGATTTGTAAAACATAAAGAATCTTACCATATAATTTATTTAAATACTTTTTTTCACTACATTTAATATTACACTTTGCTAAATGAGATTTTAAACCATATTTTTGAATGAAATATACTTCTTGCCTTATCTTTTTACGATATTTTATATTTACTTGCATTTTAGTATTTACTGTAATTCCAGTAACACTTTGATTAGAACTCTTTTTAACTACACATATCTTATCATTATTAAGTTTCAAGCTTAATTTATACAACATCTTTCTTACTTTACGAATTATTTCACTTGGATTAAAAATACCAGAAAAAGTCATATCATCAGAATATCTAGTGTAAGATATATTATTATCCTCGCACCATGAACCTATTTCTTCATCATAATTCTTCATTACTAAATTAGAAATATATGCAGATGTTGGAGAACCTTGAGTTAAATGATCATCATAAGTACACAAATAAGTTAATAACATTCCAACAGACTTAGGAAAGTATTCTAGCCCAAAACATGAATTATATATATCCATAAATTTAATATTTTCAAAGAAATCTTTAATATCTAACTTTAATATTATATCTTTATTAATATGAGGAAAAGCATTATCTTTTAATGATATTCCTTTGTGATAGCCTTTCGCATACTTAGATATAGATTTATTATTAAGGATATTAATTAGTATCTTTTTTTGAATATGTTTTAAAAGAGAATTAGGTTCATATATAGTTCTAGACTTACCATTTCTTTTCTTAATTTTATAAACTTTATAATTCTTCCATATATTATTACTAATAGAATATAAAGTTTTAATATATTTCTCTTTATAGTTACATTTAAACAAATTAAGAGATAGTAAAAACTCATTACATTCTTTTGTACCAATGTACTTCCACATTTTTACTACCTCCTAACTAGCGCAGTACTAATGATATAGTAATATGGAAATGGACTGAAGCGTAAGCGACTACACGAAGTGTAGGCTGGTCCTTTGGAATACTACTATTAATCACTATAATTATAATAGTCCCTTAACGACTCGTTAAAGTAGAATAAATTCAATCACTACTGCACGCTAATTATATCATAGATTTGTTATTTCTGTATTTTCATATTATCAGTTTAAAAACTTTTATATAGAGAAACAGAAGAATAGTGACGTATAAATTATTTGTCTAATAGGATAATTTAGCATTAATTATTGCCAAAAGAATATATTTATAGTAAAATTAGTATACGAAAGGAATGATTAGATGTTATTAGATATATTACAAATATTAGGAGGATTAATTGTTGGTACGATTATTGGATTTCTAATTGCTAGAACTTATATGAAGAAATATATTAAGAAAAATCCTCCAATTAATGAAGGTATGATTAAGGCTATGATGATGCAGATGGGTAGAACTCCATCACAGAAGCAAGTTAATCAGATGATGAAATCTATGGAAAAATATATGTAAGGTGCACGGTTGTGTATCTTTTTTTTGAATCTTTTTCATTTTTATGTGAAAAAAAGAAGGAAATTTAAAAGTTTTGTTGAATAATAATAGTAGAGGGATAAGATGACTATCTTATTTACTCTAGAAAGAAAGGCTAACTATTAAAAGTCAATAGCTTTTATAAAAAAAATTAAATTTGGAAAAGAATCCCACGCCAAAAGACTTCAAAAACTATATTTTT
>CADCIZ010000057.1 GCA_902801685.1 uncultured Erysipelotrichaceae bacterium | reverse complement strand
TTCTTTCATGTGAATCATCTCCTAGTTCATAATGAGCAGAACTAATAGGAAATATTCATCAATTAAGTTATATTAGGAATATATCACAGATTTAAGACATTTTGTAAAAAAAAGTTTAACAAAATTAATATTTATGATATAATTTAGTAGAGTAAAGGTAGGTGCCTATGAATAAGAAGGAGAAAAAAAGTATATTTAGTAAGATTATTGATTTATTTAATACTCCTATTGGTGGTAAAAAGAAGAATAATAAAAGAGTTATTAAAAAAGACACTAGAATTAATTTAGAGAAGAATGAAGAGAAGTCGCTTGATAAAAGAGTTCCATGGGCTTATGTGGCAAAAAATTCTCGTGGCAAAAAGATTAAAGGGTATTTTTATGCTTATAATAAAAGGGATGTAGAGTATTTCTTAGAGAGTGAAGAATTAGAAATAGTAAGTGTTAAAACTAGCAAAACTATTCAAATGTTAAATCATGGCTTTAGAAGAAATAAGAAATTAAAAACTAAGTATTTAGTATTTATGCTAACAGAACTTTCTACTTATATTAAAGCAGGTATTCCATTATCTGAGGCTATTGGTATTATGGCTCGTGAAACTAAAAATATGAGATTTAAAAACATCTTACGTGAAATGAGATATGATATTAATAGTGGAGATAGTTTTAGTAAGGCTTTAATGAATAGAGGAGAGGCTTTTCCAACAATACTAGTTAACATGGTTAAAACATCAGAAATGACAGGAAGTCTAGCTGAATCTCTAGATGATATGGCGGTATACTTTGGCGATATTGAAGAAACTAGACGTCAAATGGTAAGTATATTAACTTATCCAACTATTATATTTACCTTTGCAGTGGCAGTAGTTATGTTTATTATGGTATACGTTATACCTAAGTTTGTAGATATATATACTACTATGCAAAATACTAAGATACCTCATTTTACACAAACGGTAATAGGTATGAGTAATTTCTTCCAAAATAATTTAATTACTATATTACTAATTATAATAATTCTACTTGCATCGTTTATATTACTATATCGTAAAGTAAAAGGTTTTAGAATGTTCTTCCAAAAGATTGGTATGAGATTACCTTTTATTGGAAATATTATGATATATAATGAAGTAACTATATTTTCTAAGAGTTTTTCAACACTTTTAAGACATGATGTCTTTATAACTGATACAATGCAAATATTAAATGAATTAACTAACAATGAGATTTACCATGATATGATTGATGAGACTATCGAAAATATAAAGAAGGGAGAAGAAATATCTTTAGCATTTAAAGATCATTGGGCTTTTCCACTTCCTGCTTATGAAATGATAGTAACAGGTGAGAAAACAGGAAAACTTGCTGATATGATGCAGCAAGTAAGTACATATTATTCATCTTTACATAGAAGTGCGATAATGCGACTTAAGTCTTTGATTGAACCAATTATTATAGTACTTCTTGCATTTATGGTAGGGGCAATTATATTATCGGTAATAATTCCTATGTTTAGTATGTATGAATCAGTACAAAATTTAGGGTAATTAGAGGGTGATTAGATGGATATTTATTATGCAGTTTTGATATTTATCTTTGGTCTTGTACTAGGTTCTTTTTATACAGTAGTAGGTGAAAGACTTCCTTTGGGTAAGTCTTTAATTAATCCACCATCACATTGTCCAAATTGTAAACATAGATTAGGAGTATTAGAATTAATACCAGTATTGTCATTTATAATATTAGGTGGTAAGTGTAAGAACTGTAAAAGTAAAATACCAATACTTAGTACACTAATAGAAATACTTACCGCTATATTATTTCTAATTGCTTTTATTAGATTTGGTATTAGTATTAATTTATTTATCGCACTTACATTTATATCTATGTTAGTTATTGTTATAGTAAGTGACATTAGATACATGGTTATATGCGATGAAGTATTAATTGTTGGAAATATTATTATATTTATTTTGCTTATTATAAGTGTTGGATTAAAAACATCATTAATGTCTGTTTTTTATGGAATAGCTAGTTTTATAATAATGTTATCAATAAAAACATTAGGAGATATGATATTTAAAAAAGAATCCATGGGTGGAGGAGATATAAAACTAATGTTTACCTTTGGACTAGTACTTGGTATTCCATCATCAGTTGCCTCTATCTTTCTTGCATCATTTATAGGTCTTCCTATATCTTTGATTATGATGAAGAAAAATAGTAGCCATGAATTACCTTTTGGACCATATTTAAGTGTTTCAGCTATTATTCTCTTATTAAGTGGAATAGATGTAGTTAATGTGTTAGTTAATATGTAAACTAACATTTTTCTTTAGGAGTGGTTATGAAGTTATTAAATAAAATTACTAATATGTATTTATATTTCATACTTGTTGTATTTATTCTATTAATAGATAATACAGGATATTATAATATATTAAAGTTTAAATGGAATATATATGTTTATACATCTGTTATTTATATTTTAGTGATACTTTTAATTATAGTGTTTAAAATACTAAATCATAGTATAAGTATTAAAGAGTTTAAGTTTAATAAAGTTTATTTATTTGCGCTAATATACATGTTTTCTCTTATACTATCTTGTTTATTCTCTCCATATAAGAGTACTAATTTATATATAGGTTCTTCTCGCATGGAAGGTTTAATAGTTAATATGATATATGTAATATCTTTTATAGTTGTTGCACTAACATACAAGTTTAATAAAAAAATACTATATGCAGTATTAACTCCTAGTATTATAATGGGATTAATAATAATCATACAAAGTCTATTTTTTAAAAGTGTAATGTGCGGAAGTGATTATTGTTATTCAACTATTGGTAATGTTGATACTGTAGGATTAATTTATTCTATGTATATCACACTTGCGATTATGTTATTTATATTTTGTAAGAGTATAAACAAAGTATTTTTAATTATATCTATAATAATATCATTAATAGTAATGATGATAATAAATGTTACAAGTATGTACGTTACTTTATTTGTAATTATGTTATTAATACTACCATATATTTGTTTAGCCAGTAGTTATTTATTTAAGTATTTGTTAGTAATACTATTTATAACTATATCTAGTATGATTTATCATTTAGAATATATACATTATTTAATACCTATAGTAATTGGAATATTGCTAATGGTGATTATATGTTATAAAAGAAAATACAATATAGTTTCTAAAAAGAATATTATTATTGGTTATACAATTTTACCTTTATTTATTGTAATAATAATGTTTGTGGTATATCTAATTAATTTTAAGAGTGGATTCTTATATGAAGTACATAGTATATTACATGGTAACTTAGATGACTCTTTTGGTACTACTAGAATGTTTTTGTGGAAAAGAACTATAAAAATGATAGATAGTAGATATGTATTATTTGGTTATGGTATTGATACATTTGGAATACCTTTCATGGATAAGTATTTACCTGATTTAATTAAAACAGGGTATGTTAGTATCCAAGATAATGCCTGTAACATTTATTTAACTAGATTGATAAATATTGGTGTAGTTGGATTATCATCGTTTATATTTTTTATAGGTTCTTTATTTATGATGATTAGAAAAAATAAGAATACAATATCTATATGTATTTTAGTTACAATTTTATCATATTTAATTCAAGGAATGTTTAATATAGAAGTAGTTATAGTAACGCCAATTTTTTATATTTTACTTTCACTTTACACTTCTTCACTAAATTGTAAATAATTTTATATTTTTATAAAAAAAGTGTTGAAAATGTAAAATATATATGATAATATATTTACAGAAAGGTAGGAGAAAGAAATGAAGCATAGTAACAAAGGTTTCACACTTATTGAACTAGTTGCTGTATTAGTTATCATGGCAATCATTGCTTTAATAGTTACACCTCTTGTAATGAACATTATTAGAAAAGCTCAAAGATCAGCTAACGAAAGAAGTGTTGATGCATATGGTAGATCTGCTGAAATTGCTGTATTAGGTTATATGCTTGATCACGGTGATGTTCCAACATCATTTGCTGATTTACAAATTGAATACAGTGGTGGCGGAGAAGCTGGTGTAGTATGTAATACTCAACAAATCAATTATGATGGTTCAGTTTATGTTGCTGATTGTTCTGTAAATGGTGTTGCTGTTGATGGATATGTCTATGGTAAACTTGGAACAGCATCAGTTGGATTTTAATTAGTTTACAAAAATTAATTAATATGCTATAATTTGTTTAGAACTGGAAGATAAGATTTAATCCTGATAAAAAAACCTACTAATCGAGTTAAAAGGGAATCTAATTTATACTTGGTGTAGAAAACTTAAATATTTCTTTGAGGATCCTAAAAAGTATAATGTGATGCCCACCTGGGAGACTAGGTTTTATTCGATTTGGGATGTCTGTCTTCTGGTTTTTATTTTGGAGGTTTTTATGTTGTTAAATGAAACTTATGTTGTATTTGATTTAGAAACTACTGGCTTATATGCTGATAAAGGAGATTCTATTATTGAAATTGGTGCGGTAAAAATGTGCAAAGGAAAGATTATTGATTCGTTTGATGTATTAGTAAATCCTGGAATAAAAATTAGTGATGAGATTATATCAATAACAGGAATTACTAATGAGATGTTAGAAGGAAAAGGTAACGAAGAGGATACTGTAAAAGACTTTATTAACTGGGTAGGAGATTTACCTATGGTTGCGCATAATGCTAAATTTGATATATCGTTTATCAATAGTGCATATCGCAAATACAAATTAGGAGTATTAAATAATACATTAATTGATACA
>CADCIZ010000056.1 GCA_902801685.1 uncultured Erysipelotrichaceae bacterium | reverse complement strand
TAGAGTATAACAAAAGAATGTACTTTAGGGTTAATTTTATGTACAATTTTGTACATTCTTATTTTCCCTTTTTCGTACATTCTTATAGTATCATTTACAATTAATAAAAGTGATTTAAATACTTATTATAATGTTGGAAAAATATTAAGCGAAGCTGGAAAGCATTATGGTGATGGCATAGTAAAAGAATATTCACAAAAATTAAAATACGATTTAAATAAAAATTATAGCATTAGATTATTGTATAGAATGTTAAAATATTATAATTTTGTATCTGAAGAAAAATTGCCGACATTGTCGGCAAAATTATCATGGAGTCACTATGATGAGATTTTAAAATTTGATGATGTTAATAAAATTGCATATTACATATAAATTAGTGAACAGCAAAGTTTATCAGTTAGACAGTTAAGAGATAAAATAAAATGTAATGAATATGAAAGACTACCAGAAGATACTAAAAATAAACTAATAAGTCAGAATGAGTCTAATGTAGTTGATTTTGTAAAGAATCCAATTAAAATTAAAAATAGCAATAGATACGATATATTTTCAGAAAAGGTATTACAAAAATTAATATTGGAAGATATAGAAAAATTTTTAGAAGAGCTAGGTTTAGGATTTACTTTTATAAAGAGTGAATATCCAATTAAGCTAGGAGAAAAATACAATTATATAGATTTACTTATTTATAACATAAAATATAAATGCTATGTAGTAGTAGAATTAAAAGTAACTGAATTAAAGAAAGAACATACAGGACAAATACAAACACATATGAATTATATTAATAAAAATATTAAAACTATTGAAGAAAATGATACAGTAGGAATTATTATTTGTAAGCAAGATAATGAGTATGTTATCAAGTATTGTTCTGATGATAGAATAATTGCTAGAGAATATGAATTAGTGTGATATAATATCTTAAATTGGTGGTGATACTATGTTAGGAGCAATTTATGGTGATAAAGTAGGTAGTACATATGAGTTTAAGCAGACAAAAGAAATTAAACCTATCAATCCACAAAAACTAATATTACCAAATTCGTTTTATAGTGATGATACTATTGAAACTATTGCAGTTATAGATGCAATTATTAATAATAAAGACTATGAACAGACACTATGTGAATATATATTAGAAAATATCGAATATAAACCAAATTTCAATCCATACTTTAAAACAGCTTTTTCTCCCGGCACAATAAAATGGGCTAAAGGGATTGGAAAAAATGATAGTATCGGCAATGGTGCTATGATGAGAATTTCACCAGTTGGATATTTATTTAATAATGAAGAAGATGTAATAGAAAACGCCAAATTAGTGACAGTTCCATCACACAATTCAAAAGAAGCAATTGAATCGGCTACTATAATTGCATTAATGATATATTACTTTAGAAATGGATTAAAAAAAGAAGAAGTATATAAAAAGTTAGGTTTGTTAATTAAATATGAACCATTTTTTAAATTTAATACTACGTGTAAAGAAACAATGGGTAATTGTTTATATGCATTATATAATTCAGTTTCATTTGAAGATGCAATAAGAAAAACATTATTAATGGGCGGAGATACAGATACTAATTGTTGTATTGTCGGATCAGTAGCAGAAAGCTTATATGGCATGAATGAAAAACAAAAAGCTGAAGCTATTTCAGGATTACCTAGTGAATATGTAAAAATATTAAAGAGAGTTTACAAATAAAATGTAATTGTAAACCTTTTCTTTGCTTTAAATTCGACTTACTTTTTGACAATCATCACATGGAGACTATGACCACATGGGGGAAGCCATTAATTTAGTAAATAACTTTAAGGTAGAGAAAGTAATATTCAATTGTGGAGAATATAATGATTTAGAAAAAGAACTTATAAAAGTATTAGATAAAAAGAAAATACCATATTACTCATGTGTAAAAGAAATAAATATAGATAATAAAAAATTATATTTTTTACAGACAAAAGAATATGATAACGAAAATGATAATAGTAATGTTATTTACACAGAAATAAATAGTTTTAAATTTATGTTTATGGGAGATGCAGGAATAGAAAAAGAAAAAGATATATTAGATAAATATAATATATCGGATATACATGTATTAAAAGTAGGACATCATGGGTCAAAGACAAGTAGTAGTGAAACATTTATTAATGAGATGAATCCTAAATATGGGGTTATTAGTGTTGGTAAAAACAATAGATATGGTCATCCCAATAAAGAAGTATTAGATAATTTAGAAGATTCTAAAGTAAATAGAACTGATCAAGATGGAAGTATTATGTTTAAAATTAAGAATAATAAATTAAAAATAGAAACATGCACACCATAGAAGGGAATAAATATGAATTATTATAATGAGATAAAAAATAAACTAATTGATAATGAAATATACTCAAAAGTAAAAGATTATTCAAAAGAAAGACATAAAGTCATTACATATTTTGAAATAGGCAAATTACTTAATGAAGCTGGCGGTAAATATGGAGATAATATCATAGATGAATATTCTAAAAAATTAGTTATAGAAGTAGGTAAAAAAATATAATAGAAGAACGTTATTTAGAATGAAGCAATTTTATAATGTATTTAGCAATGAAAAAGTGACAACAATGTTGACACAATTGAGTTGGTCTCATTATTTACTTTTATTACCATTAGATGATTATAATGAAATATTATATTATATAAATATATCTAAAACTAATAATCTGACTCAAAGACAATTACAAGAAAGAATTAAAGACAAAGAATATAAAAGATTGCCTATTGAATCCAGAAAAAAACTAATTAAAAACGAGGTGCTAAAACCTAATGATTTGATTCCAAATCCAGTAAGAATTAAGAATAGTAACAATTATAAAAACATATCTGAAAAGATATTACAACACTTGATACTTGAAGATATTCCATCTTTTCTAAAAGAACTTGGAAATGGATTCACATTTATAGATAATGAGTATCCTATCAAATTTGGTAATAGGTATAACTATATTGATTTACTTCTTTTAACCATACATTATCTTTTTTTTATTATTGATATACATTCAAAACTCTTATGGGTAAGTTCAATTTGTCTATCGTTTGAATACATCCTAAACACATAATCTTTTATAATTCTCTGCTGTATAAAAAATGATTATAAAAACTGTTAAATTTAGTACACAAGTTGTAAGTTTTATCATATATTATAAATGTAAAATACATTTTAGGAATAAAAAAAAAATAATTGTATATAATAAAAGTAGATTGTTAATATTTGAAATTTTTGAGACATCTAGTAATAAGCATTAAAGTAATTGTAGTCAAATTATTTTAATGCTTATAATGTGTCCGCTAACTAACTTTTGTTAGCGTTAATATAGATAGAGACCATTTGGTCTCTTTTTGACATGATCAGAATTTTCTGCTACTATATTACCTTGTGTTTGTGCATTCAAATTTCGATATATAAGGGTGATTTATGAAAAATAATTATGATATATTTAAAATACTTAATCCTAACGAGAATACAGAACTAACAATTTTATCTTCTAATGATCTTAATAAAATAATTGATTTACTAGATAAGTACCATTTAGAATTACGTAAAAGCATTGGGAATTATTCAAATGATACTGCTGGATTTGAATTTGAATTTGAAGATGCAGATGAAAATAAAATTATTAATGATATGATAAAAAATAACTATAAAGTTCAAGGATATAAGATATATGAAGATGACTCTATACCTGATGGATATGAAATTTGTACTCCTATACTTAATGTTTCAAATATTAATTGGAATCGAATTAAAGATTTGTGTTATATCATTAAAAGAAATGGTTACATCGGTAATAATTGTGGTGGGCATATTCATATCGGTGCGCAAATTCTAGAGAATAAAAAGAATAGTGTAACTAACTTTGCAACCTTAATAATTGCATACGAAAATGTGCTTGCTAGATTTTTCTATGGTAATTTTATTAATGAAAGACTTGCTATGCATACTTATGCTCCTCCTGTTGCAAATGATTGGTATGATGAATATCTTCATTTTGAGTCATTTTTTTATTCTAAATATAGTTGTAATGATATTATTAATATTTTATCTGGTTATCATAAAAAAAATCAGTTTATAAATTTATCCTATGCAAATTATTTAGGTGTAAATGAAATAAATAATACATTTGAATATCGTGCTCCTAATGGAACACTAGATCCAATAATTTGGCAAAATAATCTTAATCTTATAATTAAATTGATGAAATATTGTAATAAAACTGATTTTAATTTAGAAATTGTTGAAAATCGTATAAAAAAGAATATTTTATTTTTTGGTGATTATAAATATTATCGTTCAGTTCATTTAGAAGCAGCAATAGAGTTTTGTGATTTAATATTTGATAATAACTTAGATAAAATATATTTTTTAAGACAATATTTAAAAGATAAAAACATTACTGATAGCAAGGTTTTAGTATTATCGAAAAAATTTACAGAAACACCTTATAATGATAATGATGTTGTTTGATTTTAGTATGAATAAATGATATAATTGTAAAGTCTAAAAGAAAGGAGGCGTAAGAATAATATGAGTAAAATTAAAATATGTGCTCTTGGCGGTTTGAACGAAAAGGGTAAAAATATGTATATTGTAGAAGTAGATAGAGATATATTTATCTTTGAAGCAGGATTAAAATATGCATCTGATGATTTACTTGGTATAGATTATATTATTCCTAATTTTGATTATTTAGTAGAGAATAAAGATAGAATAGTAGGTCTTTTTATAACACATGGTCATGATGATCAAGAAGGTGCGATTGCAGATTTATTAACATATCTACCAGATATTAAAATATATGGTGGAAAATATACATTAGAGATTATTAAACAAGATTTAGAAGAAGAAAAAATGAGTGCTAATTTAATAGAATTGAAGGCTCATAAACAAGTTAATTTTGGTAAGAATAATATTTTTCCAATACAAGTATCGCATGCTTTGCCAGATTCATATCTTTATGTATTAAATACTAAAGATGGAGCGATTGTTTTTACTGGTAATTATGTATTTGATCCAACGATGACAGGACCTTATAAAACAGATATAGGTAAACTTGCGTATGTAGGAAAGCAAGGTGTATTATGCCTAATGAGTGAATGTTTATATTCTAATAAACTAGGTTTTACATCACCTAAGCATTTAGCAAGCGACTTATTTACAGAAACATTACTTAAAACTCCAGGTAGAATACTTATAAATATCTTTGGTTCTCAAATATATCGCATTCAAGAGTTATTAAATGCTGTTACAAGTTCTGAACGTGATATAGTAATAATGGGTAAAAATTTAGAAAATATTATTTTAAAATCAATTGAAATGGGCTTAATTAAATTTGATAAAAAACATATTAAAAATATCCATCACGTAAATGACGAAGGAATAGTTGTAATAATATCTAACGAAAAAGAAAGACCTTATTCGTCGTTAAAAAGAATACTTCGTAAATCTGATAAGTTTATTACTTTAAAAGAAGAAGATACAGTGGTTATTGCATCTCCAATATATGAAGGTATTGAACTTACATCAACTAAAATATTTGATGATATAGCTAAAATAGGTTCTAAATTAATTATATTATCTAAAAAGTTCTTATCTCCTCATGCATCTAGAGAAGATATCTTAATGATGATTAATTTAATGCAACCTAAATA
>CADCIZ010000055.1 GCA_902801685.1 uncultured Erysipelotrichaceae bacterium | reverse complement strand
AGGGCTATATCCATAAAACCTATTAAAATTTATCAACCTTCTAAAAATCTCCCCTAATAATTCATTTAAATTTGAATAGTTAAATCTATCACAATAAACAGTATTATTTCTTTCTAAATTCATTTTCTAAATTCCTCCAATATTTTAATTTGTAACTAATAGAATCTAGTTGTTCTATTATTGTTTTTAATTCATTAATTTCTTCTAGTTTTATCTTCTTTCCATTTTTTAATTTAACTAAGTATTTTTTAGTTTTTGTAATTAAATATTCTTCTGTCATATATTTAATCTTTCTTCTAAATTCTTATAATTTGCTAATCTCTTATTTAAATTATTAATAATATCTTGTTGAATTGTACATAATGTTTTAAATTCTTCTAGTTCTCTCTCAATAGTATCTTTATCTTGTTTTACAATTTGATATAAATTTCTATAATGATCTAGTAATTGTTCTTTATTCATATAAGTCCTCCATTTTAGAATAATAATCTCTATATTCTTCTTCTATTTTTTTTCTTTTTAATTTAGTAGTTTCACTTACTAACTCTGGAAATTTTGCTTGCACTTTTCTTCTAGCTCTTTCTATACTTTTAAAACTTGGTAGTGCTAATGTTTTATGTCCTAAAAACACATATTTAAAGTTCATATTTAATACTTCTGGACATTCTCTTGAATAATATTCTGCAATAAGTTCATAATCATCATTTCTTGTACTAGGAACTTCAATAAGTATTTTTTCAACTAAATTCTCTATTTTCTTTTGATTTTTTCTCATTTTATTCCTTTCTACAAATATTTAGATTTCTCAAATATCTGTTGATTTTGTTGATTATATGTTACATCTACATAGCCTGTCCGACCGTTTCTATTTTTTGCAACTATAATCTTAAGTTCCTCTAGTTCTTTTTCTATCTTTTTATCTGCATTTTCATTATGTAATAAAATTACTGATACTGCTGATTGTTCTAATTCTCCAGTATCTTTTAAATCCTGTAATGTTGGTGTTGTTTTGCTTTCAGCATTTCTATTAACCTGAGCAAGTCCAATGATCGTACAATTGAAATTCATACTAATTTGTCTTAATTCTTTAACAATCATTGTTGTACGTTCATATTGACTTTTATTATTTAACCCTGCAATTAAACCAATGTAATCTATAAATACCACTGTATGCTCTTTTTTTGATTCTCTAACTATTGTTTGTTTTATATAATTAGTTGTTTGAACCCCAGTAAAAATTTTGATATTTCTTTTTGATATTTCTTTAACGCCATCTTTTATTAACTGTTTTTGGTGTTCTGTCTCTGGCTTAGCCAAGTCGTTCATTGGTACTTTTGAATCAATTGATACTAATCTTCTTAATATTTGTTGTTCTGACATTTCCATATTAAAATATAGACATTTATAGTTTTTAGAAATATCTTCTAATAAATTTAAAGCAAATCCCGTTTTCCCTACTCCAGGTCTTGCACCTATGACAACAAAATCGTGTTCAGTTAATTTAATGGTGTTACTTAATGAAGATAATCTAAATTTAATTTGTTTATCTTCTTTAGTAATGATATGATATATCTCTTCTTCAGATAAATAATCATAGTTCTTATTCGGTTGCATATATTTTAATTTTTCTAGATAATCAAATAGTTTTTCTTGGTCTATTTCTTTTTTTGTGAATTTATCAACATATTTAACAATTAAATTATTTTTATATATCTCAAATAATTTTTCTTGATATTCATCAAATATTGTTGTAGTCGCAATCATATTATTACATTCAGTTATAAATAATATAAAGTTGTTACCTATATATTGTTGATATTCTTGATAAATTAAAACTAAATCCAAATGCTTATTCTTTTTATAAAATTCTAAACTAATTTTAAATATTGTTTTATTATAGTTATTATTAAAGTATTCTTCTTTAATAAATATTTCATCAATAAGTTTTGGCTTAGTATATATGCATCCTATTAAAGTTTTTTCGATTAAGTCAGTTGAGGCGTTGACCATATGATTTATCTCCATTTTGTTCTTGATGATTATCAGAATATTTACCTTCTAATACTTTAATACAATTATTATCATTTTCAATAAACCAATCAAAATCAGCTCTCCATTTACTGTTATTAACATTCCCTGTTAGGAATTTTGATTTAGAACCTATTTCTAGTGCCTTGATTAAATTATCATAACCAACATCTTTTAATCTACTAATAACTTTATTTCTTCTACTTTTGGTAATTTTTTTGACTTTTGGGAACTTGTCCAATTTATTATAGAAATCTACAAGTATATTAATTGTATTATTAATACTTGTATTATTCTCTTTGACTTTTTGGTCAATAGGGTAATTGATTGTTTTATCAAGAGGTATTGATAATTTAGTCAATAGGTATATTAATCTTCTTTTTATCTCTTTTGTTTCTTCATCATATTCTATCTTGATATCAATATAACCCTTATTTTTAAGTTCATTTAATAATCTGGATATTGTTTCTTTTCTTACTCCATATAAATCTGCAAAATATTTATTACTAGCAAAACAATATCCATCTTTATTGCATAGTGCTGTTATCTCAGCATATAAAAATTTTGATTTATCTTTTAGAGATTTATCATATCTAATATCTGCTGGAATAATAGCATAATAATTTGGTCTTTCTGTCATTGCTTTCCCTTTCTATTCAACCATTACCCAAAAAAATTTGCTTTTTTGTTACTTTTATGTTATACTTAAGAAGTAATTTGTTTTTTTAATTACTTGATTTATGTGTTCTCTGAAAACATATAAATCTTTTTTTATTGCATTTGTTCATATAAGTATTCACCTGTTGTACTAGCAATAGTTAGTGATAATAAAGTAGTAACTACTCCAAACCAACTTAAGCCTGCGATACTCCAGCATAGTTTTAAAAACACATATCCTAAATCAATACAACTTACTATAAATAACACTGATAAAATCATATTTTTATATTTTCTTTTCATAATGCAATCCCTCCTATAAAAAGTTATAATTACTATCTTTTTTCATTTTATTTATTTGTTTATCATTTAAAAACCAACTTTTAGTATCTATTCCTTTTTTATTGCAATTATCGGCAATATTATTAATAAGATCATATACTCTTATTAAATTGGCCTTTATTTTCTCTTTATCACTTTCAAATATTATTTCTATTTTTGAATTTTCTATTTGTAATTCTTTTTTCATACTCAATACCCTCCTATTTAAGTCTATTCGACATTATTTTATGTTTTGCTGACTAATATAATTTACTTTTAATTCACTTCACTTTATAATGTTGTTAGAAAGTGAGGTGAAAACAATGCATACCGAATTAATAAAAACTATTGATAAAATTTATAAAGAATTATCTAAAAATACTAAAAATCTTAAAATTGAAATTATTTGTACTATTGAAACAAATAATTCTGTATATCGTGGTACTTATTGCTATGAAAAAGAACATAAGTACGATTTTGTTAAAATAGATAAATCTTCAATAATTCTGGGAACAGAATTTATAAGTGCTGGTACATCATTAATACGATTTGACGATATAAAAAATTTTTCATATGAAGTTGTTGAAAAACAATATCTTTAATCATTTTGATAGTTGATACTATATTCAGCTATCTTTTTAAATGGAATATCATCTATTTTTTCTTTTGCTTCTTCTAATAATTGTTTTGCTAAATTAATAGTTAAATTTTCATTTAATAAAGTTTCTTGAATAGTATCAATAATTCTGTCATGTTTTTCTTTTTCTAAAATAAACATATATTACACCACCTTTAACTTAATAATAATTTCATTATTTCGACATCTACATTGTCATATTTTTTATTGCCATCACATAAATAATTAATTAATTTTTGTTTTAATTCTTCTATTGTATAATTTTTATCTTTAGGCATTTTTATAATTAGTTCATTTCCTGTTTCTTCAAATTTCCAATCTTTCATATTTTCCCTTCTTTTTTCACTTTAAGTGAAATACTATTTTAAAAAAAATTCGTCGATGTTACATCCAATTGCAGCTGCAATACCATTCAGTTTATTAATACTATAACTTAATGGATTGTTTTCCATATTTAAATATGTTTGCTTTGAAATATTTAATATTTCTGCAACATTTTCTTGCGTTTTTCCATGCTTTTCTCTACATGATTTTATGTTTCTTGAAATTTGAATTTCATTTGTTTCCATTGATTACCTCCTTTCATCTTGTACTAATTATATTTCACTTAAAGTGAAAAGTCAAGCATTTTTTAAAAAAAAGTAAAAAAATATTTTACTTTTAGTGAAAATGGTGATATTATTATACAAAGGAGGAATGAAATGTATAATGATTATTTTCCACAAAATATTAAATATTTATTAGATAATGGCGAAATAAGTGCCAAAACAATTCTAGAATTAACTGGTAATAACTCTCCTAGCCTAATAACAATGTGGAAAACTGGTGAAAGACAAATAACCACAAAAGATTTAATTACCATTGCAAATCATTTAGGATATACAGTTGATGAATTAATTAACAAAGATTTAAGTAAATCTAATAACAAAACTGATAGGTTTCAAGTTCTGTTCGATAAAACAAAAGATATTTTATCAGATGATGATAGAGCTACAATAGAATTTATAATGCAAAAGACAATAGATAATTATGAGAAAAATAAAAAAAATCAATAAGTATGCTAGTACAGGTACTTAATAGAAGGAGTATTAAGTATTATGAATATAAAAGAATTATTAGAGGGTGTTATTACTCAAAAAGAGTTATTAAATTATTATAATGCATCTATTATTTATGAAAAGACTCCTGATGGAGTTAATGGTTTTATATTTAATTATGATGGTGTATTTTTTATAATTATAAATAAGTTTTTATCTAATTATAAAAAGAAAAAGACGATTCTGCATGAACTGGCTCATCTAGAATTAAATCAATTAGAGCAACAAAATAATGATCTGTTTGAATTTAAGATTGATAAATATGAAGATGAAGCAGATAGATATATTAAATTTATATTAGAAAGTATTAAGGAGATTAAATTATGAATAATTTTGAAAAATGGATGTTAAAAAAGAAAAATATTTGGATACATATTTTTTTAACATTAGTTACTTGGTATGTTTATTTAATAATTTATATAATTGTTAGAATTAAAAATAAAAATTATTATGACATGATACATAATCCTGAATTGTATGCTGATAAATGTAATTTGAGATGTATACATTCTAAAGTTGTTGGTGTTACTTTTGATAATGAAGATGGTACAAGCAGACAAAAGAACATTAGTAAAGTAAAGCAATGTGATGAATTAGAATTGATTCCGTATGAATATCAACATCGTGAAGAAGCATTGGGCGTGTTTCATAATAAAAGACAAATTGGTAATATAAGTGCCGATTTATGCTATGAATTAATGGAAAAAATTAAAAATGACGAACTTATTTCTGTTATTGCTAATCCTACGGGTTGTAATGGCAAAACTTTAGGTTGTAATTTAACTATTGTTGTTAAAAAATAAAAAAAGACTAGTCTGCTAGAACAGAACTAGTCAAATGAAAAACAAATTAGTCAGCAAAACTAAAAATATAAAAGAATAATCTTATTGAAAGATATACTTATATACTTGTTTTTAAATATAAAAGAATAATCTTATTGAAAGATATACTTATATACTTGTTTTTCGTGTATAAGTATATCATATTTGTGTTTAATTTTCAAGAAAATTAATAGAATTTAAGGAGATGATATACTTATGAATTTAGAATTAATAAAAAAAATATTACAAATTCCTGATAATTGTTCTATAAATGATATTGTAAATGAAATTATAATTTATTTAAGAAAATCTAGAAAGGATATGGATTATTATAAGGATGAGCCTATTGAAATGACTTTAAAAAGACATGAAAAAGAATTACAAGAATGGTCTATAAATACTTTTGGAATTAAAATTCCTGAAAAGAATATTTATAGAGAAGTTGTTTCGGGAGATACAATTGAAGATAGACCTAAAATGCAAGAAGTATTAACTAAAATAGAAAGCGATGATATAAAAGCAGTTTTATGTGTTGAAATAGAACGTCTAGCAAGAGGAAACAGTATTGACCAGGGAATTATAGCCCAGACCTTTAAATATTCAAATACAAAGATAATAACCCCATATAAAGTATATGATTTAGATAATGAGGATGATTTATCTTATTTTGAAGATGGATTATATCAATCTAGAAAGTATTTGTTGTATACTAAAAGGATTTTAAAACGAGGTAGAATTAGGTCTGTTAAAGAAGGTAAATATATAAATTCTAAAGAACCCTATGGATATAAAAAAAAGAAATTAGAAAATGATAAAGGATTCACATTGGAAATTAATGAAGAAGAAGCTAAAATAGTTAATCTCATTGCAGATTTATTTGCTTATGGTATAAATACAACTTATAAAGTAAAAAAAGGAGATACAATTGGTTCTATTGCTAAAATATATAGTATGGAGAAAAGTGAACTTATTTCATGTAATATTGACTCAAAATTTAATAATAATGATGTAATTGTAATTAAAACTGATATGGGTACTTCTGCAATAGCAAATTATTTAAATTATTTAGAAATTAAACCAAAAATAAATAAATTATGGACTCCTAGTATGATTAGAACCATTCTATCCTCCCCTTCTATTTATGGTTATGTAACGTGGGGAAAAAGACAAACTGTTAATATTATGAAAAATGGAGAATTAGTAAAAACTAGGCCTAAATCTGATAATTATATTAAAGTAAAGGGAAAATTCAAAGCAATATTAGATGAAGATGATGAAAGAACCAAAATTATACTTGCTAAGAGAGATAATTTAAGAGTCAATAGAACTCCAGATTCTTTTGAATTACAAAATCCACTTGCTAGTTTAATTGTGTGTCCTATTTGTAATAAAAATATGATTAGAAGACCATATAGTAATAGAAGCCATGTTGATACACTTTATTGCAAAACTCCTCGTTGTAAAACTGTAGGTAGTAACTTACAACTTGTAGAAGAAAGATTATTAACTTCTTTAAAAGATGTTTTGAAAGAGTATGAAAATTATATTAATAATTATAATCAAGAATATAAAAAAGAAATAAATAAAAATAATAATCTTATTTCTATAATTGATTTCGAACTAAAAAAAGCAAATAATAAACTTGAACGTTGTTATGATCTTCTTGAAGATGGTACATATACAAAAGATATTTTTAATACAAGAATTGATAAACTTAAAATAGAAATTAATAATTTAGAAAACAGAAAAAAAGAAATTTCTAATATAGATATGATTAAAAAATATGAAGAAAGAAAAAAAGCTATTCCTTTATTGGAATTAGCTATTGATTCTTATAATAAATGTGATACAATAAAACAAAAGAACGAATTACTCCACTCTATCATTGATAAGGTTATTTATGAAAAGACTAAAGGTGGTCGTGGATATGAAGATAATTTTGTATTAAAAATTACCCTTAAAATATAATGGTTTATAAATACCGATATCATTTATGTGCTAGTTCTTCTGAGCCTTAATGTTATCAGTATAGCATTTTATTAATTGACCTTTAATTCATTATAAAATTTAGTTACTCCTGGTATCCAATTCTTATTTAAACCATTAGGATCATTTTCAGCACCTATCGGACAATATTTAGGTTGTATCTTTTCAATAGTATCTAATCCTATATCAAAGTAATTACTTTTTAGGTTAATCAAAAACTTTTCTATTCCTTCTTCTAAAGAATCGTACTTAATAAAGTTACCATTGCAATACATCCCACCTACGTTATTATTCTCTTTAAATAATTTAGATGTATAGTTACCAGTCTCCCATTTAGATATTGCTATTGATATTAAAATTTGCTCCTCGTTTAAACCTATTTCTTTGCCTTTTTCACGAATTTTACAACTTACACTATCAAATATACATTTTTCTTTTTTTGCCTCTGCTATGGATAATTTTTTTGTGTTTCCTGTGATTATAATCTTTTTATATTCTATATCATTAAAAAGATTTCTTTTATTTAATGTATATTGAACATTTATAACGAAATTTAATACTAATACATAAATTAATAGCACTTTTGTAATTCTAGGTAATTTCATAAATAA
>CADCIZ010000054.1 GCA_902801685.1 uncultured Erysipelotrichaceae bacterium | reverse complement strand
TTTTAAAAAATATAGTTTTTGAAGTCTTTTGGCGTGGGATTCTTTTCCAAATTTAATTTTTTTTATAAAAGCTATTGACTTTTAATAGTTAGCCTTTCAAAATAATATATGTATGAATATTTAAAATATAACTAATACTTGTAAACTTTAACAATCGCCCGCATATACTAAACTAGGTGATGTTATGTATAGTATATATCAAGTAATGTTTGGTGATACATTAGAGATGATTGCAAATAGATTTAATACAACTGTTGATAAATTAAGAGAGATTAATAGTAGTATAAATATGGATAATGGTTCTTATATTATAGTGCCATCTGTGAGTGATGATGCGTTTGAAGCATATATAGTTAAATCAGGTGATACTTTATACGGGATTGCAAAAGAGTATAATATACAAGTAGATGATTTAGTAACATTAAATGGGCTTAATAAAAATGATTATCTTTATCCAGGTGAGCAAATCATGGTGCCAACAGGTAGAGCAAATATCTATATAACTAAGGATGGCGATACTATAGATAAAGTGTTAATGAACTTTAATACTGATTTTGAAGGATTAAAAAGACAGAATAGAAATCTTTACCTTGCTCCTGACCAAATCATTACATTTAGAGAAGAAAGTTTTAGATAAATCTTTTCTTTTTTTTTGAATTATTATATAATTGGTATAGAGGTCGATAGAATGAATAATATGGATATGAGTGGTATTAGTATATTAAATTCATATGGGGAAGACTTAACTAGTAAAACATATGTAACAGATCCTGCGATTGCAAGAGATGAAGAGATAAAAAAACTAATGATAGTTTTACTTACTCCAGAAAAATCAGGATTATTAATAGGAAAGGCTGGTATTGGTAAGACTGCTATTGTAGAAGGACTTGCATATCGTATCCAAAAAGGTGTAGTACCTAATGCATTATTAGGTTATAAAGTTGTAAAGATTAATTCATCATCATTAGTGGGTAAGATTACATATAATGGTAAAGAAGAGTTAATTATATCCGTTTTAGTAAATGAGTTAAGAAATGTTAACAAGATGATTCTATTTATCGATGAGATTCATACATTAATTGGTGCGAAAAGTGATAATCCAATGGATTTAGCTAACATTTTAAAGCCGGTTATTGATAGAGGTATGGTTAAACTAATAGGTGCGACTACTGATATTGAATATAATACTTATGTTGTTCGCGATAGAGCATTCTTAAGAAGGTTTGATAGAATAGATGTGTTAGAACCTACTGGAGAAACGGTTGTTAAAATACTTATGGGAACTCTTCCTAAGATAGAAAGACAAACTGGTATAAAGTTTAAATATAATGAATATATAGTTAAGATGTTACTTGAAAGCATTGTTGAGGCTACTAATCCTTATAAAAGAGTATATGGTCTTGGTGCGATGTATCCAGATATTTGCTTTTCGGTATTAACTGCAGCATTTTCTAATGCACTATATGAGAATAAACCTTTAGTAGATGTAAGAGATGTATATAATGCAATAAAAAATAGTAAAAGAATATATCCTGATACTATAATTAAAGAACTTAATAATTTTAGAGTTAAATTTAATGATGTATGTAAGCAAGAAGGAATAGTGCTTCCGGTAGTTACAATTGATGAAATTAAAGAACCAGAAGAGTAATTGATTAAATACTTATTTGATGATATAATAAGGAGGATTATGAAGAAGATACCTGCTAAAAATTATTTTGTATTATTAGTTTTGTTAATAGGAGTAGTATTTGTAACACTTTTTGGTGCGAGTTTCTATAACAATAATCTTAAGAAGACTAGTTCTTTATACAAGTATGCAAATCATATGAGTAGTAATGATTTGAAAGAGTATTTATCTGAATCGTCATCACTTGTTATATATATATCTGATAAGTATGATTTAACTAAAGAAGATGTTGAAGATAATTTAAAAGATAAAATTATTGAACTAAATTTATATAACAATTTCGTATATGTTGATTATAAAGAATTTAATGATAAATTCTTAGAATACTTTAATAATACATATAATACTAATTTAAATGTTGGAATGCTTCCTACAATTATTATATATAATGATGGAATAATTGAAAATATATATTATAGTCTTGATATAGATGCAATTAATGATTTAAATTTGGGTGGTGTTAAATGATAAATGTTGTATTATATGAGCCAGAGATACCGCAAAATACAGGCAATATTATGCGTACCTGTGCGGGTACTGGAGTTAAATTACATTTAATTAAGCCACTAGGATTTTCATTAGATGAAAAAAGTATTAAAAGAAGTGGTGCGAACTATATAGATAGTTGTGATTATGTAGTATATGAGAACTATGATGATTTCTTAAGTAAGAATGATGGGGAGTTTTATTTCTTGACTAGATATGGAACTAAGACTCATACTGATTTTGATTATAGTGATACTACTAAAAATATGTATTTAGTATTTGGACGTGAGAGCACTGGTATTCCAAAGGAGATACTAAAAAATAATATTGATAAATGTCTTAGAATACCTACTAATGATAAAATACGTGCACTTAACCTATCTAATTGTGTAGCGATTATGGTGTATGAAGTGTTAAGACAACAGAACTATCCAAATCTACTTGGATATGATTCGTTTAAGGGTGCGGATTATTTAAAAGAATAAAAACAGAAAAGAATTGAAAGAGGGATTGTATGGATTTTATAGCTAATTATTGGGTGATACTGCTTGTAGCATTTATCTTGTTTTTATTAGTGTTGTTATCTTATTTGATAGATAAAGAAATACGTAAGATGAAAGATAATGATGGTATTGCTGATACTGATAGTGATAGTGACAATATTGATTCTAAATTGAATGCAGATTTAGAGGAATATTGTGATAACGATACCGATGACGAAAAGAATAAAGAAGATTTTAGTGTTGTTGACAATTCTAGCGATGATAAATTAGAAGAGGAAGAATTGGTTGATGACTCATCTGAAATACTTGATTATGATGAATTAGATGTAGAAGATATAGATGATGAGTTTAATAAAGTAATTCATAAAAAGAAATTAATTGATAATACTATTAAAGATAGTGTTGAGGCAATGAAAGTAGATGAATTAGATATCAAAAAGAAATTTGATGAAGATAGAATAGAACTTCCAGATATTAAAATAAAGAAAGATACAAACGAGGATGTATGGAAAAAGTGAGTTTGATTATAACTCACTTTTTGATATTTCTATAACTTTATTTATATCGTCATCTTTAGCCATTACATTTTTGTGGCGTTCTTTGCATTTTTGACAAATGTACAATATTTTAAATGTATCTTTAAATTTTTCAATGCCTACAGGTCTTAATAATCCTTTGCACTCATTTGCTCTATCTCCTGGATTAATATCTACGTGTTTAGAATATAGACAATATGGACAGTGATCTCTTGATGAATAAACAAGTTTACTAACATTTTTACCACAATTCTCGCAAATAAAATTTTCATCTAATTCATTAAATAGTTTCATATTTGTACTCCTTTTTACTATTGTATCACAAAATAGATTATAGACATAGAATTAATTGTGTGTTAAACTATTAATAACGATTTAGAAGGTGATTTATGAATATTATAAAATTTCTTAAAAGAAAAAATAGAGAATATAAAATAGGTATAGTTGAAGAGTTTATATTAATGGTATCGGCATGTGCATTGTGTCTAGTACTTGGTTTTAATCTATCAAGTAAAAAATCAGTTAAAAAAGTTAAGTATGATGAGAATCTTACTACTTTTATAGATAATTATAATTATATTATTGATAATTATTACAAAAAAGTTGATAAGAAACAATTGATAGATGATGCAATTGCTGGAATGATGAAAACATTAGATGACCCGTATTCTGTATATCTAACTGATGAAGAGAATAGAAGTATTAATATTGCATTAAATGGTAAGTATCAGGGACTAGGACTTATGATAGGTAAAAACTCTGATGGTAATATTGTTGTAGCTGGTGTATTTAAAGAATCTCAAGCAGATAAAGCAGGAATTATAGAGGGGGATATCATTAATAAGATAGATGATAAAGATGTATCTAGCATGGAGCTTAGTGAATTTAGTAATTATGTTGCTAAGAGTAAAAATACTGAGTTTAAATTAACTATAATAAGAGATGGCGAGAACAAAGAAATTGTTGTATCTAAGAATAATGTTGAAATAGATTCGGTACATTCTAATACTATTGATTATAATAATAAAAAAGTTGGATACATTTATATATCGTTGTTTGCAGCTAATACTTATGAACAATTCTTAAGTAAGTTAACAGAGTTAGAAAAAAATGGAATAGATTCATTAGTTATAGATGTTAGAGGAGATTCTGGTGGATATTTAACAACGGTTGATTCAATACTTAAAAAGTTTATGACTAAGAAACAAGTTGTGTATCAATTAAAGAAAGGAAGCAATGTTTCTAAGACATATGGTGAGGCAAAAAAGAATAAAAAGTATAAAATAATTTTATTAGGTGATGAAAATAGTGCTTCGGCATCAGAACTATTGATTGTAGGAATTAGAGAGAACTATGATAATAGCATATTTGTTGGTAAGAAGACATATGGTAAGGGAACTGCGCAAGAAATGGTATCGTTAGACAGTGATAATAAATATAAGATAACAACAAAAAAATGGCTAACACCAAAAGGGAATTGGATCAATGATACAGAAGGAATTATTCCGGATATTGAAATTGATACAGAAGAAATATCGTTCGGGGATACTAATTATAATGATGCACAATTAAATAAAGCGCTCGAAGAGGCTACAAAGTAAGAAAATGATTTGTTCGTTTTCTTATTTTTTGATATAATGGGTTCGGTTGGTGGTTTTATGAAGAGAATGTATATAGGAGATAAGTATCAAATTCAATGTTATAAACATGATGGAAAAATACATAGGTCTTGGGATGAGGCTATATTATTAGATATAAAAAAAGATTATTTAGTTTTTGGAAATAATAAAACATTAGTAAGAGAATCAGAAGGAACAACCTGGAGGACCAAAGAACCAGCTATTATGTATTTTTTTAAGAATAAATGGTATAACATTATTGCACAAATGAAATCTGATGGCATATACTACTATTGTAATATTGCATCTCCTTTTATAATAGAGGAAGGTACAATTAAATATATTGACTATGATTTAGATCTTCGCATTTTTCCAAAAGGGGATTATAAAGTGTTGGATAAAGGAGAATATGAATGTCATAGAAAATCTATGAATTATTCAAATGACTTGCATATTGTAATAAATAATGGAATGGATGAATTAATTAAAGCATACAATAATATGGTTATTATGTTTAATAGTGACGCTAATGCAATATACATGCGCGAATATATTGATTTGAAGAAGCAAAGCATTAATCAGTAGCGTTAAAAAAAGTTAAAAAAAAGTTAAAAAAGTGTTGACAAGAAAATATATATTTGATATATTAATTTGGCAGTCGACAAAAACTGCATATAAAATATAACAAAATTTAAAAAAATGTTGAAAAACGAAAAAAAGTATTGACATCAATTTTCATTTCTGTTATATTTGAATCGTGTCTTTTGATGGCACAGTTATTTACATAATCAAATAAAAAATTAATAAAACTTTTAAAAAAGTATTGACATTGATTTTTATGTTTGATATAATGGTATCACTTCTTGTGAAGAGAAGTGAATGATCTTTGAAAACTGAGCAAAATGTCAATTCACAATTAGTTAGGACAAACAATTTCAAATTTCAAAAAATTATTAAATTAATTTATTTTTTTGGAGAGTTTGATCCTGGCTCAGGATGAACGCTGGCGGCATGCCTAAGACATGCAAGTCGAACGAAGTGACCCAACAATGATGGAGTGCTTGCACAAAATCTGCGATGGATTTTTCACTTAGTGGCAGACGGGTGAGTAACACGTAAGTAATCTACCTTTAAGACTGGGATAACGTTTGGAAACGAACGCTAATACCGGATGATTCATAATTAGATAACTATTTATGCTAAAAGGAGCTTTGGCTTCACTTAAAGATGAGCTTGCGGCGTATTAACTAGTTGGTGGGGTAATGGCCTACCAAGGTGACGATGCGTAGCCGAGCTGAGAGGCTAATCGGCCACATTGGGACTGAGACACGGCCCAAACTCCTACGGGAGGCAGCAGTTAGGAATATTCGTCTATGGGGGAAACCCTGAACGAGCAATGCCGCGTGAGTGATGACGGTCTTATAGATTGTAAAACTCTGTTGTAAAGGAAGAACTCTTATTATAGGTAATGATAATAAGTTGACGGTACTTTACCAGAAAGCCCCGGCTAACTACGTGCCAGCAGCCGCGGTAATACGTAGGGGGCGAGCGTTATCCGAATTTATTGGGCGTAAAGCGTGTGTAGGCGGTTTATTAAGTCTAAGATTAAAGCCTGGGGCTTAACCCCAGTTCGTTTTAGAAACTGGTAGACTTGAGTGTGGTAGAGGCAAGTGGAATTTCTAGTGTAGCGGTTAAATGCGTAGATATTAGAAGGAACACCAGTGGCGAAGGCGGCTTGCTGGGCCA
>CADCIZ010000053.1 GCA_902801685.1 uncultured Erysipelotrichaceae bacterium | reverse complement strand
CAAACAAGAACAAGTTTCTTTAAAAGAAGTATTAGAATTTTTAAAGAAAAACTATAATGAAAATTTTTGGAAAGATGGGTTAGAACAATTAATTAAAATTTTCTCTATACCAAAGAAATATGAATATTATCTACATAGTGAAATTAAATTTTACAGAAATTTATTTGAATATATTGCTGTTTTCAGATTGTTTGATATGTATCCAGTTGAGAGAATACTGTTTTCATAAAAAAAATGACGGGGAACTTTATTTTGCTAATTTTAACGATGTAAACAACAAAACTAGATTAATGGTTCATAAAAATGTAAATCCACAAAAAATGTATAATTTTTATTATAATCTCCCAAATATCACTCTTCCTGCAATATATTCCAATAAGAAAAAGAAAATAAGAACACAAATAACCATAAATAGATTTGGAATAGAATTATGTGATTTTGGGTTAAAATATATAATAAGAGATAATCAATTATACCAAGATGAGTTTAATATAAATCAAGGAAAGCCACTTGATATAGATATGATAGATATCGGAATAAACGATTCTCAATTACTAGAGCATATATCAGTTGATTATGTAAACTTGCCAAATTATATGCGCAATAATTGGAGTACTTATTGTAAAAAAAACATATTAAAAGAATTATTAAAGAAATCTTCAAATTTTACTAAAACTAATGATAATATAGACAAAACCAATCAAAATACATTACTTGATACTCAAGATTTATATGTCTGCTTATATTTATATGATAATAAGGTTGGAATATTCAAAAAAGAAAATTTTTCTACTTACTTTTATGATTATGATGTTTATAGAGGAATTGATTCTGATAATATTGCGGTTTATAGAAATGATTTTCACAATCCTGCACGACCAGGATGGAAAGGAAATGGTTATCAGCTACCAGAAGAATGCAATGTTAAACAAATAACATGTAAAATAGATAAAAAACTTAGTATCGAAAGTATCAGATTACAAATGTATCTTGAAGGTAAGATAAATAATTATCAAGTTGGTATAATATCACCTAATGAAATTCCAGAAATTTTTAATTATTTTTGTGAAAAATATACTTCTAAAGAAAAAGAAAAAATAATTTTAAAAAAATCTAGTAAGCTCTACTCCACTTACTAGTTTTTTTCTATTTCAACCACCCACAGGGCTACCAAAAGTAGTAAATTAAGTAGTATTTAGTTAAACTTTTCTAAACTTTACTAAACGATAATTCGTTATAATATAAAGGAAAAGTACTTAGGAGGGCATGACATTAGTCTTCCCCCCTGAAATCCTAGTCAAAAGACTAGGATATTTTTTTAATTTGTTATATAATAATGTCAAGGAGTTGAATAACTATGGAAAATAAATTTAATTTAACAAGAGAACAAAATGTATTTGTTGCAAAAAGAAATATAGTTGACTATATATGGAAAAGCGCTAATCTTGAAGGCATTGGTGTTACCTATCCTGAAACTCAAGCAATTTATGATGGTGGTATTGTTAATGGCTTAACTGTTGATAAAATAATTGCTATTAATAATTTAAAATATGCTTGGCAATTTATTCTAGAAAATGAGGGTATAGAATATGATTATAAAGCATTATGTCAAATACATAAGCTAACTTGTGATAAACTAGTATTAGATCAAAATTTAGGTAAAATTAGGACAACACCTGTAAATATTGGTGGAACTACTTGGAAACCACAATTTCCAATAGAAAGCCAAATTAAAGAAGAATTAGAAAGACTACTTAATCAACCTGAAAAAACAAAAACAGAAATAGCAATAGAAATTATGTTATGGATTATGAGAAGACAGATGTTTATAGATGGTAATAAACGAGTAGCAATGTTATTCGCAAATAAAATAATGATAGATAATGGCTGTGGAATAATTACTATCGCACAGGATAATCAACCTACATTCTTTGAAAAACTTATTAAATTCTATGAAACTGGCGACAATGCAGATTTAAAAAATTGGATATATGAAACAAGTATTGACGGTATAGAATTAAATAATAATCAATAGTTTATTGTTAGAACAAAAACAAAAAGGCTCTATCGCAAAATTAAATAATTTTTTTTACGACAGAACCTTTTTTTCTTCTTAAAAAAATTACTTATGTAATTTCTTAACATATCTTGCTAAAGGTATATCAGCAGTTGCTAAATCGTAATCTAATAATTCTTTTGGATTAACCCATTTATAATCAAAATGATCATGTAAATTAATTTCACCAGATATATACTTACATTCATATAGTTTTAAATTAACAGTTTTTGATGGATAATGATGAACATTATTAACTAGATATCTATTTACTTTTATCTCAATATCAAATTCTTCTTTTATTTCTCTTTCTATTGCTTGTTTTTCCGATTCTCCATCTTCAACTTTTCCACCAGGAAATTCCCATTTGTTTATAACATCATTATCACCTGTAGCTCTTTTTGCTATCAATACACAATCATCTTTATATATTAATGCAGCAACAACATTTATCATTGCATCACTCCTTTTAATCTAAGTTATATGAATTATCTAATATATTTATAATATCACTATTATAATCATTACTATTTAAATACTCTAAACTATCTTCTTTTGCTTTAAGCAACAATTTAAAATCTCGTTTAATATTGGCAAGTTTGAAATTCATATCGCCACTTTGTTTTACACCAAATAAATCTCCACTACCTCTAAGTTTAAAATCTTCTTCACTGATTTTAAAACCATTATTAGTATTAACCATAATATTTAGTCTTTCTGTATCTTTATCACTAACTAAAATACAATATGATTGTAAGGTATTTCTACCTACTCTACCGCGAAGTTGATGTAGTGTAGATAAACCAAACCTTTCAGCATCAAATATAACTATCATTGTTGCATTTTCTACATCTACTCCAACCTCAATAACTGTTGTACTAACTAGTATATCTATCTCTTTATTCTTAAATTTATTCATTACATTATCTTTATCATTGGTATCCATTTTACCACACATAATACCTATATTAGCAACCTTTCCAAGTGCCTTATTCATTTTATCAGATAATGCATTAACGCTTTCTAAATCACTAGAATCACTATCTTCTGCTAAAGGAGCTATTACATATATTTGATGTTTCTTCTTTAACTCTTCTAACATCATTGTAAGCACATCTTTTATGTCACTATTTTTCTTTAATATAGTAATTATTTCTTTTTTACCATTTGGGACTGTATTAATAATCGATATATCCATATCTCCATATATAGTTAAAGCATATGTTCTTGGTATTGGAGTAGCTGATAAATATAATATATCTGGTGTAATGCCTTTATTTTTTAAAGATGCCCTTTGATTAACACCAAATCTATGTTGTTCATCAGTAATAACTAAACCTAAATTATTATATATAACATCATCACTAAATAAAGAATGAGTACCAATTAGTATATCTATCTCTTTATTCTTTAATCTTTTTAAAATATCTTTCTTATCTTTAGATTTAGTACTACCAGTTAGTATTTCGATATTTATATTCATAAATTTTTTTATATTATTATAGTGTTGATTAGCAAGCACCTCAGTAGGTGCCATAAGTACCCCTTGATAGCCTGATAAATGGTTTATATATAAGGAAATGAAAGCAACTATTGTTTTACCACTGCCAACATCACCTTCTATAAGTCTATTCATTCTTTTATTACTTGTTAAATCATTATAGATATCATCTACACTCTTTAATTGATCTTCAGTTAACTTAAATGGTAACGTATTAATAAACTCATCTACTAATCTTTTATCTATACTTCTTTTTAATCCATCTACTTTGTTTCTACTAATTCTAAGCCTATTTATCTTAAGCATAAATAAAAATAATTCCTCATATTTAAGCATATTTATACTTTGTTTTAATTTGTTAGATGATGTAGGTTTATGTATTTCTTTTAATGCTTCTATCTTTGATATAAAACCATATTTTTTTCTTAAGTATTCTGGTATATAATCTTTAGCGCAATAGCTTTCTAACGTTTCATTAATATAATTATTTATTTCTTTAGAATTAATCTTACTTGATTCATGGTATATAACTTCCACTTTAGATTCATCTGATAACGCACCAAGACTAATATCAGTCGCAACTATTTTATTTAAAGATATATATTTACCTCTAACAGTAGTAGTAGAACCAATATTAAGTTTATTTTTTAAAAATGCCCTATTGTAAATAGATATAACTATTATCCTACTTTCAATATTTATTCTAAAACTCATTACATTTTTTCTTCTATTATAATAATAAACATTAGGACTTGTTTCAATTACACCATCTATTATTATTTTGTCACCTATTTTTATAGTATTCATATCACTTCTTTTAATAATCTCAAAACGATATGGATAATATGTAACTAAATCATCAATGTTATAGATTCCTAACTTATTTAAATTAATAATAGTCTTATTACCAACTTTATTTATATCAGATAACTGCATAAAACCACCATAATTAGTATAACAAAAAAGAAAGTCTTTTAAAACTTACTTTTAATCTTTTTTATATCTTTTCTCAATAGTTTAATCTTTTTATTCTCTTTAGAATTACTAAGCACTTTATTCATTCTACTTATAAATCTTTCATCATTAAGTATTAATGGATACTCATTAATAATTGCCCTAATGCTCATTATATAAATTGGATTATCAACTAAATCTTTATAATACTTATCAAATGAATTGACATCAATTGTATGACTATGTAAAACTGCGCTATCAAGAGCAATACTTGTATCTATTAAATATTTATATTTATCAACAATATTTTTCTTTAAATGTCTATACTTATTAGTATTGTTTCTTACACACATTTCATATCTATAAAAATCATAATTATCTTCTATTTCATAACCAGAATTAATAGCATTTATAATATTATTGATAATCTCTCCTCTTTCAATAGTATGTTCATCTTCAATGTATCTTAACTCTTGCATAATGATGCTTATGTTATTTGTAGCATGACAATCAAATATATAACGATTATCTACAATTAATTGTTCAAGTCGCTTTAATTCATCAATTTTTGTAAATAATGAACTTAAATCTGTACTAGCAATTGCACTAAAAATAACACCTTCTAAAAATTTAAAATCATAATATAAATCAAAATCATCTGTTAACATCTTATTTTCCTAACTCCTTATATATATCCATATATTTTTTTACTGGAATATATTCTATTTTATCTTTAATATCACTAGGTATTTCATCTAATTCATCTAAATTATCATATGGTATAAACATTGTTTTAATATTATTCATTAATGCACCAATACTCTTTTCTTTAATACCACCTACAGGAAGTACATTTCCACGAAGAGTAATCTCACCGGTCATAGCAATAGAGCCATCTACTTTTAAATGATTAAAGGCACTAATAATAGATGTAGTAAGCGCAACTCCCGCACTAGGTCCTTCTTTACTCACAGAACCACTTGGTATATGAATATGAATATCATTATTAATTAAATCCTCATATCTTATATTAAACTTCTTATAATTTGCTTTTATATAACTTAAAGCAATGGTTGCACTTTCTTTAATCACATCTCCTAAAAGCCCAGTAAGTATTAGTTTTCCACTACCTTTATAATAGTTTACTTCAATAGGAAGTACATTCCCACCATAAGGTGTACAAGATAAGCCGTTAACCACGCCTACCTTCTGTTCAATAATTGTTTTTAGATGTTTACTCTTTCCTAAATAATTAATTAATGTATCTTCATTTATTATAATATCATCAGTACTTATTTTTTCTCTTAATATTTTGGTTACAACTTTTCTACATATTTTAGCTATATTTCTTTCAAGTTCTCGAACTCCAGATTCAATTGTATAATTTCTAATAATATTAATTATTAATTCATCACTTAAATGTAAATTAATATTATGTGCTTTCATACCATTTGGAATTAAATAGTTTTTAGCAATATCTAATTTTTCATATTCTGAATAACCATCTATTTTTATTATTTCTAATCTATCTTTTAAAGCAATAGGGATATCATCAATATTATTAGCAGTTAATATAAATAATACTTTTGATAAGTCTACTTCTTCATCTATATAGTTATCTACAAAACTGTGATTCTGATTGCTATCTAATACATCAAGCAAGATAGAGGCTGGATCCCCCTTATAACTTTTAGTCATTTTATCTACCTCATCTAGTAGAATAACTGGATTACTAGTTTTTGCCTTAATTAAACCAGATATAATTTTACCAGGAGTAGCCCCTACATAACTACGCATATGTCCTAGTATCTCTGCTTCGTCGGATATACCAGCCACACTAATTTTTATAAATTTACGATTAATGCTTTTTGCAATACTTTTTGCAAGTGTAGTTTTTCCTACTCCAGGAGGGCCTACTAAGCATATTATTGGACTATTTATATTAGGATTATTCTTCTTAACAGCTAAATATTCTATTACTCTATCCTTTACATCATCAAGTCCAAAATGTGTTTCATTTAACCTTCTACTAATGATGTTTAGATCATCTAAATCTGTCGTTACTTTATTCCAAGGAAGATCAAGCATACATTCTATATAACTTCTGATACTACTGATATCAGGTGATATATCTGGA
>CADCIZ010000052.1 GCA_902801685.1 uncultured Erysipelotrichaceae bacterium | reverse complement strand
TTTATATACACTTATATTAATATTATCAGAGTATAGACTAGCCTCAAGTGGTGATGAATACTTCTTTACTCTACTTAAAAAGAAATTCTCTTTAATATTTCCATTTAAACATGCTGAAATAGTATTCTTAAGTCCTTCAAAATATTTATACATATGAGTAAAAGCGTCAATTCTAACATTTCTATCAGTGCTTGTCATATATTTAATATAATTACTATTAGTAAGTTCAACTAAATTACCATCACTATCTTTAATCTCACCTAAATTTATATCTGTATTATCAATATAATTAAATGCATCGCTACCAGTACCCATAGCATTAGTAGCAAGAGTAATAATTGCCTCTTCTTTCTCAGACAAAGTATGTTCTTTATATCTAAACATCTTCTCTAAATCAAAAGCATAATCTTTTAATCTTTCATCCTCTTTTATATATGACAATACTAAATCATAATCAACAGATAACATTTCTGATGATATAAATGATGTTGCGTTAGATATATCTTCATTTTTCTTAAGAACTCGCATCTTTAATGCTTGATTTTTAGTATTAGTAGTATCAGCATCTCTATTTAAAGACGCATACATAAATAATTTTGTAAGCAATCTATCCATCTTCTCATATGATATATAAAAGTTATATAAAGAATCACTACTTTCCATTATTTTACCTTTAAAACTTACTACCTTATTAACTAACTCATCAATACTACTAAATGCTTCTTCAAACTCCTTTTCACTTTTAAATATTTTAGACAAATCCCACGTATCTTTAACATCTATTTCAGATCTATTTTTCTCTTTTTCCATGTTTCTCCTATCTATAAACAAAGTTCTAGTTACCTAGAACTTCATTATTAGTTTTCTTCATATTCAGCATCAATTACATCATCATCTGATTTTTTAGACTTCTTATCTTCTTTAGTTTCAGTAGCCTCAGTATTTTCTTGGTTAGCTTGGTTAGCTTTAGCTGCTTGTTCATAAACCTTAGTAGCAAGACTCATAGCAGTTTCATTTAGTTTATCTTTCTTAGCCTTAATATCATCAATATCATTTTTATCAAGAGCTTCTTTTAAATCTTTAATCTCTGCTTCAGCTTTTTCTTTGTCAGATGAATCTACCTTATCACCTAAATCTTTAATAGCTTTCTCTGTTGCGAAAATGACTTGTTCAGCTTCATTCTTAGTATCAGCTTCTTCTTTACGTTTCTCATCAGCCTCACGGTTTTGTTCAGCTTCTTTAACCATCTTATCAATCTCATCGTCAGATAGATTTGTAGATGATGTAATAGTAATAGATTGTTCCTTACCAGTACCTAAATCTTTTGCTTTAACATTAACAATACCATTAGCATCTATATCAAATGTAACTTCAATTTGAGGTACTCCACGAGGAGCTGGTGGAATATTTGTAAGTTGGAATCTTCCCATTGTTTTATTGTCCGCAGCCATTGGACGCTCACCTTGTAATACATGGATATCTACTGCTGGTTGATTATCTGCAGCTGTTGAGAATACTTGGCTTTTACTTGTTGGAATAGTTGTATTTCTTGGAATTAATACAGTACATACTCCACCTAAAGTTTCAATACCTAGTGAAAGTGGTGTAACATCAAGAAGTACAATATCATTAACTTCACCAGTTAATACTCCACCTTGAATAGCTGCACCCATGGCAACAACCTCATCAGGGTTAACCTCTTTAGAAGGTTCTTTACCAAGTTCTTTCTTAACTACTTCTTGTACCTTTGGAATACGAGTAGAACCACCTACTAAAATTACTTTATTAATATCACTTGCTTTAAGTCCTGCATCCTTTAATGCTTTTCTAACTGGTTCTAATGTAGACTCTACAAGGTCATCAGTTAACTCTTCAAATTTAGCTCTAGTAAGTGTTGTTTCATAGTTAATCTCAGCAGTAATAAATGGAAGACTAATTTCAGTTGAAGTAACATTAGATAAAGTCTTCTTAGCTTTTTCAGCCTCTTCTTTAATACGTTGTAAAGCCATCTTATTATCACGAAGATCAGTACCATACTCTTTTTTAATATCATCTAAGATATAATCAACGATTCTCTCATCGAAGTCATCTCCGCCAAGTTTATTATTACCACTAGTAGATTTAACCTCAAATACACCATCACCTAATTCTAGAATAGATACATCAAATGTACCACCACCAAGGTCATAAACTAGAATAGTTTGCATCTCTTCTTGTTTATCAAGACCGTATGCTAAAGCAGCAGCAGTTGGTTCATTAATAATTCTTTCTACATTTAATCCTGCAATCTTACCAGCATTCTTAGTTGCTTGTCTTTGAGCATCATTAAAATATGCTGGAACAGTAATAACCGCACTTGTAACTTTTTCTCCCAAGTAAGCTTCAGCAGTCTTCTTTAAATCTCCTAAAATCATTCCACTAACTTCTTCTGGAGAATATTCTTTTCCATTAGCTTTTACTTTTTTACTAGTTCCCATTAATCTTTTAATAGAACTAATTGTCTCAGGGTTAGTAACTGCTTGATGTTTTGCAGTCTTACCTACTATAATTTCACCTTTCTTAAATGCAACAACCGAAGGAGTAGTTCTATCTCCTGCTGCATTTACTATAACCTTAGGCTCTCCACCTTCATATACACATACACAACTATTAGTTGTACCTAAATCAATACCTATTGTTTTACTCATAATTAATCACCTTTCCTTAATTTATTTATATTTTCACACTAAACAACATTTTATTCTTTTATTTTACTCGCTAACCTTAACCATTGCAGGACGAATAACTTTATCTTTATATAAGTATCCTTTTTGTAACACCTCAATTACCATACCAGGTTCTACACCCTCTTTTCCCTCCATAATAACTGCATTATGATATACGGGATCAAAAGGTTTATTAGCACCATCTATAGCTTTAACATCAAACTTTTCAAGTATATTTTGAATATTACAGTAAACCATCTGATAACCTTCAGTAAACTTTACAAATTCTGGATTATCATTACCCTCCGCAAGTTTTAAAGCTCTCTCAAAATTATCCGCAACAGGAAGTAAATCCTTAATAATATCTTCATTACAGAACTTAAGAAGTCGCGCAACTTCTTCATCTTTACGTTTACGATAATTTACATTATCTGCGCTCATAACTAAGATTTTATCTTCCAATTCTTTAATTTTATTTTCATACTCTTTTAACTTATCATTTTTCTTAAAAAAGCTTTTCTTCTCTTTCTTTTTATCCTTCTTATCTTTTTTGCACTCGCAGTTCTCACCACAATCACAGTCTTCACCGCATTCGCAATTTTCACCACAATTGCAGTCTTCACTACACTCATCAGAATTGCATTTGCACTCATCGCCACAAGTACAATTATCATTGCATTTACATTCTTCAGTAGTTTCTTTACTTTCTTCTACTTTTGTCTTTTCTTCTGTATCCATTTAACACCTACTTTTCTATATTTTCCATTATGTAATTAAGAAGTGTAATAACCCTGTCATATTCCATACGTTTTGGGCCTATCAAAGCAATAGTACCTTCTTCACCATTTACTTGATATTTAGTCTTAATAACTGTAACATCATCATCAAAGTCATTCTCACTACCTATATATATGTTAATTCCGTTATCTTCTTCTTTAATACTTTCAACTATATCTTTATCTTCAAACTTACTAACAATATCCCTTATCTTAGCAACATCATTAAACTCTGGTTGCATAAGCATATTACGAGTCCCACTAGTTTTAATATTGTCATGTGTAAAATCTGTAAAAGCATTATAAAATGCGTTATATAATACTTCATGTTGTTTTACATAATTAGCAATTACTGGTTTTACTTCAAATTCAAGTACTGAACTTGCCTCGTCTAGAGATGTTCCAACAATAAGTTTATTAATTAAATCAACAGTCTGTTTAATATCTTTCATATCAACAGCAGAATCTAAATAAATATTCTTATGTTCAACATTTCCTTTATCAGTAACAACAATCGCAACTAAGTTATTATCATCAATCGGAACAACTTCCACTTTACTAATTAAATTATTCTTAGAATGAGTTCCTAACACTATAGCCGCATATGAGGTTAATTCAGATATAATCTCCATACTTTTTTCAATAACATCACTAACAACTAAAGACTTATTGTTAACAATAGTTTGTAACTTTAACATATCATCTCCAGTAAGTTCCTTTGGTACCATTATATTATCAACATAATATCTATAACCTTTCTCACTTGGAACACGACCTGATGATATATGTGTCTTCTCTAAGAGTCCTAAATCCTCTAAGTTACTCATCTCTGCTCTAACTGTAGCAGAAGAGCACCCTAGAATATCACAAATTGATTTAGAAGATATAGGACGTGCTGTCCTAACATAATCTTCAACAATAATCTTTAATAAATCACTTTGTCTTTCTGAAAGCATCTAACACCTACTTCCTTCAATTTATATTTTAAGCAACCTAGTTTCCTAACTGCTGAATACATATTATCATACTATTTTAGCATTGTCAAGTAGGGAGTGCTAATTTCAGAAAAATTACACAAAAACTAAAAAAATAGAAAGAATTCACTATCTATTTCTTAATTTCTTTATCTTTTCTACTGTTTCTTCTTTTGCATTAAGTAAATTACCAATAGGTTTATCTTCATTAATATTACAAATAATATTAGCAAGTTTCATAGAACAATCTACTTCTTCAAACCAAGGTTTATTTTTAATCTCAGCTGGTACATAGTTTAAGTTAGTTGCATATAACTTATCAAAAACGCCTTTACTATATGCTTCATCAAACATTTCATAACCTTTAGTAAAAAGTCCAAATGTTGCAACTAAAAATACTCTTCCTGTTTTATTAGTTTTAAGTTGTTTGGCAGAATCCAAAATAGAAGTTCCTGTTGCAATCATGTCATCAACTATAATTACATCCTTGCCTCTAATATCTCCTTCATATAAGAATTTATGTTCTTGAATAGGATTAAATCCACTTTCCACTTTACTATAATCCCTTTTCTTATAAAATACACCAAGTGGCAAGCCGCCTAAAATAGAGGCATAAAAATTAGCTCTAGGTATCGCTCCAAAATCAGGACTACCTACCATCGACTTTTCAAAATTAAAATACTCTTTTTCAACTAAATTTAAAATAATATCATCACTACAATAAAAATTATTAATAGGCATCTGTGGTGATGCATTATCACATGCTGATTTGTTATGTACATCAGCGGTAATTATTTCAGATGTTCCATAGTGTCTAAGTTCACCAAGTGCCATTGCAAGATCTAAAGACTCTCTACCATTTCTTTTATCTTGTCTTGATTGATACATATAAGGCATACCTACAATAATTCTTTTAGCATGTCCACAAGTTGCATTAATCATTCTTTTTATGTCTTGAAAATGTTCATCGGGCATCATATGATGAATTCCCACTTGAGAATCATAAGTTATTGAATAATTAGATACATCACTCAATATATAAACATCCTTGCCCCTAATAGATTCTTCAAATGTACATTTACCTTCTCCATTATTAAATCTAACTAAATTAGGATCAACAATATAATCTATATTAGTACCTTTTATTTTATTAATATTATCATTCACTTTTGTTCCAACTTCTTTAAAATTATCTGGAACTATTAACCTTAAATTATTTACTCTTTTAATATTAATCGATTTTAAAAACAACTTTAATCTACTCATAAAACCTCCATCTATCTACAAATAGATTGTATAACATTAAAAATATTAAAGTCAACAAAAAAGACTATTTATTTTGAAAATAGTCAATTTTAGTATATAATATCAACCGTTTTATAACTATTAGTTATTTATGAGTAATTACTTTTCTTAACTTATTTTGTGTAAGAGGTTTTTCTATATAATAATCTGCAACACACATAAACTTTTCTTTCATATCATTACTGCTTGAAAGAATAATAATAGGTATATTTATTTTTAATTCATATTTAATAACATTACATAACTCTATACCATCCATACCCTCTTTATATAAATAATTAGTAATTATATAGTCATATTTATTTAGTTTCAACTTACATAATAAATCCGTAGAATTACTAACTATATCTACATCATATCCAAGCTTGTTTATTACCTCAACAGTATTAGACATACTATGTTTATCATAATCACCAAGTAAAATCTTCCCCTTATATTTCTTTTTTCGATAACCATTTTTTAAATAATCAATTTGGTATTTATCAATATTAGTTAATATCTTATTATCTTTTAATAAATTTATATTAATGCTTTTCTGCCTTTTAATTTCTATATTTTCTCTATAAATTATATACATCAATATAAATAAAATTATAAATAAAACTATCACAACAACACAATACATAAAGTACTCCTCTATACCAACTATAAATCGCGGCTTAATCATTATATCACATTTTAGACTATTTCCCGACAATTTTATTAATTTTTTTTCAACTAATGTAAAAATTACTATAGAGGTGCGATATGACATATGATGTAATGAAGAAAACAAGAGAAAATAAAGAACTAACACAACAAGAACTTTCAGAAATTCTTGGTATTAGTCGTTCTACTTATGCAGGATGGGAAAATGGCATTGATACTATTCCTTTATCTAAATTAAATGATTTATGTAATTACTTAGATATAAGTCTTGATTATATGTGTGGAATAAGTTCACAAAAGCAATATAAGAATGTAAGAACAAAAAGTCAAAATAAATTTTGACTACTGCCTACCTCACGGTAGGCTTTTTCTACTTCACCGAAACTTATGCTTCTCCATAGACCAATATTGG
>CADCIZ010000051.1 GCA_902801685.1 uncultured Erysipelotrichaceae bacterium | reverse complement strand
CTTTCCCCTATATAAAATCTATAACGCACGCCAGCAATTGGGTACAATAGCGTTATAGATAATTTTATGACTAAAATTATCTATAACTTTCTAGACATTTTATCATCATTATATTTTTTTAATCCTCTCATATAGAATGATTTGTCATCATCCATAACAATAAATGGCATGATATTATTCTTTAAGCATTCTTTAAACATTATCATTCTTCCAACACGACCATTTCCATCTCCAAATGGATGAATACGCTCAAAACGATAGTGAAAATCTATGATATCCTCTAGTCTAATCTTTTTTAACCCGCGATACCAATTAAGTAATTCATCAATGTCATTTTCAACATCACTAGGATCAGAAGTATTTATAACATTAATAAGACCAATTTTATTAGGAACAACTTTAAATCCACCAACATTATATCTTGGATTTTCTTCATCAGTTGTATTTCTTTTTAAAATCTTATTCATCTTTATCATCATATCTTTAGATAATGTTTCATCTATATTATCAATACAATAATCAAATAATCTAAAATGATTTTTCATTTCTGTTAAATCATCAAACTTAATGGCATCATCGCTTTTAGAAATAAAGGAGTCTGTAACAAAAATTTCCTCTGTTTCATCTTCTGTTAATCTACCACCTTCAATCTTATTTGAATTATAGGCAAAATTCACTTGAGAATAATGATATATATTCCCCTTGAACTTAGATTTTCTTTGACTAATTAATTCTAATTTTAACTTATTTAAATTCACTTTAATCATCTCTCTTTTACAACTTCTTTTAATTTATCATATATTTTTACCATCGCATATGTATCTAAGCCACAATACTTTAGCATGTTTTCTCTTAATTTTAACTCTTCACCATTGGAAAGATTTCTTAATGATAAATATGCATTACTCGCTTCATCACCTTTATGAACTTGTTCTAAATTATGATAATCAAGAGATGAATCATTTGGAAAAAGTGCTGGCAAGACTTTTTTTATTGAGGCACTTCCACCCATTTCTTTAACATAATAATCTTGATTTTGAAATGGAACTAATAAATCTACAATATTGTCTGCAATATTAAGTAAATGCTCTCTAAGTTCTGGAAAAAGATTAGCCATTTCTTTAAGCCTTGGTATTTCAAATGTTTTGTTATAAACTAAAACACAGGAATTTTTTGGAATATCAATACATAGCTGCTTGCAAAGTCCATACATTGGATTCCCATTATAATCATCACTTAAATATTCTTTATGATAAAGTTTACTATCTTCTTTTAGGTAGTAGTGCAAACTATACTGAAAACATAATTGCTGATATGGTTTAGTTCCATCAATAGATGGAATTGATTCTTGATATGATTCAAAATCTAAAAAATATAAAGGATAAGATATTTGTGATAAAAATTCTTTTATTTTTTCTTTATTTATTTTAGGTGGTAAGTCATATAATTCAAATCGCATCTGTTCATTTGCTTTTTCATTAAATCCACCAGCATCTAGTATTTCTTTGTAAGTTATAATCCCTTTATAATACATTTCTAACTTTTTCTTAAAATGAACATTCCATCCAATGTTAAATACATTTGTCTCTTTAAGATTCTTGGTACAATACTTAAAGAAAGGACAAGCGTAAGGCTTTTTACACCCCAAAGATAAATCAATATTTGGTTCTTCTTTTGAGTTAATAATTTCTTTTAAACTCTTAATATCTTTTTCAACTTTATCTAAATCTATTTCATCAGTAACATCTTCTATAATAAAGTATTTATTAATATCAAATTCTCCATTTTTTATATACTGATTATTAACATATACAACAAAAGATTTTTTTACATTTAATCCTAATTTTTTTAAAACCCAAGTTTGATATGCTACATCATCTTTATAAATATCTTTTAGTTCAGTAGATGATTTAACTTCATATATTTCAATTCCATCTAAATCATTTTTTAATATATCTACAGAACAGAAATTTCCATCATAACTAAATGATGCTTCACATATTATATTAGGCTTATTTAATAATTCTTTCTTTGTTTCATCAATCATATTCATGTAATTATCATCATAATTAATTAAAGTATAATTACCAAACAAACCTCTAGCTAAATCACCTACTTTATTACCATTTTCTAGTACGGATGCATTTCCTAAATCTTCTGCTTCTTCGCCTTTATAACATGATAACCATAATAGTTTTTTACATCTAACACCTAATGTGTATCTTGATTTTGATAAATTCATACAACACCTTCTAAATACTAATCAATCTTCTTTAATATAAAATATCTACATTCATAACTACATAATTCTTTAATATATTTATCTTTATATTTTATATCATTAATTCTATTACACTTTCTATTAGTACGATTACAAAAACCTTTTAATCGTAACTTTCCATAAGACCAATCACCTAGGATATAATCATAATCATAAAAGTAATCAGTAAACTTTTCTTTTACTGCATCTAGTTCAAATCCATCTTTATAGTTTTCCATTAATTCATATTTTAAATCATCTAATTTAATCATAATATCACCAATTTCATTATAAATGATTTTATTGTTTTATTCAATAGGAAGAGAAATACTAGGATTAGTACTAGAACCCGAATAGTATGATGGTACAGAACCTTGCATCATTTTTAAAGCAATAGGTACAGTTGTTTCGACACTTGTTTTTCTTTTAGTATATGGAAGTATTACTTCAAGTGTTACTTTTATATCTACATATACTTCTATTAAAGCATTATTTATTCCATAATTAGTTGTCTTGGCACTAATATTACTTGTAATACTTCCAACTAAATTAAGTCTAACTGGTACTTTTGGTCCAATATTACTAAGAATTGTATTATTAAACACAGCACCACTAGGTATTTTATATATAATACCTTTTTTTAAATCCTTCTTATCGTAACTAACTAATATACTATCAGGTACATTAAGCAAATCTATTCTCCCTTCTTCCAAATGTTTTAAATTTAGTTCTACACTACTAGTAATTGTTGTAAGCAATTTATTTACAGTAACACTATTAAAATCAATTGAAGTAATATTACCTTTAGAATCTTTACTAATATTATATAAAGCATCTGTTGTAAGACCATCTGATACCTGTTTTGATACAGCATCATTTATGATTAATGTAGCCAACTTTTCTGTCTCACTTTCTGCAAGATCTAAAAACAACGGAGTTACCCTTTTATTAATAAAATTAAACACTAACAATATACATAATATTACCATAATAAAAATTAATAATACTATATTTCTTCTTTTTATTACTATTTTTCTTTTTCGTATAAACTTATTCATACTAAAATTTATGAAAAAAAAAGAATATAAGTACATTATACATACTTATATTTTTAAATACTTTCTAACTGCTCTCCAAGAACCAAACATACCTACAATCATACCAATTACAACAAGTATTCCAGATATATATAGTACAAATGGATATGGTTTTTCTAGTGTTATAAATGATACAAATAATCTTCCATTGAAGTGTTCATATATCTTAGTATAACCTAGAATTGTTACTACTACAGGTAGAATAGATCCAAGTATTCCTAAGAATAAACCTTCCATAATAAATGGTATTTTAATATTAGTATTGCTTGCTCCAACTAGGCGCATTATTTCTATTTCTTTTTTTCTTGAGAAGATGGTAATTTTAATAGTATTGGCAATTAAGAAGGCTGTTACAACTATTAAAGCAACAACTATTACAATACAAATCTTACGAACAGTATCAAAAATATTTACCATCTGCTCTACCATACCTGCTCCATATTTAACAGATGTAATTCCACTAATCTTCTCTAGCTCTTTTGCAGTATTCCCTATATGATCTATATCATCTACTTTAATTTGATAAGTATTTTGAATAGGAGATTCTTCTTTAGTCCAATCCTGCATTATGCCTTTGAATACCTCAGATGATTCCATCATTTCATTTGATATATCCATCTTATCTCTAAATTTAACATTAGATGGAGTAATATTATCAAGAGCAAGTATTTCTTTTTCTATTCCTTTTATTTCTTCTTCTGTTTTATCATTATCGATAAAAGCAACTATTGTAACATCTTTTTCTATTAACTTAGTAAATTTTTCAACACTATATGACAAGACAATTGATACTGCAACTACAATTAGTGTTATTGTGATACATGATATTGAGGCAAGGGATAATGAAAAGTTTCTAAATACACTTTTTATTGAATCTCTAATACTTCTTGAAAAAATTCTTAATGCTTTCATTTATACGTCCCCTCTTCATAATCTTTAACTATTCTACCAGAATTAAGTAATATAACTCTTTTGTTCATCTGTTTAACTATTTCAATATCATGTGTAACCATTACTACAGTAGTCCCTAATTTATTAATTGCCTCTAATACTTCCATAATTTCCATACTCTTTTTAGGATCCAAGTTACCAGTAGGCTCATCACATATAAGTAATTTTGGACCATTAACTATCGCACGGGCAATAGCAACTCTTTGTTGTTCTCCACCACTTAATTGAGTTGGATAATGTTTAGCCTTATTTTTAAGACCTACTAAATCTAATACTTTAACAACTTTTTTATGTATTTCATCTTTAGGTAACCCTAATACTTCTAAAGCAAAGGCCACATTTTCATAAGCAGTGAGTTTAGGGAGTAATTGGAAATTTTGAAATACTACTCCAATCTTTCTTCTTAACTTATATACTTTACTATTTCTAAGTTTGGCAACATTAATACCACCTACAATAATTTTACCCTTAGTAGGTTTTTCTTCACGATATAACATTTTAATTAGTGTTGACTTTCCACAACCAGTTTCACCAATTAGAAAAACAAACTCTCCTTTTTTTATTGTTAAATCCATATCATAAATAGCAGTCACTCCATTTTTATATGTCTTATTGATATTTCTTAATCTAATTAAATCCATCTTACGCACCTCCAGATACTTCATAGGCATCAGTTACTAAGAAAAATGCCTTAGGATCAATTTCTTTTAATCCTTCTTTTAATATATAATAGTCACGTGTTGGCAAGGTACACATAATAACCTTTTGATTATCTCCTGTATATCCACCTCTACCTTGTAATACTGTCACTCCATGATTTAAGTTATTCATAATAAATTTCTTCACACTTGTTTCATTATCTGTAATAATATAGAATGTCTTAGATTGTGATATTCCAAGTATAACTTTATCAGTCATAATACTTATTATATAAAGCGAAATTAACGAATAAATAAATGTTGGAAAATTAAATACAAACAAACCAACAAGAATAATGGCTCCATCGGTAAATAACATAGCCTTCCCTATAGATATTTTACCAAATTTCGCAACTATATCATTTAAAATATCAGTACCACCTGTAGTATAACCTGCTTTAAATATTAAACCAAGTCCAATACCATGAGTAATCGCACCTACTATAACTATAACTATAGGTTCTAATTTTCCTAAGTCAATTAACTCAATATAGTAAGAAGTAGCAAATACAAATATAGGATATAATAAACTACCTGCTACACTCCTTATTGTTTTCTTATGTCCTAAGGTAAATAAACTTACGACAAGTAATATCATACTTCCTATAAATATCGTAACAGCTGGAGTAATATTAAATAGTTTCTTTAAAATTACACCTATACCACCCACACCATATACAGTATTACTAGGAAGTAAAAATATGTTGTAGGATAATGCAACTATAAATACACCAGCAATAAATTCCGCAAACCTTACTAATTTATCTTTACTATATACTCTATCTAATATATTAGATAAATCTATATCTTTATTCTTATGAAACAACATCTAGCTCACCCCAATAATTAATTAACATTATTCTTTAAATTAGCATTTATAAATATATCAATATCACCATCTAATACTTTAGTAGGATCTCCACATTCAGTATTAGTTCTATGGTCTTTAACTAAACTATAAGGATGAAGAGTATAAGTACGAATCTGTGAACCAAAATTAATATCTTTATTCTCACCCTTAATACTACTTAATTCTTTTTCTTTTTTCTCGAGTTCTAATTTATATAATTTATTCTTAAGTACATTCATTGCAGTCTCTTTATTTCTAATCTGACTTCTTTCATTTTGACAAGTAACAACTATCTTAGTTGGTATATGAGTAATACGAATAGCAGAATCCGTTGTATTTACACCCTGTCCACCATGACCTGATGCTCTATATATATCAATTCGAATTTCATTAGGATCTATTTTAAAATCACTATTTTCATATATCGGAGTAACATCTACTGAAGCAAAAGAAGTATGTCTTCTTTTATTAGAATCAAATGGAGAGATTCTAATTAATCTATGTACTCCCTTTTCATTCTTTAAATATCCATAAGCATTAATACCACGAATAATCATAGATGCACTCTTTATACCCGCTTCTTCACCATCTTGATAATCAACTACCTCAATTTTATAATCATGCTTCTCACAATAACGAGTATACATACGATATAACATAGAAGCCCAATCACAACTCTCAGTACCACCCGCACCAGGATGAATATCAATAATTGCATCACACTTATCATATTCACCATTAAGTAATACTTCAACCTCTAAATTAGATACAATATCTTCATACTTAGAAACATTACTTTCTAATTCTCTTTTAACATCATCATTACTATCACTTTTAAGCAATTCAATTAACTCTAATGCATCATTAATCTCATCTTTAACCTTAGATATATCAGATAAAGACCTCTTAAGACTATTAAGTTCACTAACTATCTTCTCAGAATTATCTTTATCATTCCAAAAATTAACATCAAGCATCAAAGACTCTAACTCACTAATTCTTTTATTCTTCTCATCTGGGTCAAAGCGACCTCCATAATTCACTAACCCTATCACCTAAACTACTATATACATTTAATAATTCATATATTTCCATATAATCACTAATCCATTCTATATAATTACTAACTCTTTACAAATTATAACATGAATTAATCATTTTTAAAACCCAACAACAAAAAAAATCAAAAAAAATTAGGACTTACTAATTATCAATATTCCTAACTTTTCATTAATA
>CADCIZ010000050.1:5773-14370 GCA_902801685.1 uncultured Erysipelotrichaceae bacterium | reverse complement strand
AAAAAATTAATTTTATTGTTGAGATGGCTGTATAATTATATTTATACAGTTTTTTATATTAGAATTTACATGCTAGAAAGTATAAGTAAAAATTTATTATAATTTATTGGATTAATTACTCGATAAGTATGGTAGTTAATCCAATTTTTTTGTATAATGTATGTGTACGCATGAACTTGTGGGAAAAGAGGCTATTATTATGACTAATAGATTTAAAAAATTATATGAATTAGCAAGGGAAATACATATTAATGAATATAAAAAAGAATATGAAGAATTGATAAAGACAGATGATAGTTTTAGTAGTTTTGATGATTATGTGAAGCATGAGAAAAATAGATTAGATAGTTTACAAAATAAAAATATTGATGTTTCTGATAGATTTATTTGTAGAGATAAAGTAATTAAGGATAATATTCAGATAGATTTATATTTATTTCATAGTTCATTTTATGATGAAGTAAAATTAGATGAAAATTATAAACCATTACCATTAACTAAAAAAGATATATATGAATACGGGGCAGGAATTATTTATAGTGCGGATGATGGTGATTATAGTATTATGGGAGTATTTGTAGGTTGTGAAGATAATAAAGATATTGCAAGCGATAAATATGAGGAGTTAAAAAATAAAATTAAAGGATTTAGTGAAGAAGAAGTTTTGGATGAATTAGAAACATATTTACTTAAAAAATAACATAAAATAGTCAAAAACAAAATAAGTCCAAATAAGTCCAAATAAATCCAAATAAGTCCAAAATTCGCTTGACTTGTGTTTGTCAAGTGGTATAATATGGTAAAATGAATTAATTATGCAAGGAGAAATTATAATTCCTTGCTTTTTGTTAATTTTTGGCAAAAAAACTATTGACAATAGTTTTTAAAAAGATTAGAATAATAAACAATTAATTAAAAGTTATTGATAGCCCTGCTATTTTTAACTGAATTATTATTGTAATTAGGGTAGAAGAAGCAGTATTAATTTCTATTTTAAAATAATGTACTGACTTTTTCGCCCTTTTTTCTTTAGGAGGATGCTTGAATGAAAAAAAATAAGAGTAATATTTTTATAATGTATGTATTTAACGTCAAAAAGGTTTTTGTTGAAACACCTCTTTTAAACGCCTCTAAAGAAGTGTCTAATATTTGCAAGAGAGAAAAATAAGGATTTTGTCCCCAAATTTTCTCTCTTTTATTATATTTTATGGAAGGATGGTTACTATGGAATTAGAAAAAACAATTGATACAGAGTATATCGATAGTTTAATATTAACAAAAAATGATATGGAAATGTATAATATATCTGCTACATATGATAATGTTGTAAAAACGATTAAAGATTTTAAGATTGCAAGAAATAAGTTTATAACAGGTTGTCATGTTAGATTAACTCCATCATATAAGCCTCGACTTGAATCATTTACTAAAAAGAAATTTGATCCAATAGGTGATGCTGTTATAGATTATTTCGACTCAGAAGAGCATTATAATCAATTTAATTATAGATTAAAAGATTTATACTTGGTAATGTCTGAAGAAGAAATTATGTATTTAAATGATTGTCTTATATGTGGAAAATCAGAAACTGAAATAAAGGATAAACTTAATGCGACTAGAGCTAGTCTTTCCTTGATTAAAGATAGTGTAATTGTTAGGTTTGCATTAGTGTTTGATTTGATTGTTTATAAATAAAAATTGAAGTAGTAACCATTTTAGAGTTAAATAAACTCTTTTTTTGTACTTTAATTTTATATTTATATAGAAAAAAGGATGGTGAGTTATGTATATTTTATTTAGAAAATTAAAAATTCCATAATAATGGAAAAAGTGCTGACAAAGTAGAAATATTATGTTAACATAATATTGAAATTTGAATGGAGGTAGCATTAAGTATGATAAAAAGGTTAAAGAAAAATTATATTATAATTGCTTTAATACTATTAATAGTATTAATAATTACAGGAATTTGTACGATTAATATTAATTCTAATAAGAAAGATAAAAATAATATTACGAATAGTACTGTAAAGAGGGTAAGTGATTCAGTAAAACAAGATAATAGTAAAAAACAAGATAGCAGTGATGGTAAAGATGAAGAGAAAAGAACTGATGATAATTCTGCGACAAATAAAGATGAGAAGAAAGAAAAGAAAGTAGATAATAATAATAAGGAGATAACTAAATCATCTAATAAATCATCAGTAAAGGAAGAAATTAAGTCTTCTAATAATAGCAACAACAATGTTAATGAATCTTCTAATACAACTCAATCTAGTAATAATGTAAATAATAGTAATACAAATACAAATACTACTTCTAATAATACAGTAGTTAGTACTAATACTGATGAAGAAGATTTTAATAATTTTGTAAATGATTATAGTACATTACTTATATTAGGTGGAACTATTGATTTTTACTCAGAAAGTGAACAAATTACTGAATCTAATAAATGGGTTAATTTAGGATATAGAACTGAATTGCCTAAGGCATGTACTTATTTATCTTCTGGGCAAAGATGTGTTTACTCACTTTTTGTATATGCAGGAGAAGGTGCATGTGGTACTCGCAATTCTATAAAAGTTGATTGGAGAAGCAGAAACTATATTGATAGTAGAACTTACTTAGAATCACTTGGATATAATTGCGGATAAAATTGGGACTGTGTTTAATACACAGTCTTTTTTTCATGGAAAAGGAAGGAAAGATATATATGAAAATAAAGAAATATTTAAAGAAATTTTTTGTTGCACTTATTTCAATAGTATCTATTGGAGTAGCAACCAACGTTGTAAATGCAGAATCTAAAGGTTTTGCATATCGAGCATTTAGAGATGCTAGTGGTAATGTAAAATGGCGACTTAATACAAGTAACGATTCGATAAATGCAGGTATGTTTATCGCACCTGATGGCACGCTTGCTTATTGTATTGAGCCATTACTTCATTATCTAAATATAAATGATGGAAGTTATGATATTAATTATGATTATTCTAGTTTTAGTTCTATTACAGGACTTAACTTTGATAAAATTAGAGAGCTTAGTTTAATTAGTTTTTATGGTTACGGATATAACGGAGATACAAGTGATGAAAATTATGTTGCAACTCAATTAGAAATATGGGATGCAGTAGATCCTGGATGTTGTTCTGTTGAAAGTGGTGATACATCACTTATAAATGATAAAAGAGGTACAATTAGGAGTTTAGTTAATAATGAAATAACTAGACCAAGTTTTGATACTGTAACTAAAGAAGTAGTTGCTACAAAAGAAGAAGTATTCACTGATACAAATAATGTATTAAGTGGTTATGCTATAGATAGTTGTGATAACTGTACTGCAAGAATTGAAGGTAATAATCTTATTGTAAAAGGTACTAACATGGGAGAAGGGAAAATTAATTTAAAAAGAACAGTTGGTAATAATAATCAAGGAGATATCCTATATACAAGTGGAAGTTATCAAAAACTAATGTCTTTTGGAAAACCAGATCCAATGCAAGCACATCTAAAACTTAATGTTAGGGGTGGTACTTTAATGGTACAAAAAATAGATAAAGATACTAAGCAAATTGCAATTCCAAGTGGGGAAGCAACACTTGAAGGAGCTGAGTATGAAATATTTGATGAGTCAGGTAACTTAGTGGGTAGTATTTTTACTGATTTAGAAGGTAAAGCAATAAAAGAATTACCACTTGGAAAATACACAGTAAAAGAAAAAACTCCATCAGTAGGATACTTACTAGATGAAAATGTATATGAGTTTACAATTAATGAGAATAACTTAAATCCTTATGTTGAATCATATGAAAAAGTAATTGATGCATATGGTGTAGTTATGAAAGAATATGGCGATGATGAGTTAGGATATAAAAATGAAGCAAATGCTATATTTGAAGTAATTGATTACATGAATAGAGTTGTTGGTAAGATTTTTACTGATGATGAAGGATTAGGAGTTATTAAACTTCCATACGGAACATACAAACTTCATCAAGTAGAAGGAACTCCAAATTATAAATTTGTTGATGATATAGAATTTAAAATTGATGAATTAAATAAAACATATAAGTTTAAATTAAAAAATGTAAGTTTTCCTAGATTAGATATTACTAAGGTTGATTCTAAATCAAATAAAGTAATTGAAGGAGCTAAAATAGATATTTATAAATATAATATTGAAACTAATGAATTTGAATTATATTATGAAGGTATAACTGATAATAATGGTAAATTACATATTGATAATATAGAGTTAGGAAAATACTATTACATAGAAAATACTGCTCCAACTGGATACTTATTAGATGAAAACAAATACTATTTTGAAATTGATGAATATGGTAAAACATATAAATTAACTTTAAAAAATGAGAAGATAACTGGTAAGTTAGAGTTTAGTAAAGTTGACTTTTCAACTAGTGAGCCACTACCTAATACATTAATTGAAATATACAATGAAAATGATGAATTAGTTTATAGTGGTAGAACAGATGAAAATGGAAAAATAGTTATTGATAACTTAGAATATGGAAAGTACTATATCCTAGAAAAAGAAGCACCAGAGGGTTATCAATTAAATCCTGATAAAATGTGGTTTGAAATAACTGAAGAAGGAGAAATTGTTAAATCAGAAATGAAAGATGAAAAAGTAGTTGTTGAAGTTCCTGATACTAGAATGGAAGATTTTACTACTATTTATTTAATGTGTTTAACAGTTGTAGGAAGTGGTGCGATATTATATGGAATATATAAAATTAAAAAGAGCAAAAAGAAATAAGAAATTTATTGTTCTTATAATTTCTAATTATGATTGATTAAACTTGAAACATGTAAATATGAATGATATAATTTTATTAAATGTTGTGTAGATTTGTAAATTTACTAATCGTGATTTGGGGTGATACCAATGAAGTGGAAAAAGTCATTGTTAATTATTCTTTGTATTATATTTGGTATATTAATAATATTACCTTTAAAAATTTTTATATTAAAGATTTTTTTAAATAGTTTTAGTTCTGATGATGATTCATCTTGGACTTATACCTATATTACATTACCAAATAAATATAGACTCTACGATGATTCCGAAGAGAATAAATATATTGTAAAGTATACTTCGGATGATAGTGGTAGAAGGATTAATTCATCTGTATTAAAAATAAATTTTGATAAAAGATATGTTATTGCTCTCCAATATGCATATTGTTCTTTTGATGTTATAAAAAATGAAAAATCCAATTCAACTAAGGAAGATAAATCTCCTTATTGTAAAGTAAAACTTAAAAATGGTAATTATGTTACGTATGATAAAAGTGTAGATAAAATCCAAAAAAAGGTTGTTGGAAAAGGGACATATGAGGTATCATATTATGATGAAAATGGAAAGAGGATGACAGACTATATTGATTATAATCAAAAATATTATTGGATACTAGATACTAAAGAAGATATATTATACGGTCCATATAAAAGTAAGAGGAAATATATTGCTAAGAAAAAAGAACTAGGTATAGAAAATTTGAAATTGAAAAAATTGAATCAATTTAAACATGTAAAAGAAAGCTGATAATTAAGCTTTTTTTATATATTTTAAGAAATAAGTTATAGGAAGTGGTGCGATATTATATGGAATATATAAAATTAAAAAGAGCAAAAAGAAATAAGGAATTTATTGTTCTTATAATTATAGGTGTTTTGTTAATATTAATAAGTTTATTAGTATTTATAATAAGATATCGCTATTACGAGAATAAAAGTGCTAATGATAGAAAACAGGTTGATGAATTTTTAAGTCAACCTGTTTTAAATAATATAGAAACTAATGAGGTTACAAGTGATGAAGTAAATAGTGATACAAATATAAATGATTATATTGCAGTATTAGAAATACCTGCAATAAACTTAACTCGTGGATTAGTAGATAAATCAAGTCCAAATAATGATGTTAATAAAAATATCTACATGTTAAAAGATACAGTGTTACCAGATGAAGATACTATAAGTCATATAATACTTGCATCTCATTCTGGTAATAGTTATGTGTCTTATTTTAAAAACTTACATAAGTTAGATATCAATGATGAAATATATTTTTACTATAAAAATAGCAAGTATATTTATAGTATATATAAAATAGATGAAGTTGATAAAACAGGTAATATTGAGCTTAAGAAAACTAATAGTTCAGATATTACATTAATAACTTGTAAAGGAAATTTGAAAAAACAAATTGTTATATATGCAACATTAAAAAGTAAAGGTGCATATTAGAAAGGAGTATATGAGAAAGATTGCAGTATATTATGTTGGTAATAATAATAACATAAGACAAAACAATATTGATGAGAAAAAAATAGATGATTGGTGTACTAATAATCATTATGATTATGATCTATTTAAAGACTATGTTAGTGATTATAGTGATACTAAAGATAGATTATCTCTTAATAGATTAAAAACTGATATTATCTATGGGGATTATGACAGGATAGTTATTCTTAGTTTACCCAATGTATCAAACAATATATTCTTTAATGCAGAGTTTGTTAGATATGTGCATGCTCATCATTGTAATTTAATAAGTTTAGATGGAACTAATCCATTATTACTAATAGATTTTTGTATTGATTTATTAGATGAAATAGAAAAATTTGATAAAGAAAGAGAGGAAAATATGGTATGAAAGAAGAAATGAAAAATTCGAGAAATAGATTTGAACTAGAGGGAAATGTTGCTAGAATTAATGAAATATATGTAAATAAAAATGGTAAAAAAACAATGAGATTTGATTTAGGTCAAAATCATAGAGGAAATAGTCAGTTTGTTCCTATTGTTATTAAAGGTGAACTTGTTAATTCTTATGGTAAAGAAATAGAAAAAGGAGATTGGATTTGTGTTAGAGGTATGATTAATACTTACAGTAAACCAGTTGAAAAAGATGGTAATACATATAATGAAAAGATTGTTGAAATTCTAGGCTTTGAAATAGAAGATAGAACTCATAATAGAGTGTTCAAGTCTAATGGTGAAATAAAAGATTTAGAAGTAAAAGAAGAAATGGAGAGATAATATGCCAAATTGTGAATATAGAATATTAAATTATTGGGACAATAATGAAGATTTATATGTAAATTATGTAGTAGAAAATTTAAAGAATTATAGTAAAGCCAATGTTGTTAATGTATTTTCAGTATCTGATTTAGATTGTGATTATTATAACGCACTTCCAGATGAAATAGATGATGCAGTTTATAAACTGATTAAAAATCATAGTGGATGGGAATTTAATATTAATAAAGTAAGTAAGTTAAGTCCACTTCTTAAAGATATTTATGATTGTGTATGTGAAAGTGAAGCTAGCATGTGTCATATTGATTATGATGATTGGAACGAATTAGTTAAAGAAATTGGTTATACTGAAAATGATTTTAATAATTTGAAAGACGAAGTTGAGAGGTATAATTTAAAAGATTTTCTAGTTTTAGATGATGGTGAATATAAGATATGTGGTTATGGTGGACTTCAATGTTGCTTTAATGATGATAGAGCATCTAAGTGGGTGTTTGCAAATGAAAGATAACTTGAAAAAAGGACAAGCCTTCATTGGAGTAGATGGTAATAAGTATTACTATTTAGGACTTGATTTTAATAATCAGGTCCTTTTTACTACACCAGAATTGTGGACAAATATAGAGCCAGAATACTATGTTAAAAGTAAAGTTTTTATAAAAGAAGTATTAGATGAAAAATCCGAATTGATTGAAAACTGTGCTTGGTATTATGAGTCTATTGATGAATTAGATGAATCTTCTATGAAAGATAAGATTAAAAGATGTCTAGATATTATTAATGATTCTAATTTAAAAGATTTTAAGTTAAAGCCTACGCATATAGGTTCCTATGTAAGAGGGCAGGCATATAGTAAAGAGTTTAATCAGTTTTATGAAGTTATAGGCTTTATTGTAGATAACAATATTTATATTGATGATGTTAAGGATACAAAAGAAACAGGCTTTTTTGCAATATATCACTCTAGTTGTGATAATTCTGCACCATTAATATTTGAAAGAAGTATTTATGATGAAAATAAAACTAAATATGTTGCAGGAAATGGGGATATGATGGATGTATTTGAAATTATATTTGATGAAGAAAAGGTTAATAGTGAGATAGATCATATATTAAAAGATAGACTAGAACATGATGATGAAAGGTCAAGGTGATAAAATGAATTTATTTAATACACTTGCTATACAGCAGTTAGAAGGTGGAACTTATACAGTAGATACTGTACTTCAAGTTATAAAACAAATTACAGACTGGGCAATTGCAATTGGAATGTCGCTTGCAGGTGTTGCAGTAGTTATTAGTTTTATTATGTATGCAGTTGTTGATGTTGACCAGAAACCAAGAGTAAAAACTAGAATTACCCAAACACTAGTAGGAATAGGTGGAATTATTATTTCAGTATCATTAGTTAATATTATTATTAGATTATTTTCATAGGAGTAATGCCTTATGATGACAAAAGTATTTGACCTACTTAGAAGTTTAGGTTGGTATTTAATTAAATTTATTTATGATTTAATAGA
>CADCIZ010000050.1:0-5745 GCA_902801685.1 uncultured Erysipelotrichaceae bacterium | reverse complement strand
TAGATGCCTTACTATCTATAATAAAGAAATTAAATGCGTTTGATATTATCAGTTCTTTATCTAACAATCAAGCATTTAGAACCTTTTATTCAGGTGTAATGGCAATCGCAATAACACTTTTCGCACTTGTTATTGTATGGCGATTTATAAATAAAATATTAGATCCAGATGAAGATGCAAGTATTAAAACTATTATGGTTGAAATAGCTAAATGTGGAGCACTTATAATGTTATCTACGTTTTTATTTGTTCAAGTATCTAATTTTTCTATAAAACTTGCTAATTATACAGGTAGCATATTTGAAACAAGTACAAATTCTACTATGAGTAAAACAATGCTTGGAATGTTTATTTCATACAAAGATAATTATAAAAATAGTGATAAGTTTAAAGAGAGTAAAACTATTAAACAATTAATAGATGATGATTCTTTTGATAAAGATGAGCTATATATAGATAAATATGTTACTAAATCAAGAATAATATTATCCGATAAAAAAGACTATAAATATGAAATAAATTGGTTAATGGCAGTAATATGTGGAGGATTTTTTCTTTATAGTTTATTCTTTGCAGGAATAATGCTAGGTAGAAGACAAATAGAATTTCTGTTTTTATTTTGTATCTCTCCTATAGTTTTTGCAACCAGCGTTTGTAATAAACAAAGAAGAGGGGCAGTAATAGAGCAATTAGTATCACTCGCTTTACAGAGTGCAGTAGTTATGGTAATAGTAAGTCTTAGTGTAATGGTAATGCAAGAAGTAAATGTTACCACATTCTTTAAAAATCACTTTATGGATATAACTACTAAGTCATTACTATATATTGGATGTGCAACTTTTATTCTAACAGGTAGTCAAGTTATAAATAGGTTTATTGGTAATAATGTTAGTGCTAATTCTGGTCGTGAACAATTAATGTCTTTAATGGGATATGGAAAAATGGCAGGTATTGGTGCAACAATAGGTGCAGGAACACTAGTAGGTGGCGGTTTACTTGCAACAGGTGAGGCAATAAAAGGAACTAAATATGTAGGCTCACATGCAACATCACAATTAGGTTCTGCACTTACTTATGCAGGTACAAATATTAGTGGAGAACCTAAAACTAGAATACAAGAACTTGCAACATCGATAGGAGCTAAAATGACTACTGCAGGATATCGAGGATTAAATAAAAACAATAATTCAAATAAGTTCACTGCAAGTGATGCATTTATTAATGCAGGGGCTAGTAGTTTAAATAATGCTGTTAGAAAAGTAATGCCAAGAGCAAGTTATAATCCTTCTTATTATAGAAGAAGAAAAATGATGTAAAAGGAGGTTAACATGTATATAACACTTAAATCAATAAAAAGAAATTTAGGTTTTAAAGGAATAGAAATACAAGATGTTATTATCGCACTTCCGATAGTAATATTATTTATTGTATTCTTTTGTTTTACAAGATTTAAAATACCATCAATCATATTTCTAATGTTAGGTATTTTTTCTTTATTACCTATTAATGTTAGTAAGAAAAATAGAATGTATAAAGTAGTTATTCTAGTTGTTAAGTATTTATTTAGAACAAAGATATATGTTTATAAAAAGAAAGAGGTGAGATGATGGCTTTTACACTCAAATTAAAAAATGAGAAAAAAGATAAGAGTGAGAAAAAGAAGAAAAAAGAGATTAATATAATTAAAAAGTTTATTATAAAGAAATTAAAGAGAAAAAAGCCTGTATATTATAATAGGCGAGTCTTAAAGAAAAAGTTTAAGAATGCTGAATTTTATACAAATACAGATTTTGTATCAGATAAAGGTATTATTAATCTTAAAGATGGAACATTTGCTAGAGTTTTTTCTGTTGATGCTATTGATTTATCATTAACATCAAATATTCAAAAGAACAACTTTTTTAATCAATTAAAATATCTTTATCAAGTTAAAGGCTTGAATCTTCGAATGTATAAACTAGATGATAAAATAGATTTGAATGCTAATAAAGATTATTATAGTAAATTAATTGATGAATTTAGTTATGACGAGGCTAAAGTAAATTTCTTAAAAGAAAGTAAAGAAAGATTTGAATATCTAGAATCACAAAACTTAACTACAACTAGTAGATACTATTTTGTATTAGTTTGTGAAAATGAAAAACTACTAGAATATATGGTTGAACAATTAGAAATGCACTGTAGTACAATTACACCTAGAATTAATATTAAAATGATTACTAATAAACTTGAAATATATCAGTTTTTAGTTAATCTATATTCAACAACTGGTGCATCTTTAGAACAATTAATGTGGTGTGATTTAATCGAGTTAATTGTTCCTTTTTTCGTACAGGAATGTGTATCATGCATTAAAAATGATGATGAAGATATTCAGATAGTAACGATTAAAAGATTGCCACCATTTATTGATGAGTTGTTCTTTGAACACATATTTAATTCACCAAATACACGAAGTTGTATTCATGTAAAAGATACAATTCCAACAGAAGAATTAATTAGAAGATTAGATAATAATTATGAGTTTTTATTATCAGAACGTACTACGACAAGAAAATTATCTGATGCAACAGAGATGGATGCAGAAAAAGAAAACTTCAAACTTTTAATGACACAAATAAAAAATGGCGATGAAAAGATTAAAGAAGTTGACCTTATTATTGTAATTAAAGGTACTAAAAAAGAAAGAGAAGATAAGGTTAAAGAATTAAAAACACTTGCGGACCAACACCATATAAAGCTAGAAGTTCCAAGAACAAGACAGATGGAAGGTTGGCAAGCATTTGATATTACTAAAGATGGTTTTGAAGATTATCATTGCTATTTACCTAGTCTAACTTTAGCTGCATCTTTTCCGCTTACCATTACATATTTTAATGATAAAACAGGCTATATGTTAGGTGCAGATAGTCATACTGGGCTACCTACCATATTTGATATGTTTTATAAAGACGCAACACGTCCATCAAGTAATTTAGCGTTAATTGCATCTACTGGTGGAGGTAAAAGTTTTACACTAAAAAAGATGATAATAAATGAATTATATCGAGGTAATAAGATATTTGTGTTTGACGCAGAAGGCGAATATCAAAAATTAATTAAGAAAAATAATGGTGAATATATTGATATGTATTCATCAAGTGGTGGAATAATTAATCCTTTACAAGTTAGATTTTTACCTAGTGATAGGGAAGAAAAAGATGATAATGATATAGATAAAATTAATTATGAAGATTGTCCACTTGCTAAACATTTAGGCTCACTTGAAACATTTATTAAGTGTGCTTTTGAAGAAATAAGCGAAAGTGAAGTTGTAGTATTACTAGACATGATAGAAAAACTTTATAAGAGATTTGGAATTACTAAAAATACTAAAATATCATCTTTAGAAAGACTTGAGAATAAAGATTATCCAATCTTTTCTGATTTAATTAATTTTGTGCCTGAATATAAAAAAATGATAGTTAATCCAGTACAATTACAAATTATAGATAAACTAGAGATATTACTTGATAGATTTAATGTTGGAATTGATGCAATTTTATTTAATGGTTATACATCAGTTAAACTAGATTCAGATTTAATTGCATTTAATGTAAAAAACTTATTAGGTAGTAAAAATAGAAGAATAATAACTACTCAACTTGTTAATTTATTAACTTACTTAAACAACATTATAGTAAATAATAAAATATATAATGATAAAAGTGGAATGAGTAAAATAAAAAATATTGCAGTTATAGTTGATGAATTTCATTTGTATTTAAAGAATATGGATAGTGATGTTCTACTTACATTTGAACAAATTGCAAGAAGAATTAGAAAATATCATGGAGCATTTGTCCCAGCAACACAATCAATACATGACTTCTTAGGTGATGATGATAGTGTTAGAAGTGCAACTGCAATTTTTAATAACTGTCAATATCAATTAGTAGGTATGTTAAAGGAAGATGACTTATCTACTTATTTAAAATTGTTTTATCAAAATCCACTTACCGATACTCAAAGAGAATTCTTAACTACTGCACAAGTAGGAGAATTTTTGCTTTCCATTACGTCTAAAAACAGAGTTAGAGTTCAAGTTTTAGCTACACCAAGTGAAGTAGAATTGATGGCAGAAACAGTAATAAAATGAAAAAAGATAGAGTATTAAATAATCTACAAAATGAATTTAAAAGATTATTTAAAGATGAATTTGATGATCCTAACGAATGTTTTTTAGACTTTATGTTAGATTTAATTTCCAAAGATACATTATTTAAAATTATTAAAAGAGAAAATTATTACCACCATAAAATGATTAAAGATTATATAAAATAATGAAAAAAAAGAAGAAAATTATAATTGCATTAATTGGTGGTAGTAGTATTGTAATGATTGCTGTTGCAATGGCAATATTAATAGCAGTTTTAATGATATTTGATTTCTTTGGAACAAAACTTTCAAAAGAAAAGATAGAAGATAATTTAGAGTATGGAGATGCTTATTTAGGTGCAGTTAATGAAAATATTAAATATGGTTATGTCCCACTTCAAAGAATACTATACTTTAGGTTAGCAGATGAAACATTAAATATTAATACTTTATATGATATGAACTTAAATAAACAAGATAAAAAAGCAGATGAGATTGAATCAGTTTGTACTGATGAAAGAGTAAAAGATTTAAATGTTTGTACTGCTGATAGTATTGAACAGAATAAAGAATATTTAGAAGTTACGACTGCTCATTTTAATTTTCCACTTGCTACATCATCTTATACTGTAACAAGTTTTTTTAATCAGCAACGAGAAGTGTATGGAGAAATTGATACACATCAAGGTTGGGATTTTGCAACTAGTGCTAAAACTCCAGTATATTCTGTTTGTGATGGAACAGTATCTAGAGTAACATTTACTCAAAAAAATAATGTTCCATATAGTGAGAGTGGAAATAAAACAGGAAACATTATTACAATAACTTGTGATGAAGATTATGAAAACACTTATTATGTAATGTATGCACATTTATATCCAGATAGTGCGAAAGTAAAAGTTGGAGATAAGGTTAATCATTGGACAGAGATTGCAGAAGTTGGCACAACAGGATACTCAACAGGAAATCATTTGCACTATCAAGTTAATGATGAGAATAAAAAAGCAATTGATGGTATGCAATTTATAGACTTTAGTTTATCTAATGATACAGAGCCACAATTTGATAAAGTTGTTTGGTAAGGCACCAGTAATTTTTTATTAATTTTACTATAGTGTCTAGGTAGTATTTTTTTGGCACTGTAAAATAGTATTGATTTATAAGCATTTTTTAAATAAATTAGTGTCGTAAAAAATAGAGAAGTGTCATTTTTGCAAGTGCAAAAATAGTATTGCCACCCACATTTTCCTTTATTTTATAAAGGGTTTTAATGATGTAGGTGGCATTCCTCTTATCCTGATTAAAAATACCTAGTATTTTTAGCGTAAATTATACTTATTTTGACACTAATAATAAAAATAGAAAGAAGGTATTATGAATTATAAAATAGTTAAATTATCAGTTAGAATGAGTGAAAATTTAAAAACAAGAATTGAGTTGTTAGCTAAGAAAAATAATTTAACTTTCACAAAAATGTTAGATTATATTGCAGAGATTGGTTATCAAACTTATATGAAAAGATTTGAATTTGATGAAGGAGAAATAATTGAAAATGAAAAAAATTAGAATTTATAATAATGATGAAATAAATATATTACTTAAAAATAA
>CADCIZ010000049.1 GCA_902801685.1 uncultured Erysipelotrichaceae bacterium | reverse complement strand
TAAACTATTGATAGGAAATCCTACTCTACTATATTTGTTTAGCTTTATAATTTTATAACCAAATAATTTATTCATTATACTTGCATCATCATTTAAACACTTAAAAAAATTGCCTTTTTTAATCATTATAATTGATTTAGGATATGTTTCTTTTAATTTTAAATACTCATCTAACATAAATCATAAGGTACAACATACATCTTACAACTTACAACTAACTACATTATGTCTAAAACTTACCACCAACTCTCTAAATAAATAATATCAAAAAGCAATAAAAGAGTAAAGAAAAAATCAACATATATAATATGGATTTTTAAGTAATTTCTTTAGTTTAGTACTTACTTCTTCTACTGTTGCATCTTTTATTTTAGCTGCTCCTGAATATTGATGTCCTCCACCGTCAAATTCTTCCATTACCGCACCAACATTGACTTTTCCATGAGAACGCGATGAAATTGATACTGTATCATCGCTAATTTTACCAAGAGCAAATACTGCATCAAGTCCATATCTAAGTGAATAATCTGCAGCTTTTGCTAGTTCAACTGCTTCAACTAATTCGTTTTCATCAGCAATTATTGTTCCTACTGTATAATTAAATATATTGAGTCTACTAACTAGATTTTGAACCTTTCTATCACTATAAAAATCTTCAACAAAGAAATCTGATACTCTATCTGTACTAGCTCCTGCATCTAGTAATTTATAAGCAATTTTAAATGTATCTGATTTAGTATTCTTAGTAAGTCTGGCAGTATCTAGATGTATTCCTGTAAGTAAATAAGTAGCAATATCACTAGGAATTTTTATCTTATATGAATTAAGTAATTTAGTAACTATTTCTGATGCACTTGATGCACTAGAATCTATATAATTATAACTAGAAATTATCGAATTCTCTCCTAAATTATGGTGATCTATTACTATACTATTATTTTCATTTAATAAATCACTTACACTTATTAATTTATTACTATTAACATCAGTTAAAATAAATAAGTCATTTTTATCTTTAATATTATTATATTCTTCTTTATTGATAACAACACTACCTTCTTTATTTAACTCTTCAATAATCACCTTAACACCTGGATATATATTAGTTATATCATCATTCACAATAATTCTAGATTCCTTCTTAAACTTTTTTGCAATCAAAGTAATACCAGCAGCAGAACCTATTGCATCAAAATCAGGCTTATTATGCGGTATAACTATAACTTTACTAGCTTTAATAATTCTATCAGTCATATAGACTTTTAAATCATTTATCATATCCTTACTCCTTAACACCATTGTATTATATTATAAATATTAATAAATGTAAACAAAAGATGGCTTACTCACCATCTTTTTTCTTAATCTTATCTTTAATTATACCAGCTACTACATTACCACTAGTAAGATTATCAATAGTTTTATTACTTGCAATAGATTTAATAATATTAGAGTTAACCTTAGTACCTTCTACTCTTCTATTATTCGCACCATCCATCCATGCATTACTTAATCCATGACGTGCTCTTATAAATGTATCTACATTTCTTAGATTACTTATTTCTCTTTTTGTTTCTTTCTCGTAGGTGTGTCTTGCATTAGAATTACGATATCTATAATACATAATTAAGAAATAAATAATTCCTGAAAGCAAGAATGCCCAATTATAATCAAAATCAACAAATAACATAGCTAATATTCCTAATAACTCAACAAAAGCCGATACAACAATAAGTTTTGGCATATGTATTGGTACACTACCCATGGTTTCTTTTGTACGAGCATTAACTGCAACATAATGAAGTAATTTCTTAGTTCCAGTTACTTCCTGATAACTATAAAGCCATACTGGTAAGTATGCTGCTTGCCATTGTTGCCCCTTAATTTTAAAGTCTTCACTGCTCCATTTAACACCACGATCATATTTCTTAAGTGTATCATTAGCAGCAAACCTTGCAATATCTTTACCTTGCGTATCAACTAATTCTTTTATATCATCGATAGAAGTATCTCTTTTTTCTGATGTAAAACCTCTTAAGTAATTAGCATTATACTTAACAACATTTTCTGTATCAAAAGGCATGATAGAATTAATAATATTATTAGTTTTTTCTTTAGAGGTATTATTCAATCTATCACTACTAGATTCAACAGATAAACCATTAATCGCAATATCAAACTCACGTTCTACATGATATAAATCTGCATCATATCTTTGTTCTCTATGTTCATCACTACCTACATAGTATGATCTAGTTTGATGCTCTCCTTCGCCATTAAAATTAGCATGAGCATTTATATCTACGAGCATATATGGAAAATATACACCCATGATATTTTCTGTTGTAAACTCAGCTCTAAATTTTGGATGAGCAAAGAACTTTCTTTTACCAACAAACTTTTCAATAGAAGCTTGAGCCTCTTCTTTTTTTATACTAAATGGTAATACCACATCAGGTACTGCTCCATTAGGTATTTGTTGATTTAAAGAAAGTGTGTTGCGACACCAATGGCATCTAGCTTGGGTAGAAGATGATGTATCAATTACTACCTCTGCACCACAACTTGTACACTTTAAAGTAACAATATCTTCAGTTGATGCAATCTTTTTTGCTCCAGAAGCGATTACTTGTCCTTCAAGTTTACTAATATCCTTTTCTAAACCTGATACTCTTTCTATCTCAAATTCATGACGACAGAAATTACATCTAAGCTTACCATTATTTTTATTTAATGAAATATCAGTAGAACCACACTTAGGACATTTATCTTGACCGTTAATCTCTCCTTCATCAGTTTTTACAATTCTGGCATCATCTTCCACACTTTTTACATCTTTTACGTCATTCATATTATAATCCTAACAATTGATTCTTTACTTTATCATAATCTTCTTGTGTAATCGCACCTGCATCAAGTAATTTCTTCATTTCCATTAACTTTTGTGTTGGATCAACTGCACCAGTTTGTGATTGTTGTTGCGCACCACCAAAGTTTGGTTGATATGTACTTCCAGTATTAGGTTGTTGCATTGCGCCCATCATACCTCCTGCAGCATTCATACCCATGCCCATGAAAGCCATACCAGTGCCACCACCATTTTCACCAGCAGCCTGCATACCACGAGCGGCAGCTTGTTGCATAAATGCATTTCCACGCGCACCAGATAATGCATCAGCCTTCTTAACATCTTTCATCAATTCTTTAGTATCATCATCGTATTCAATTGCCATAATAGCAGTCTTAACAATTTCAAGTCCTCTATCACTTTTCCATTGATAAGCATCTTCAACTGCTTTAGATAAACTTTGAGCAAATCCAATTTGGTCTCCTTGAATCTTAGACATTCTATTCCCTTTTGAAGGATCATTTGTATAATTTGAAAATGCAGCAGACAAACTTCCAACAACTTCATTAAATAATTGCGCACCTGCATCATTATCCATATCAGCAAAATCAAATGGTTCTGCACCTGGAGTTAAATACTTATTAGGTACAAAGTTCTTAACAAATAAAATTGGATCAGTAATCTTTAAAGTATAAGTACCACGAGTAACTGCTCCTACCTGAGTACCAAAGAATGCATCATCCCAGTAAATCTCTGATTGAGTACCAAACTTATTATTTGGAATCTCTTTTAAATTAACATAGAAAGCAAGTTGTTGTGAAGTTGCTTGTCCACCAAACTTAAACTTATCCCAACTAGACTTAATAGTAGATGCAATTATACCATCTCCGGCAAACATAGATCTAGAATTAGGATCATCAGATCTAAACTCAAATCCTCCTGGTTCTGCAATCAATCCAGTAATCGCACCATCTTGCATAGTAATTAAGGCAGTCCCTTCTGGTACTACAATCTTACTACCATTAGTAATAACGTTCTCACTACCCTTTGTATTAGATCCACGTCCATTATTAGTTCCCTTAGATACAGCTCTAAATACTCCGGCAGTAGCTGGAACACCTTCTTGTGGCATATAGAAGTCTTTCCATTGATCAGCAAAAGTTCCTCCTAATGCTCCTGTAAATGCTTTAATAAATCCCATAATATATTCCTCCTTTAATTTATTAAACACATAAATAATGCATTGCATTATCATACAACCCAATTATATCATACTTAAAAACAAAAAAGAAGCATTTTTGCTTCAGTTAAAGATCTAATAAAAGGATGATTTTCATCATCCTCTATAATCAATTCATATTATCAAATTATTGTTTACCAACACTATTTGACATTGAACCTACATCTTTTAATGTATAAATGGAAATTTAATTTTATCTTTATTCTTCTTAACAATTATAAAATTATTTTCTAATTATCATTAATAATATTACACTTATCAATATCATAATCTAATCTCTTAGATAACTCATCAATAAACAATTTTTTATTCACCATATATTTTACATTTTGAATCTTTTTGTAATTTACATCCATATTCAAATACATATACAAGTACATATAGTGATAATATTTCTATTAAATTATATGCTCCAAAATGAATATTTAAATCAACTTTTAATATTAACTCTATTACTGCTGATGCGATCGCAGGAAGTATGATATTTATAATCATTAAAAATGCTATTCTTCTTATGTGTTCTACATTATCATAAGTAAATGGTGTATCATTCTTATTTATATTTTTAAATATTTTTTCTACACGTCTTAAAAGTAGGATTGCAATAATTATTGATATAAGTGCAAATGCAAGTGCAGTCTCACCAGCTGCAATAATAGTTCCTTTAGAATTATTATTAAAGAAATCTTTTATTTTACTAATATCTTTCGCACCAGTAACCTCTGCTACTTTAGCATCTTTAATATTTATAGTTAATTTATCATTTTTTTCAACTATACTAATAACATTACCTTTATCTTTTAATATAATTCTATCATTTTTAATATCAATTTTATTCATTAGTATTGGAATAATTACCATTCCTAGTACTATAAATGGAATGGCAATATACGTTAGTATTTTACCTATTTTAGCAAGTATATATATAATCTTACTTAATACTTTTAATTTTCTTTGTTTATCTTTTTCAATCATCTTTTTCTCCTCCTTTATTTAAATTATATTTGATAAGTATAATGATAAGATAATATTAGATATTAATACTAGCACTATAAATTCATCTAGAACAAATAATGATTATCAAATAAAATGGCGTCCCCGATTGGAATCGAACCAACGACCTATCGCTTAGGAGGCGATCGCTCTATCCTACTGAGCTACGGAGACACAATAACGAACTCATACATATTGTATCATAGTTTATGGTAAAAAAATAGCCTTAAACTATTTTAAAACGTTTAAGACTAATATCAACCCTAAATTAAGGGAATATTTTAATTTTTTAGATGCTTTATGATAGAATTCATGGGTTGCAACTACTTTATCTACAGTACTTACTATCCATGATTCTAAATATTTTGGTATTTTAATATCTATTGGAAACATATGTGATTCAATAATATCTGCTTCCATAGAATTAATACTAAAATGCTTTTTAGCGTTTTCTACTGCTTCTTTTGGATGAGAATGAGTATAAAGTTTTACCTTATCTTTAATCTTATCATGATCTGTTGTACGACCAAAGTAGAAATCATGTAACAATCCAGCACGTGCAACTTCTCTATACTTTAATTTTAATGCTTTTGCGACCACATAAGAATAATATGATACTTTCATCATATGATCTAATCTAGTAGAATTATGATGTTCTATATTAGCCATTTTTGCAAATTCATCATTTTCTAATATATCTTTAACTATCATTGAATACTCAATGTCAGAATAATTTTTCAATTTATCACCTCAAAATAAATTTTTCTTGCGACTACTACATTATATCATACTTTTTTAAAAAATGAAAATTCATAAATCACACTATATTTTATGCATAAAAGCCTTATATATCAATAACATTTAACTATAATAATACATCTCAGTAATTAATTTTTTCTATAATATTGGCAATTATTTGATATTTATCAAATCTTTTTTCCACTTTCCCACTTACATAGATAATATCATTTTTACTAATATGATACTTCTCATAAGTTTTGGGAAACAATACTATAGATATATCTTCTAATTCATCACTACCATTTATAAATGCCATCTTATCTTTATTTTTAGTAAGTACTTCTTTTATACTATCTACATATATAACTAGACTAATCTCTTTATCAAAATATGATTTTATATCTTTAATCATAATAGTATTTTTGTATTTATCTCTTGCAATACTTACTGGGTGATTAGTTAAATATAGTCCAAATAATTCTTGTTCTATATTCATAATCTCTTTCGCACTATACTCTTCTTTATAATCAATTTCAGGTTTTAAAGCATATTCTCCAACATCTTTTAATAACTCTCCATAGTTTATTATTATATCTATGTTATCTATTAATGTCTTACGATTATAGCCTTGATTTTCAAAGCATCCAGCAAGTATTAATGAACTAATTACTTTCTTATTTACTACTTTGCTTAAACATCTACTTATAAAATCAAATATATCAGTAAATTTACCATTATTCCTCTCTTCTATAATTGCACTTGCAACACCTAAGTTAATTCCTTTAATACCAGTAAAAGGATATATAATAGTATTGTTATTTATTGTAAAACTATTTGTACTTAAGTTTATACTAGGACTTACTACATCTATACCATACTTACGTAGTTCATAAATATAAAACTTAACTTTATCACGTGAAGCTCTTTCACTATCTAAAAGACAAGTATAAAACTCGCATCTATAGTGTGCTTTTAAATAAGCCATTTTAACTGATACATAAGAATATCCAACTGAATGAGACTTGTTAAATCCATACTCTGCAAACTTAAGCATCAGATTATATACTTTAGTTGCAACCTCATTACTATATCCCTTATCCACACTTCTTTTTATGAAAATATCTTGTTGTGACTCTAGGATATCTTTTTTCTTTTTACTCATAGCCTTTCTTAGAATATCAGCTTCTGCTAAACTATACCCAGCCATAGTACTTGCAATTTGCATTATTTGTTCTTGATATACTATTATTCCATAAGTAGATTTTAATATATCTTTTAGAGAATCATCTATATAATCAATAGGTTCCTTACCATGTTTTCTTCTAATAAATGTATCAATATTCTTCATTGGACCAGGTCTATATAAAGCAATACAAGCTACAATATCTTCAAAACTACTTGGTTTAAATTTACTTAAAAAATTAATCATTCCTTGTGATTCAAATTGAAATATACCTACTGTATCAGCTTTGGTAAATATATTAATACTACTATCATCTATTTTAATATCATCAAATTTAATATTAGTATTATGATTCTTATTTACTAAATCAATAATATTATGAATAGTTGTTAAATATTTAATAGCTAAAAAGTCCATTTTTAAAAGGCCAATTTCTTCTAGATATGTCATATCATAGCCACTTGTATAAAAACTATCGTGATAATCAAGTGGGATTATGTTATCTAAATCAATATTAGACATAACTATACCTGCAGCATGTATTGAAGTGTGTCTTTTTAACCCTTCAAAATGTGTAGCATCTATATATAAATCATATAATTCTTTTTTCCTACTTAAATATTCTCTTAATCTTTTATTAGTATTATAATTATCTTTTAAACTAAGTCTTGAATCTAATAATTTACAGATACTATCAACATTATTTATGTTGATATCTAAGCATCTTCCAACATCTCTTATTGCCGCTTTAGCTCCTAAAGTATCAAAAGATATAATAGGTGCGACTTTCTTCTTACCATATTTATTCATACAGTAATCAATAACTATATCTCTTTTCTCATGTTCAAAATCTATATCAATATCGGGCATACTTACACGTTCTGGATTTAAAAATCTTTCAAATAATAAATCATACTTTAATGGATCTACATCTGTAATATTTAAAAGATATGCAACTAAACTTCCTACCGCACTTCCTCTACCAGATCCAACAATAATATCATTATCTTTAGCAAAATTAACATAGTCTTGAACTATTAAAAAGTAATCACTAAACCCCATCTTATTTATAATAGACAGTTCATACTTTAGTCTATCTTGATAACTCTTGCCAATACTTGATCCAAATCTTTTCTTAGCGCCATTAATGCATAGTCTTTTTAAGTAATCATAGCTACTTATACCAAGATTATTATTATATTTAGGTAGTATATCATTATTAAACTTAATCTCTAGATTACAGATACTTTCTATATAATAGTTATTATCTATATCACCTTTAATTATTTCATCTTCTAATTTCAAATAATTATCTTTATAGTCTGTATCAATAAATTTTATTGTTAAATTTTCTCTAATTGCTTCTAGGTATTTCATATACTTAGAATTATTAGAATCTAAATACAATATAGAATTCATATATACTTTATTAACTGTTATATTATTTTTCTCATTATTATTCTTATAAGATACAAATATATCTTTATAATAATCTTTTAATTTATCATATAGAGAAATTGATTCATAAGGAATAATACACACTAAATCACTGCTTAAACTAACTAGTTTTAATATATCTAATTGTGCCTCACTTTGTATTGTTGATAATTTAACTAAGTTAAGATATCCTTCATAGCCTTTGGCATATAGTATTACCACTAAATCATCTATTTTAACTTCTAAGCCAACTATAGGTTTAATATTATTATTAATACAAGCTTTATAAAAAGTAATTACACCATACATATTATTATCGGTAATAGTAAGTGCTTTTAGATTATTCTTTTTAGCAAAACTAATTAGTGAATTAATACTAATAAGACTAGATTGCAGATATGAATCAGTTTTAATATTTAGTGGTACAAACATATAAACCTCCCTATATATACCATTATTTTAGCAATTACCCCGTTTTTTTTCAATAAATTAAAGAAAAATAAACAAAATATTTGACTAAAATTAGGAATTGTGTTAAACTGTATAGGCAGAGAAAAAACTTTCAGAGGAGG
>CADCIZ010000048.1 GCA_902801685.1 uncultured Erysipelotrichaceae bacterium | reverse complement strand
ATATTTGTTTGATCCTTATTATTTAGACGAAACATATTATGATGAGGATAGAATGGTAGAACTTGTATATGATGAACCATTTGAATATAATAGAAAAGTAAGTTTAAAAAGATTTAATAGTATGAACTTATCAGACTATGCCTTAGGTCCAACTGAACATAGAGAGTGTTTGATTATAAAACAAAAGAATAACTAGTAAAGTAAAGTTATTCTTTTATTTTTAATTTCAATAAAACCTTCTTCTTTTAAATATTTTAGTTCTCTTGTCATTGCTGAACGGTCGATTGCTAGATAGTCTGCTAAGTCTGTGAATGTGAAAGGTAGATAAATATTTTTTGATTTATTTTTAGTTGATATAATTCTAAAATACTCAAGTAATTTATTTCTAATTGTTTTTTTAGTAAGTATTTCTATTCTATCATTTTTATCATTTACTGAATTTATAATTATTTCAAGTAAATTTTTTATAAATTGATTGTAGTAAGTACTTTGGTTATTGACTTTAATTAATTGTTCATAATCAATAATAATTATTTTAGTTTTATCTTTAGTTGTTATTGTATATTCATTATTAGATAGTGATGATATCTTTGTGCCAAAGATATCATTTTCTATTAGTTCTTCAATGATAGTTCTATTACCATTATAATCTGTTTTAATTATTTGAATCGTTCCATTTAATATAATGCCAATATAGTTTCTATTCTTTATCTTTTTTAATATTTCTTCATTCTTACTAAACTCATATGTTTGAGCCTCTAGTTCTTTTAATAGTTTTGATTTATAATCGCTGTTGATGTTATAAAATGGATTCATGTTCCTCCTTATACACTTAGTTTACATCTCTCGTTAAAATAATAACATAAATTTTAATTTGTTGCAATTGCAACAATATAATTCGATAAAATATGTTATGATGATGACGGTAGAAAAAATGTAGGAGGATTTATGAAAGTAATTAAAAGAGATGGACATATGGTAGAGTATTGTCCAGAAAAAATTGAAGAAGCTATTAAAAAAGCTAATTTAGAAGTTGAAGAAGATGAAGGAGTATCTGGAACTCAGATAAAAAATATCATTAAATATATTGAAAAACTAGGTAAGAAGAGAATACTTGTTGAAGATATTCAAGATATTATTGAAATGAAACTAATGTCAATGGGTAAATATGTACTTGCTAAAAAGTATATTACCTATCGTTATACAAGAGAATTAGTTAGAAGAAGTAATACAACTGACCTTGCAATTAAAGAGTTAATTGATGGTGAGTCTGAATATTGGAATACAGAAAATTCTAATAAGAATGCTAAAGTTGTTACTACACAAAGAGATTATCTAGCTGGTATTACTAGTACAGATATTACAAGAAGATTTTTGCTTCCTGAAGATATTGTAAAAGCTCATGATGAAGGAGTAATTCATTTTCATGATGCTGATTATTTCGCACAAAATGCATTACATAACTGTGATTTAATTAACCTTGATGATATGCTTCAAAATGGTACTAATATTAATGGAGTTATGATTGAAAAACCACATAGATTCTTAACAGCTATGACAATCGCAACACAATTAATTACGGCTGTATCGTCTAGTCAATATGGTGGAGCTACTATAACGCTTACGCATCTTGCGCCTTTTGCTCGTGAGTCATATAATAGATATTTAGAAAAATATAAAGCAAGAAAAATGACTAAGAAAGACTGCGAGAAGTATGCAAAAGAAGATTTACAAAAGGAAATTGTAGATGGAGTACAGACTTTCCAATATCAAATAAACTCTATGACTACAACTAATGGTCAAGCACCTTTCTTATCAGTATGCATGTATTTAGGTGAAACTGAAGAATATAAAGAAGAACTTGCTATGATTATTGAAGAAGTATTAAAGCAAAGAATTCAAGGTATGAAGAATGAAAAAGGTGTATATATCACACCTGCATTCCCTAAACTTTTATATGTACTTGAAGAGGATAATATTAAAGAGGATTCTAAGTATTATTATTTGACACAGTTAGCAGCAGAATGTACTGCGAAAAGAATGGTTCCAGATTATATTTCTGAAAAAGTAATGAAAGAATTAAAGAAAAATGAGTATGGAGAAGGTGAGTGCTACCCATGTATGGGATGTCGTTCATTCTTAACTCCAGATCGTTCTATTTCTCGTGGTAATGTTGCGAAAGCTAAAAACTACGTTGAAGGTAAAGGTAAATACTATGGTAGATTTAACCAAGGAGTTGTTACTATTAACCTTGTTGATGTTGCGCTATCTGCCGATAAAGATATGGATACATTCTGGAAGATATTTGATGAAAGATTAGAATTATGTCATCGTGCGCTTCAAATAAGACATAAAAGATTATCTCATACAACTTCAGATGTTGCACCTATTTTATGGCAACACGGAGCTTTAGCTAGATTAGAAAAAGGTGAATCAATTCATGAATTACTACACCATGGATATTCAACTATTTCACTTGGATATGCTGGACTTTATGAATGTGTTAAGTTTATGACTGGACACTCTCATACTGATAATGGTAAAGGTAAAGAATTTGGACTTGCCGTAATGCAGAGAATGAATGATAAATGTAATGAGTGGAAAAAGGAAGAAGATATTGACTATAGTGTATATGGAACACCTATTGAGTCGACTACTTATAAGTTTGCTAAATGCTTGAAAGAAAGATTTGGTAAGATTAAAGGTATTACTGACAGAGATTATATTACTAATTCATATCATGTACCTGTATTTGAAGAAATTGATGCATTTAGTAAGTTAGCGCTAGAATCAGAATTCCAGAAATTATCTCCTGGTGGAGCTATATCTTATGTAGAAACTCCTAACTTACAAAATAACTTAGATGCTGTTATGGAAATTATTAAATTTATCTATGATAATATTATGTATGCCGAACTTAATACTAAATCTGATTATTGTCAAGAGTGTGGTTATACAGGTGAAATACTTATTGATGATGATTTAGAATGGTATTGTCCAAATTGTGGTAATAGAGATCATGATAAACTAAATGTTGCGCGTCGTACTTGTGGTTATATTGGTTCTAATTTCTGGAATAAAGGTAGAACTCAAGAAATTAAAGAAAGAGTATTACACGTAGATAATAAGGATTGTGATGATGAATGCGATACAACAAAATAAGAAGAACTGATATATCAAATGGACCTGGAATTAGAGTTTCAATATTTATGCAGGGTTGTACATTTAATTGTAAGGGATGTTTCAACCCTGAAACTCATGATTTTACTGGAGGACACGAATTTAATGACTTTGTGATTGATAAAATAATTAATCTTGCTAGTCCTAATCATATTAAAGGATTATCTATATTAGGTGGAGAACCAATGCATGCTAAAAACATTGATGGAACACTAAAACTTGTTCATGAATTTAAAAAGAAATATCCTACTAAAGATGTTTGGGTATGGAGTGGTTTTAATTATGAAGATTTATCTAAATCACACGATTTATCAGAAATAGATGTACTTGTAGATGGACAGTATAAAATGGAACTTTATAATCCAACACTAAAATATAGAGGTTCATCTAATCAAAGAGTAATTGATATTAAGAAAACTATTAAAAATAAAAAGATAGAAATATTAGAAGGAGTTACATTATGATAGAACAAACAGTAAGAATTAAAAAATTAAATGAAAATGCGAAAATTCCCACTTATGGAACAGAATATGCAGCAGGAGCAGACCTTTATGCTTGCATAGATAGTGAAGAAATTATTAAAAGTGGCGAAACTAAACTAATAAAAACAGGCCTTGCTTTAGAAGTGCCTATTGGTTATGCAGGATTAATATATGCAAGAAGTGGTCTTGCTTCTAAAAAAGGACTTGCTCCAGCTAATAAAGTTGGTGTAGTTGATTCTGATTATCGTGGGGAAGTTATGGTTGCTTTACATAATCATTCTAACGAGGATAAAACTATTGAACCAATGGAAAGAATTGCTCAATTAGTTATTGCGCCTTATCTTAAAGCTAATTTTGAAGAAGTTGATGAATTAGAAGATACTACTCGTGGTAGTGGTGGTTTTGGTTCAACAGGAGCTAAGTAATGAATAGATTAATTGTTGTAGAAGGTCCGCAAGGCACAGGTAAAACTACACTTGCTAATTACTTAAGAGAGAGTATTCCTGGATCTAATTTATATCGTTTATCAGGGCAAAAGGATAAAACAATTACAGGACGTGATGTTAGTATTAAAATGTATCATGCACTTCTTGAATATTTAAAAGCGATGGAAAGTGTTCCTATGGATTTGGTGTTTGATAGAACGTTTTTCACAGAAGAAGTGTATGCAAGATTAGGTTATAAAGATTATAATTTTACAGATGTTTACGAGAATTTAGTAGGTGAATTTGTTAAACTAAAGTATGATATTTATTTTATTAATCTATATTTAGAAAATACTAAGATATTTGAAGAAAGATTAGATAGAGTTCATCACAATTATCAATTTTTTAGTGTGGATAGTAGTGTTAAACAACAAAATGTTTATAGAGAAATTGCAAATAATCTTGAATCAAAAGGAGTAATTGTCGAAAACTTAGCTATGGATAATTTTGATGTTGCTTATAATAAAGTTAAGAAACTATTAAAGATAAAGTAGAGTAAAAAGGAGTTAGTTATGGATGTAAATGAAAATAATGCTAGTGAGATAACTAGAGAAGAATTACATAATACAAATTTAGAACATAATAATAAAAATAAAAGTAAAATAAGTAAGAAACATAAAAGAATTATTATAGTTAGTGTGATAGTTTTATGTGTTCTTGTAATTGGATTAGTTTTGGTATTAATATTTGGTGGTAAAGATAAGAATAAAAATACTAAAACTAAAAAGGTTATTGTAGAAAATAAAATGTCAGAAAAAGAGTTTAAAGCAATAGTTGATGCATATGGAGATGCAGTTACTCTTGCAACTAATAATTATATGGCATTAAAAAATGGAGAAATTCCTACTTTTAATGATATAAAAGATAGTATTATATTTGATAAACATAAAGTAGTATGTAAGACAAATAAGATTAATTTTGATGGTAGTGTATACTTAAACAAATGTACTGTTGATGGTAAGAGTATATCTAAAGATTATTCCTATGGTGAATTAAAGGAAGAACCCAAAAAATCAGGAGATAAAGTATTTTTATATAAGTATAATGATACTTATGCTGGACAAGACTCGATGACTGGAGAAGCTTATAAGAATAAAATTTATTTTGTATCATCTTATGATGGCATGTCTAATAATATTACTTTAGTGGATTCTTATGAGTGCTACAACAAGGAATGTGAAGGTTATGATTATAGCGATACTATAAATAAAGCAATCATTTATGATGGTGAATATTACTTATATGATTTTAACAGTAAAGAAAAGACTAAACTTAATATAGAAGGTAATGATTATAATAATATTCATTTTGTTGAAAACTCTAATAAAGTATATGGTTTATCACTTTATAAGAATAATCAAGGTAATGCTTTTTATAATCTAGATTCTAATACAGTTGTAACTAAGTATCAGTATGATTATATATATGCACTTGATAGTTTAAATTATGTTCTTGCAAATGTTAATCAAGATACAGCTTTTATTAATCCAAACAGTGGTAATGTTGAGAAAGTAATTAGTGGATTACAAAGTATAAGTGAGGTTCATATAAATGGTAATACTTATTACCAAGCATATCCATATTCTGATGGACCAACCTATTCAAGGATTGTACTTAATAGTAATTTAGATAGAATTATTCCTGGTAATGATTATGTTAGTGTATTTAATAATGATTCTACAATTACAGTAAGTAAAAATAATGATACTCATTTCTACACTTATGATTTAAATGGTAATTTAATTTATACAAGTAGAGAGTATAAAAGCATACAAAAAATACTTAAAGATTATGTTGTAGTACTTACAAATGATAATGATTTAGTATTATTAAATAGAAGTGATGAAGTTCTTACATCATTCCTTAAAGTTACAGATAAACATTATTTACACCCACTTATTTCAGGATGGTATACAACTAAAGGTAAAAATGGTATATACTTTGTTGTAGGTGATAATGATATTCCTTATGGAACAGAAGGTAGTGGTCTTGAATATTATTATATTCCATCTAGTGGTGAGACTGGAGTTATTAAGACTACTGGTGTAGGTGGATATGCAAAACCAGTATTGTATTTATATCCAACTAAAAAGACTAAAGTAGAAGTATCATTCCAAAAACCAGAATTACTTACAACTACTTATCCTAAATTTGATAAATCATGGGTTGTAACTGCTTCTAAAAATGGTGATTTATATGATGTAAAAGGAAAGTATTATTATGGATTATATTGGGAAGAAGAAGGTTCAACTGAAGTAGATTTTAAAGAAGGATTCTATGTTAGTAAAGAAAATGCAATTGATTTCTTAGAAGAAAAATTAACCACGATTGGACTAAATGCAAGAGAAAGAAACGAGTTTATTATGTACTGGCTTCCAATACTTGAAAAGAATGAACATAATTTAGTATATTTTGAATTAACTAAAGAAAGAGAAAAATATAATAAATTAAATATTAGTCCAAAACCAGATTCATTACTTCGTGTTGCAATCCATGTTAAAAAGGTTGATGGCTTTACTTATATCAAAGAAGAAAAACTTGAAACATTCAAAAGAAAAGGATTTAGTGCTGTTGAATGGGGTGGAGTTATCCATAATTAAAAGAACTTAGTGTTCTTTTAATTTGTTTGATTGGAGGATTTATGTTTTTACAAATAATTATATTAATAATTGGATTTATAGTTTTAATTAAAGGTGCAGATTTATTTGTAGATGCTGCATCAAGCCTTGCAGCTAATTTCAAAGTATCAAAAATGTTAATAGCTTTAACTATAGTTTCTTTTGGAACAAGTGCCCCAGAATTATCTGTATCTATTAAATCAATGCTATCTGGTAGTGGCGATATAGTACTAGGTAATGTGATAGGTAGTAATATATTAAATATACTATTGATACTTGGAGTATCAGGTTTTGTTCATTTTCTAAATGTAAAAAATGCAACAGTTAGAAAAGAACTACCTATTGTTATACTTTTATCATCATTACTCTTTGTACTTATGAATGATGTGTTTATAACAAGGAGTAAAGTAAATAGTTTAACTAGATCGGATGGAATAACTATTCTATTATTCTTCTTAGTATTTGTTTATTATTTGATATCTACTATGAGAAATAAAACTGATAAAACAGATGATAAGCCTAAATACAATATACTAAAATCAATTATATTTACTATAGTAGGAATTGTATGCTTAATACTTGGAAGTAATGCAGTAGTAGATTCTGCTTCGCATATTGCATCAATGCTTGGAGTTAGTGAGAGAATGATTTCCTTAACTATAATCGCACTTGGAACAAGCTTACCTGAATTAGTAACAAGCGTAATGGCTACTAAAAAAGGAGAATATGATATTGCAATAGGTAATGTTGTTGGTAGTAATATATTTAATATTGGTATAGTTTTAGGACTTCCTGTAGCGCTTTTTGGAGGAATAAAATCTTTTAGTATTAATATGACAGATATGGTAATAATGCTTGCATCAACAATACTTTTATTTCTCTTTAGTTATAAAGATAATAAGATATCCAAAATAGAAGGAATAATATTTTTAAGTATATTTGCTATATATTATTCATTTGTAATTTTTGCATAAATTTGTTAAACCGGAGGTGATTATTATGAATAGTAAGTTTAATTATTTCTTAAAAAATGCTAAAGAGTTATATGAAACATTTAATATTGTTCCCTTGTTATATGGTTCACTAGGTCTAGAAGTATTAACAAATACTGATTTGAATTCTGATGATATAGATATATTAATACCAGAAATATATATTGAGGGAAAAGAATGGAAAAACTTTAAAAATTATTTAGAAGAAAATGGCTATATTTTAATTGATGCAGATGAACATACATTTATAAAAGATGGCATATTTTATTCATATGCGAGTATTGAAAACTTAAAAGAATTTGCAGGTATAGATATTACAGACATTAATAAGTATAATAGTGATAATATATATTATTTATTATTATCATTAGAACAATATTTAAAAGTGTATAAAAAATCTTCTCAAGATGGATATAGAATGAATAAAAAGGAAAAGAAAGATAATGAAAAAATAAATTTTATAGTTAAATGTTTAAATAATAGTGTATAACTTATTGGAGAAAAAAAGAATGCATGATAAAATATCTTTTAGTGGTGAAGAAACAATATTTAATTTATGCAGATGAATCACATAGAAAAGGTAAATACTTTAGTAATTTTTATGGTGGTGCTTTGGTTAATTATACTGAACTTGAAAAGATAAGTAATAAACTTATTGCTAAAAAGGAAGAACTAGGTTTATTCCAAGAAGTTAAATGGACAAAATTCACTGAACAATATTTAGATAAGTATTTAGAGTTAATTGATTATTTCTTTGAATTTGTTAAATCTAATAAAATTAAAATAAGAATAATGTTTAGGCAAAATGCACAAGTTTTACAAAACTTAACTAGAGAACATGAAGAAAAAGAATATTTCCTTTTATATTATCAATTTATTAAGCATGCGTTTGGTATAGACTATTGTAATTAAAAAGAAAAAGACCAAGTAATATTAAAATTATATTTTGATAAATTACCTGATACCAAAAAGAAAAAATAAAGAATTTAAAGGTTATATTTATGCACTTAATGACATCTTTTGTATTAATAATGTTCACATTTATAATGAAGATATAGCAGAAGTAGATTCTAAAAATCACGTTATATTACAATGCATGGATATTATATTAGGTGCTATGAACTTTAAATTGAATAATATGGATAAAGAAAAAATGCCAGATAGTAATAGATGTGGTAAAAGAACTATAGCAAAAGAAAAGTTATACAAAAATATTTTAAAAAATATCAAAACTATTTATCCTAATTTTAATATCGGTGTTTCTACTAGTTATCGTAATGATATTACTAACAATTGGAAAGATCCTTATAGACATTGGTGTTTTAAATCTAAAAATAGTATATTCGATTCATCATTAACTAAAAGAACAAAATAAAAAACTCCATTCTTCCTACATAAACCTTTCACGTACTAAACGTGAAGCTTCGGATTGAACAGAGTTCTTATATGACAATAGTACTGTTTTTAATGTCGATTGTCAATACTAGTATACCAGGATAAAATCATCCGACTAGGATAAATCGACATAATATAATTATTTATGACAAGAATATTGAAATTTTATTGATATAAAGATTTCAATATTTTTT
>CADCIZ010000047.1 GCA_902801685.1 uncultured Erysipelotrichaceae bacterium | reverse complement strand
ATCCATTTCTATCTCTAATAACACCATCTTCTATCTTAGCTCTTGCATAATTATTTCTATCTCTTACAGTTCCATCATCTTCGAATTTTCCTACATTACATCCATCTTTATCACGTATAGTACCATCTTTATCAACTCCTCCGACTCTCATACCATCTCGATTTTTAAAGCTCCCGGATCTTCTTGAATTATTACTATGATTACTATGATTACTATTATTGTCTTCATAACTATCGTTATCGTTATTTCTTTTTGAATAGCCTCCTCGTTGTTTATTTTTAGGTAATTTTACCTCTATTTTTTGGTTTATCTTTATTCCTGTTTGCATTTTTTGCTGAGAAAAGAATTGATTTCCATTGCTTTGAACAAAATTATTATTCCCGAAACCGAAAGGAAAATTATTCATCATATTATTAAACATATTATTATTTTTATTGAAATTATTGTTATTAATTTCTGGCATTTCCTCAGGATCGTGATCAATGGTATAATCATATTTAAGCAAATTATAATTTTGTACTAAGACTTGTGGATTAGCGACTATAGGCTGACTATTAAAAGAATAACTTGTTCTTGTTTGCTTTTCATAATCTACCTCTTAAAATTTTTTTTCTTTCTTTAATACTTTTGCTCTATTTTCGATATATTTTTTTGCAAGCTCTACATCATCTTCAACATATTTTTTAGATAATTTACTGTCTAAAATCCCTTTGTTATAGTATTTTATATACTTTCTTTCATTATAGCCAATCGAATTAAATAAATATTCATAATACTCTAACCATTCTTGAGTAAAATCTGGATTTAATTTTTCTAATACTATGTCATTAGACTTATAACTATCACCAACACTAGTTTTTTTATTATTACATAACTTTTCTAATCGTTCTATTGAATCTTTAAATATTTCCATCATCGCATATAGCTCTGCTTTTTTCCCACTATATTCTTTTGTGCTTACTATATTTCCAACTTTATTTCCAAATGAATTTATAATACTATACATTCCCAATATTACAGTCATTCCAAACACACTAGAAACTACAAAAATTGATTTTAGATCATTATTATCTCCAACAACTAACGGTGAAACAGCATAAGTAATTCCACCAACAACTATTGGCATATATATTGGCATAGTCTTAAAAAATAAATTATTTGTTATTTCTGGTTCATGATTGTTTAACCATTTTTGAATTTTAGATAATTCAACTCCAGCTTGTTCGATAACATTTTCACAAGTTAATATATCTTTAATGTTATCAGTATATTCTATCTCTCTTTCATTCCCATTTTCATCTCTAACTTTGACTATCTTATAATTGTGATAATACTCCATGTTCATAAATAAACTCTCCTAATCAATTTTATTATATATTGTAATGTATAAAACATCTGCAAGTACATAATATTATACAGATATTTATTTTAAAATCAATACATCATTATTAAATTTTCTTTTACCGTTTTCATATTTATTATAAGTTGATTTATCTACACCTAGATTATTTGCTAATTCTTGTTGTGTTTTATTATTACCTAATTTTAATTTCTTTACTCTAAGTCTTACTTTGCTCTGTAATTTTTTATCATCAAAGTATTTTTTTCATCGCATTTGGATCAAATAAATCTATTGTGATGTATTTTTCTTTGTTATTTGCAACACTTTCAGCAAATCTATGCATTATTAATTCTTTATCAGGTGGTAACTGTGGCATGTTTTCAAAAAAGTAGTTAGTAGATACTTTATAGAATTTAGCTAAATCTTGTAGTATCTGTAGGGGAACAATTCTTTTCCCAAGTTTATATGTATTTCTATTTACACCAAATAGGGAATATATGCAACTAGAGTGATTTTACAATACTGTTATTATTTCGCTAGATAATTCATCAATGTATTTTAATACAGAATTAATAGCCTCATCAACTTCAATGTCTAACCAATTACTTTTTGGGTTGTTTAAATTACTTCTATATACTCGTGATGAAAAAATAGATTGTAATCTAGAATAAATATCATTAATATTGTTTTCTTTCATTGTATCATCTTGATAAATTAAAATATGAAAGCAATCTAATAGTTTCTTTTTATCTAAATTGGTATTAGTGATTAGATAATAAAAATCAAATAAATCCTTATATCTTCCTGATCTAAATCCTAATTTTAATAAAGACTTTATTTTTTCAGTAAATATCTGTTCTTTTGAGTTTATTAGCAAACTTATACTATCTTCTATATAATCTAAGTTAAAACAGTATTCATCTTGCTCTATATCAAATTGTTTATGTACACCTAAATCCAATTTATTTTCTAGAGTATTACCAAAGGTATCACATATTCTTATAAAAACTCTTTTACCTGAATAATCTTGATGTTTAAGTTCTTCAATTTGTCCATCTATTTCAATATTTATACCATCATCAACTTTATCTAGCGTATTAATAAAATCTCTTATCGCTTTATCCGATAATGAATATTTAATAAAATCCATATCTAAATCTTGTGTAGCCCTACGCATGGATTTAGATATGTTATGCATAACAACACCACCTTTAATAGTTATATGCTCTTTAAACTTACTTTTAAATATTTTAGATAAAATAATATCATGACATACTGTAGACCTTGCATCTACTAATGAATAACCTTTCTCTCGATATTTGGTAATTAATTCATCTATATTCATTAAAAAACCTCTCTTAATAATGTATTTCCAATATTTACTTCATTTTTAAATAAAGCCATGTATTTTTCAATTTTAGCCATATCTAATTCATCAGATATTTTTCTATAATTGTTTATTATTTCTTTATAATAATCGAAAGGCACTTGATTTTTTTTTCTAATAAGTTCTACTAAAAGTCTTTCTTTATTGTATATCTGAACTTCTTCGCCTTCTACTTGAACAGCGATTTTTCCATAATCAATAACTTCGTCATCTATATATGATATTACCACATTTTCATCTTTTATTGGTCTTGCATGACGTGCGATAGATAAATATACTTTATCTGGTATATAATCTGTAAGTTTATAATAATAAAATGCAGAATCCATAGTAACAATTGCACTTGGATATTTTTTTGAATATATAATAATTGGATCAATATTTAATTTATCAGAATATATTCCTCTAGCAATTTTATATAATTCTTTATTAGAAATTGCTTTACTAATTCCATAATCATTTTTATATTTTTTGTATGCTTCATTATATGTTAAAATCATAACCAAACCTTCTTTCTTTTTGGAAAGTGTCGGCTCTTTTTAAAATTTTTCCAACGTTTTCCAAAATAATTATATCATGTTTTAAAAAATTAATATACATGTTTTAGGTGTTTTTATAAATATACATCAATAAATTCAACCATCCATAAAACAATATAATATCTAAATTTTATTAAATCTTTTTAAACTATTTTAAACCATAGTAAATATTATTAATTAATAATAAAAAAAAATGGAGCCATAAGGCTCCTTCAGGGGGTTTTGGTTTGTACTCTTACACTTAGAAAGTAAGAGTACCGGCATGGAGTATCATGCCAATATTATTGTATAAAATTTTCTAGTATATGTCAATCTATAAAAATGAGAAATTTAAAAATTTGTTTAAAAAATTATTTTTAGTACATAATAGTATTGGGTGATTGATATGACACAGAAAGAACTTTCTTATTTTGAAGATGCAGTAGGACACGAAGAAAATATTATTAAGATTTTAGAACAATCTATAGGTTTTATGCAAGATGAATCATTAATAAGTTTTATGAATGAAGAGGTATGTAATCATAAATCTAGAAAAGAAAGACTTATGAATTATTTAAAGGAGATGGCAAATGACTGATCAATTAATAATGAATAATTATTTACTTGTGTTAAAAAGTACAATTGAGGTGTTTGTACATGGAACTTTAGAAAGTTCTAATGAACAATCAAGAAGTATTCTTAAAGAATGCTTACAAGACACATTAACTTCACAAGCAAATACTTATGACTTGATGACTAAGTATGGTTGGTATCAAGTTAACAATGTAGAAGTTACTACTATTAAAGAAACTCTTAATAATATTAATTCTAAATGATAGAGAGAAATCTCTATTTTTCTTTTACTACTTGTGATATAATTAGTTAGAACTGGAGGAGTTATGATTACGATAAAAAGTGAAAGAGAAATAGAATTGATGAGAAAAGCAGGAATGCTTGTATCACTTACTCATAAATATTTAAAACCATATATTAAAGAAGGAATTACTACTAAGGAATTAGATAGACTTGCAGAAGATTATATTGTTGAAAATGGTGGATTTCCAACGTGTAAAGGTTACGAAGGATATCCTTGTGCGCTTTGTACTAGTGTGAATGATACAGTAGTTCATGGAATACCTGATGATTATAAATTAAAAAATGGTGATATTATAACTATTGATATGGTTATAGGTTATAAAGGATATCAAGGAGATGCTGCTTGGACTTACAAAGTAGGTAGTATTGATAGTGAAAAAGAATACTTAATGAAGCATACTGAACTTGCTTTATATGAAGGAATAAAAATGGTAAAACCAGGAAATAGAATTGGAGATATATCCTATGCTGTTGAGAAATATGCAAAAGAACATAATTTAGGTATAGTTAGAGAATTATGTGGACATGGAATTGGCGCCAATATGCATGAAGCACCTGATGTACCTAATTTTGGTAAAAAAGGTACTGGACCAAGACTTAAAGAGGGCATGATTATATGTATTGAACCTATGCTTACATATGGTAGTGAAGATATATATATTCTTGATGATGAGTGGACTGTAAAAACACTCGATAAATCTCCAGCAGCGCACTATGAACATACAGTTTTAGTAACGAAAGATGGCTATGAAATATTAACGCCTAGATTGGATTAGATATGAAGAAAGCAATAATAATATGCATGTGTTTTATTCTATGTGCATGTGGTAGTAAAAAGAATAATGTAGTTAAAAAGACTAATAATATTAAAAAGGTTGAAGAGGTTAAGGATACTTATAAAGATGATAATAATACTATAGTGGGATTATATTTAGAAAAAGGAAGAACTTTAGAATTAGTAACTGACTATAGTACTGATATAGTATCTGGAAAAGATATTGGTGTATATCAAATATATTTTTCTAATGATAATATTGTTAACTTAAATAATAAATTTGGAGAAGAGTATTATAATAAGTTTATAAGTTTAGATAATCTTGAGAATATCAAAGTGGGATTTAATATTAAATATAGTTTAAGTAATGGTGAGAGTATTAATCAGACTATAACTAATCCTAGTAATACAATAACAAACGGATATATTCTTAATTATTTATATGATGATTATAAAAATAGAAATTCTAACTTTTATTCACATATTGAAGAGAGTGAATACAATGATGATACTTTATTTACCTCAATTAAGTTATATGCTAATAGCGTAGATATGCTTATATCTAATATAGAACTTACTGTATTTACTTATGATACTGAAGATGATTTTGATGAATTTGGGAATTATAGAGGCAATAGTAAATATACTGTAAACATCAGTAAAAAATAGTTTAGTTATATTGAATTAAATATAGCTTTTTTAGTATAATTATCTTATATTAGGAGTGATGATATGAAAGAAGTTTATGCTGAAAAACTATCTTTTATGAATACAAAATATTTGACAAAAAGTGAAATACTTTCTGGAAAATATGATTTTTCAAATATTTCATTACAAGATTCATTATATATAGATGATAAAAAATATATATTAAATAATTTTGAAAAGCCAATAAGTTATACTGATACATGGGGGTTGTTTAAAACAATATGTATTAATCCAGAATACTTTAAACAAAACAAAGAAGAAGTTAATAAACTGTTGGTAGATATTATAATCAATTATAAAGATAAACTCGTTATTAAATCATCGGCATTAATCACTGATGAAGTAATTAATGCTATTGCGCATAATCATAATATTACAGAGATTTATTTAGGTAGTGAAAGTGATATTTATAAATTGAAAGAATCTGATTATAAGAAACTAAAAAATGGCTCTATTAAAAGTATTATTACTTATGGAGTAGAAAAAGAATTAGATAATAATGATGATAAAATTATTGATAATAAAAATGATATTAAAACTAAAAAAATTGTTAAAGGTTATAGTTATAATGATTTAATGTATTGTAGTACTATTATTTTAGATAGTCCTTTAAATGAAAATGAAATATCATATTTTTCAATTTCAAAAGATTTAAAGATTGTATTTGATTATGATGATTATAATAGTATATTTAAAAATATAGAAAAATTAGAAATGATGGGAAGTGATTTTAGTTATCAGATAAATGTTAGTGATAAAGATAAGTTTAACGAATACATATTAAATCATGAAATTATATTTGGTAGAATAGATGTAAAAGTTGCTACTACAACTTTGAATATAGCTGATTATTTGAAATATGAAAAAATGCTTTATGAAATGATTGAACCTGCTATTTTACTATCACCATACGAGAAATTTTTATATGCATATAGTATTACTAAACATTTTAAAAAATATAAAGAAGTTGATGAAAATGATGATAAGATTAATTCAAGAAATTTATATAAAATTCTTGATAACGAATATATTGTATGCGCTGGATATGCAACCTTATTGCAACATTTACTAAATAAACTAGGAATAAAAACTATTGATTATGGTGTAATAGTGGATGTGGGTTTTGATAAAGTAAATGTATTACAAGAAAATGTTGATGAAGCAAAATCTAGTAAAGCAGGGCATGCTAGAATAATTATAAATTTAGTTGATTCAAAGTATGGCATTAATGGAATTTATCAATCTGATCCAACATGGGATAATATACTTGATGAAGATTCTTATATATACTCTTTAATGACATTTGATGAAGCATCTAAGACTAAAAGGTATCTATATCAAGATAAAACAGAATATCATTTGTTATCTTCTAAAACATTAGAAGAGTTTTACCAGAATGTTAATAAGTATATGGATGAATTTATAAATAATGATACACTTGCAATTAAATTTACTGAAGAAAAAGCAAGACTTAGGGTAGTTAATGATTTATTAGGTGTTATAAAGAAATTAGATAGTAAATATTATAAGGTATTAGTAATGAAGTATAATGATATTGATAAATATGATATTTCTGTTATTAATAAATTTTTTAAAGATTTTCTTTATGACGTAGGTTGTTATATAGTATCCAAATCTAATAATCCAATTAAATTAGAACAGATTAAACCATGCATTGAATTTTTATATACTAAATTTTATGGATTAAGTGAAGAGGATGTAAAAAAAGAAGTTAATAGAACAATTGAATTTAATAAAAAGAGAATGAATGAAAAATTTCCAACAACATATAAAATTAATCAGGATGGTACAAAAGAAGTGTATAGTTACTTAGAAAATAAGTTTGATGCTGATATTGAAAGTAAAAGTATTAAATAACATTGGGACTGTGTTATAATTTAGGTGGAGTGATAATATGCAAGAAGTAATTAAAATATTAACTGAGAAGAATAAAACAATAGCTACTATGGAATCATGTACAGGTGGTGGATTAGCTAATGCAATTACTAATATAGAAGGAGCTAGTGAGATACTTAAATTCTCAGCTGTTACATATTCTAATGAATATAAAATAAAGATGGGAGTTAATAGTAATACTATTGATAAATATAGTGTTTATAGTATTGATGTTGCAAAAGAAATGGCTTTTAATATTAGTAAATTTTCTAATTCTAATTATGGAGTAGGTATTACCGGTAAATTAAATAGAGTAGATATTCGTAATCCTTATGGGGATGATAATATTACTTATGTTGCAATCTATGATAAAGATTATGATAAGTATTATACATTAACTATAAAATCGACTGAGTCAACTAGAGCACTTAATAAAGATTTAATTATTAATAAAATAGTAGATAAATTATTAGAAGTAATAAGTAGGTAATTATGGATGTAACAAATATAATAATTGGAACTGGAAGTTATGATACTGTTAAAAGTGGAAATACAGTATCTGTTACAGGAGATGGAGGTAATGCTTGGGAATACTATGGTGCGTCTTATAAAAAACTTGCTCCATTACTTGTAACATATACTCCATATGCAGAAAAGTATCAAGAATTATTAAAATTAAAGCAAGATACTTCAAAAATAAAAGAGTATTTAGAATATAGATATATGATTGAAGAAGAGTCTATTAAAAGTTATTATGAAACTAGACTTAAAAATTTAGATGTAAAAGAGTTGCTAAATACTTTATATAGTAAGTTTGGCAGTAATATAATTCTTTTATGTCATGAGAATATTAAAGAATTTTGTCATAGAAGACTTATTGCTGATTATATAGAAATAAAAACTGGTATATATATTCCAGAAGTTAGTGTAGATGATAATGGTAATATAATAAAAGAATTGCCAATTAGATATAAAAAGAGATTATTAAAACAAATAAACAAGTAGTAGGGGGATTTATGAAGGTTAAGAATTTAGTTATGCATTTTCATTTAGTAAATAAGCATAGGTTTAAAGTATTTAAATTGTGTTTAAAAGCAGGAATTCCATTTCGAGGATTAGTGCATGATTTATCAAAATATTCACCAAGTGAGTTTTTTGAGAGTGCGAAATATTATAGTGGAGATAAGAGCCCAATTACAAATTGTAGAAAAGAATTAGGGTATTCGTTAGCTTGGCTGCATCATAAAGGTAGAAATAAACATCATTTTGATTATTGGTATAATCTTCTTGATGGAAAAGCAGCTGTGATTCCTTACAAATATACAGTCGAAATGATTTGTGATAATATTGCAGCAGGTATGACTTATAAAAAGGATGCTTGGGATGAGTCTGAACCGCTTAATTACTATTTAACAAGTAATAAAAGCAAATATATTAATCCTGCAATTGACAGGGTATTAGTAGAAGTATATGCTAGTGTTGAAAAAAATGGAATTGATGAAACTATTGATCCTAAGACTTTGAAAAAGATATATAATAAATATGTAGATAAAAAGATTAAGGAGTAAAAAAAATTAATATTGAAAAAGAAATAAAAGAGTTGAATTAGATAAAAAATGGGAAACTAGTATCACGAGAAGAATATGTATATGTATTTTAACTTATATTGTGGTAGTTATATATACTTATGTTATAAGTAAGGTATCTAATGTATTTTTATCGTCATTGGTACCGGTAATAGGTTTTTCGTTATCAACATTATCATTAAAATGTTTAAGAAAAATATGGGAAAATAATATTAATAAATAACCATATTTTTTTCTTGTATAATAGGAAATTGGTACTTTCTATTCAAAAATTATTGACATTACGAATGTATGTATGATACACTGTATATGCAACTGGAGATGGTTATATGCAGAAGATTACAAAGGGATATGTATTTAGAATGTATCCAAATGAAAAACAAATTAACCTAATAGAAAAAAGTTTT
>CADCIZ010000046.1 GCA_902801685.1 uncultured Erysipelotrichaceae bacterium | reverse complement strand
TCCAATATTGGTCTATGGAGAAGCATAAGTTTCGGTGAAGTAGAAAAAGCCTACCGTGAGGTAGGCAGTAGTCAAAATTTATTTTGACTTTTTGTTCTTTCGGAGGAGTTATGTTAATTGCAATATGTTTATTTGTTGGTATTATGTTTTTAATAGCTGGTACATTTATTATGATATTAGGTGCAAGAGATATTGCAGCTAGATTTCATATATCCGCACTTGCAATAGGACTTACTATAGTTGCATTCGCAACCAGTATACCAGAATTGCTTGTAAGTATGCGAGCGATGTTTAAAGGCTATAGTGAGATTGTAATATTTAATGTTATAGGTAGTAATATTATTAATATACTACTAATACTTAGTGTAGTAAGTTTTATAAAACCACTTAAAATTACTACATCAGTTATAAAAAAGGAATTACCTTTATCAATAATAACTACTGCTTTATTTTTAATACTATCATTAGATGATTTACTTGCGCCAGCAAAGAATAATATTATTACACGCGCAGATGCATTGATATTGGTATTATTCTTTATAGTATATCTGTATTACATGTATACAGTAATTAGAAATAGAAAAGAATTTAAAAAGTATGAAAGTAGTAGATTTAGTTTAGGGTATGCAATAATGCTTACTATACTGGGATTTTCTATGATATTTGTAGGTAGTATTTTTACAGTAGATATGGCTTATAAAATATCGACATACGGAATAAGTTTAAAACTAATTAGTGCATCTATTATTGCTTTTGCAACTTCTATACCAGAATTAATAACGTGTTATCATTTTATGAAAAATAATGATGAAGATGCAATAATAGGAAATATTTTAGGAAGTAATATATTTAATATTTGCATTACCTTAGCACTTCCTGTTATAATAGTAGGCAATTTGAATATGAATTCATTATCAGTAATCGATGCAGTAAACTTTACAATAGCTGCTTTAATACTTATAATATTCGCACCACTTAGAAATAAAGTTGGTAAATTTGAAAGTACAATTATGATTGTATTATTATTAATCTATTATGGATTTATACTTTGGGAGGGATTAGGATTATGAAATTTAAAGAATTAGATAAATTAAATACAAATGAAGTAGAAAAAAAAATATTAGAAAATTGGAAAAAGGTAGATATTTTAAATAGGACTATAGAAAATAGAGAAGGTAGCAAGGACTTTGTCTTTTATGATGGACCAATCTATGCCAATGCAAAACCTGGAATTCATCATGTATTTGCCAAAACTATTAAAGATTCATTTTGCAAATATAAAACAATGAAAGGGTATAGAGTTTTAAGAAAAATAGGGCTTGATACCCATGGATTACCAATAGAGGTAAATGTCGAAAAGAAACTTGGATTTAAATCTAAAGCAGATATAGAATCATTTGGTATTGAGAATTTTTGTAAAGAGTGTAATAAAGCAACTGCTACTAATATAGATGAGGTTAATCACGTAACAGATATGATGGGACAATTTATCGATTGTGATAATCCATATATTACATGTACTAATGATTATATAGAATCAGAATGGTGGATAATCAAAGAAATGGATAAGAAAGGATTAATTTATCATGGTAATAAAGTATTATGGTATTGTCCAAGATGTGGTACAGAACTATCTAGTAACGAAGTATCACAAGGATATGAAAATGTATCAGTAAACTCTTTGATTTTACCATTTAAAATTAAAGATGAAGAGACTTACTTCTTAGTTTGGACAACAACTCCATGGACAATACTAGCCAATGTTGGATTATGTGTTAATCCAGATTTAACTTATTTAAAAGTAGAATCACAAGGATATAAGTTTATTATATGTGAGTCCCTTGCAAATAAAGTACTAGGTGATGAATATAAAGTACTTGAAACATATAAAGGCACTGATTTAATAGGTATTAAATATGAACAATTACTACCTTTTGTTAAAGTAGAAGGCAAGTGTTTTGAAGTAATTGCCGATAGTTATGTAACAGATTCTGATGGTACAGGTATTGTTCATATTGCGCCAGCTTATGGTGAAGATGATAATAGAGTATGTAGAGAAAATAATTTCGGTTTTGTAAATCCAGTAGGTCCTGATGGATGTTATACAGAAGGTCCTTGGAAAGGTAGACTCGTTACTGATAAAGAATTAGAGCTAGATATAATTAAATATTTAAAAGAGAATGATAAACTATTTAAGAAAATAAAGATTAACCATGATTATCCACATTGTTGGAGATGCCATCAAGCACTTATTTCTTATCCAAAACCAGCATGGTATGTAAAAACTACTGCTTATAAAGATAAGATTATTAAAGAGAATGAAAAGATAAATTGGTATCCAGAATATATCGGAACTAAGAGATTTTCAAACTGGCTTGAGAACATGGTTGACTGGGGTATTTCACGTAATAGATATTGGGGATGCCCTATGCCAATCTGGACTTGTGAGTGCGGTAATAAAGAAGTAATTGGCTCACTAGATGAACTTCAAGAAAAAGTTATAGAAGATGTTAATGTAAGAGATATTGAATTACACAGACCTTATGTAGATGATTTACATATTAAGTGTTCATGTGGTAAGACAATGAATAGAGTAACAGATGTTATGGATGTATGGTTTGACTCAGGTGTTATGCCATATGCTCAGTTCCATTATCCATTTGAAAACAAGGAATTATTTGAATCACAATTTCCTGCTGATTTCATAGCAGAAGGAGTTGATCAAACTAGAGGTTGGTTTTATGTTTTACTTGTAATATCAACAATTATCTCTGGCAAGAGTAGTTTTAAAAATGTTGTCGTTAACGATATGATGCTTGATGCTAAAGGTAAAAAAATGAGTAAATCAACTGGTAATATCATAGACCCAGTTGATATCATGACTAAATATGGAGCAGATCCTGTTAGATGGTATATGCTATCAGCATCTCCTGTATATACTCCTTTAAAATTTGATGAAGAAGGAGTTAAAGAAGTTATATCTAAATTCTTTAGTACTCTTAAAAATACTTATAATTTCTTCGCAATATATGCAAATGCTGATAATATAGATCCAAAAGATTTCAATATACCTTATGAGTTAAGAACAGAAATTGATAAATGGTTACTATCTAAATATAATAAATTAGTAAGTAAAGTTACTAAATATATGGAAGAATATGATTTAACTAGTACAGTTAGAAGTATACAAAACTTTGTTAATGAAGATTTATCTAACTGGTATATCAGAAGAAATAGAAGAAGATTCTGGTCTAGTGTAATGGATGATGATAAAAAGGCAGTATATAATACTACTTATGAAGTATTAGTAGGACTTACTAAATTAATCGCACCTATTGCTCCATTTGTTGCAGAAGATATCTATAAACATTTAACAAATAAAGAATCAGTTCATTTAGAAGAATATCCAGTATCTAATTTAGATTTAGTTGATGAAAAGATTGAAGCTAGAATGGATTTGGTAAGACACTTAATCTCACTTGGTAGAAATATAAGAGAAGAAGTTAAGATTAAAGTAAGACAACCTATTAGTGAAGCATTAATAGATGCCAAAAATAAAGACTTAATTTCGGATTTAACTCCATTAATTATGGAAGAATTAAATGTAAAAGAAGTTGTATTTACAGAAGATATTTCTAAGTTTATGAACTTTAGTGTTAAACCAAACTTTAAAGAAGTAGGTAAAGTATTAGGACATAAGATTAAAGAGTTTCAATCTGAGTTACAAGAGTTAACTAGCGATGATATTAATCTACTAAGAGATAATAAAGAAATAACTATTAAGTTAGATAATGAAGATTTCACAGTTAATTCTAATATGGTACTAATTAATTCTGTTTCAAAAGAAGGATTTGATGTTGCTTTAGAAGATAATGACTTTATTATCTTAAATACTGAATTAACTAGTGATTTAATTAACGAGGGTATTGCGCGTGAATTTGTATCTAAGATTCAAAATTTACGTAAACAAAAAGACTTTGATATAGTTGATAGAATTAATATTTACTATAGTGGTGATAAAGAAATTGATAATAGTGTAGATGAATTTAAAGAGTTTATCAAAAATGAAACCCTTGCTTTAGAAATAATTAAAAGAGAATCTAGTAATTCAGTTGATTTAAATGGACATAAAGCAAGTATAGATGTTGAGGTAGTGAAGAAGTAATAATATGAATAGGAGTAAGATAAGTAAATTTGATGAAAAGTATATAGTAAATCATTATATTAAAGAGTTTAAAATAGATGATAAAAATAAGAAAATATATGTATATTATATAGATGGTACAAAATATGATTATCCACTAACCTCTCAATTATTAGGAAATATAAAAAGAATGATGCATTCTCAATATAATGAGTGGAGAGATTTAGTAAGAAGAATATATATGTTTAATCCTATAAAGTTTTTATATCTTAATATAAAACTAAAGAAACAAAAATACTACTTAGAACATGAAAATGAATTTAATAATTGTAGTATTAAAAAGATATTTTTAAGTGATAACTTATCAAATAAAGAAATAAGTTTAATGAAAGAATCAAAAAAACATACACATAGTTATTTTAATTTATCATCAGTAATAAAATATAAATTAAGTACAATGAAAAAAATACATAAGATAATATCTGTAGATAAAAAAAGTACTACTTCGAAGAAAAAAAGATAACTAAAACAAGGCTACTGTCATTTAGCCTTGTTTTGATTTTTTATGAATTCTCTTAACATTTTAGTAAGTGCTCTTTTTTCTATCCTTGATACATAACTTCTTGATATTCCAAGACTTTTGGCAATCTCTTTTTGTGTTAATTCATCACTATCATTTAATCCATATCTTTTAATAATTATTTCTTTTTCTCGAGCATTAAGTACATTAAAGTATTTCTTTAAAAGATTGATATTATTCTTTGTATGTATATCTCCTACAAAGTCTGGATTATCTGTTTTAAGAATATCTAGTATTGTTATTTCGTTACCTTCTTTATCAAAACCTATTGATTCATTAATACTAACATTTTTACTATGTTTTTTATTATTCCTAAAGTACATTAGTATTTCATTTTCAATACATCTTGCAATATAAGTTGTAATTCTAGTATTATGAGATTTAGAGTATGAATCAATACCTTTTATTAATCCAATTGTACCTATTGATATTAAATCATCGTTATCACCTTTATTATTCTCATACTTTTTAACTATGTGAGCAACTAATCTAAGATTATGTTCTATAAGTTTTGCTCTTGCACTTTTATCACCATTTTTTAATAGCTCAATACATCTTTCTTCTTCTTCTTTATCAAGTGGTTCTGGAAATACATCATTAGAATATGCAGCCGAAAAGATAAAGAAATCTTTAAATAAGTATTTTAAAAATTTAAACATAAATCACTTCCTAATAAATATTATGCATTTAACACAAATTTATCTATTGTAGAAAATAAATATAAATGATATAATTAATCATAGAATGAAGGTGCTTATGAAGGTATTATGTATAGGTCATGCAACGTATGATGTAGTAATTCCAGTTGATAGTTTTCCTTTAGAAAATACGAAGAATAGAACTATGGATTCTATATATTGCGGTGGTGGTCCTGCTTCTAATGCGGCATACTTGCTTGGCAATTGGGGGATTGATACATATTTCTCTGGCCTTGTTGGTGATGATTATGCTGGTAATTATATTGAGGCAGAGTTTAAGAGTGTTGGTGTTAATATAGATTATTTTGTTAAGGATAAAGATTATAAAACTACTAAATCATATATAATTGTAAATAGTTCTAATGCCTCACGTACTTCTCTTGCTTGTCAAAGTGATAAGAAAAGTATTACTGATATAAGTATTGATATTAAGCCTGATATAATTCTTATTGATGGTCATGAGGTAGAGTTATCAAAAAAAGTAATTAGTAATAATAAAGAGGCTACTGTTGTAATAGATGCAGGAAGATGTACCGATGATGTAATTGAACTATGTCATATGTCTGATTATATAGTGTGTTCTAGAAAGTTTGCTGAAGATTATTCTAAAAGTAGTGATATCGATATTATGATGAATAAATTAAATAGTGATTTTAAAGGTGAGGTAGTAATTACTTTAGAAGATAAAGGGTGCGCTTATTATTCAGATGGTATTAAACTAATTAAGAGTGTGCCACTATCTGCGGTTGATACAACTGGGGCTGGTGATATATTTCATGGAGCATTTGTATATGGACTGATTAATAACTGGGATATGTATAAGATATTAACATTTGCTTGTACTACTTCAGGTTTATCAGTAACTAAAATGACTGGCAGAAAATCAATATTTCCATTAAATAGGGTTGAGGATTTATATAATGAACTTAGAAGACATAATTTTTACTGATAATCTTCCTACTATTGATTTACATGGTTTTGATAAAGACTATGCAAGAATTAAGATTAATGAGTTTATTAGAGATAATAAAAAGATGAAAAATAGTGTAGTCGTAATTATCCATGGTAGAGGGTTAGGAATATTAAAAAGAGAGACTGAGAGTACTTTAAGAAGCAATAAAGATGTATTAGATCATAGATTATTTTATAATAATACTGGTATGACATTAGTTAAGATTAAAATTGACAAATAATACTAATTATGATATTCTATTCGTGCTTAAAAAGATGTGTTTAAAGGGATGTGTTTAAATGTATAATGAAAGAAAAGAAAAACTTGGTATATTAAATTATTTAGCGTATATACTAATTATTTTATTAATACTTATTATTGTTATTGTAATAGTTGCTAAAAAAAGTAGTAAAAAGACTGTTGAAAAGCCAAAAGAAATGGTACTATATAGTGAAGAACAGTTAGAAAAAATAGAAACTGATTATAGTGAAGATATGGCTGCTAATATGGCTAGTTTTAAGTATAATGCAATAGATTATTATAAAGATAAACTAGGTAATGAAAAAGTTGATATGGTACTTACTTTACAAGATTTTTATGATAAACATTTTATTGAAGAGTTAAAAGTTGGAGATACTAAATGTGATAGCGAGAATAGTAAGGTAGAAGTTACGAAAAAAAGTAGTGAGTATAAGTTAGATTTTACTTTAGTATGTGGTGAGAATAAAGCTGTAATGGATACGTATTTAAGTAAGTATAGTTATTGTAAGAATGGCGAAATATGTGAGAAAAAGGTTGAGAAGAAAGAAAATAATAATCCAACTCCAACACCAATTCCAACTCCAGAGCCAGAACCAACACCAACTCCAGAGCCAACACCAGAACCAAGTGATGGTAGATATACTTTCTATGAATATGCTTTAACTCCATCTAATTCTGTTGGAACATATTCTAGTTGGTCTAGCTGGAGTAAAGAAGCGATAGAGTCTAGTTTATTAGTAGAAGTTGAAACTAAGGAAGAAACAGAAACTAAGACTGGTAATTGTACAGAAACAAAGGAAGAAACATATATTTCTGGATATAATACTGAAACTTATATTGCAGGATATGTTACTAAAAAGTATCAAGTAGGTACTAAGAGGGTACAAACTGGAACTAGACAAGTTACTATTAATGGAAAGGTAGTAAATCAAGAAATTTATACTAATCAACCTATTTATCAAACAAAAGAAGAACCAGTTTATAAGACTAAACAAACTCCTATTTATTCTACTAGAGAGGTTACTGTTGATAATTGTACAGGTAGTGTTAAATACTATAGATCTCGCAAGTTTACTTATAAAAAAGGAATTAATTATATTAAGTATAGTATAAGTGATAATGATGAGAACTTATTAAAGAGTGGTTATACTAAGACTGGTAATACAAAAGAATTCTAGACTACTTATGTAGTCTTTTGTGTTAAGAAGGAGGAATATGAAGAAGAATAGTTTTAAACTTTTATTTCATTATTTAAAATATGATAAATTTAAAATTGCACTATATATATTTTTAATCTTATTAAATTACTTACCTTCATTAATATCAGCTTATTTTTGGGGTAAAGCATTAGAACGCTTAATTATAAAAGATATGATGAATTTTAGTATTTATTTAGTTATATGGTCATCTATATATATTATCTTTTATACCTTTTTGCAAGTACCAACACAGAAGATATATAATTATTTATCAATCAAATTTATGAAAAGTGTAAGTAAAGATTTATATAGAAAAATAGATAATTTACCAGCTATAGCTTTTGAAGATATAGGTGTTGGAGAGTTTATTAATAGACTTTATGATGATACGGAAAGAATCATGAATTTGCTAGCTCAACTTGTAAAGTTAGTATGTCAATCAATAGTTGTAGTGTTTGTGTTTATCCTAGCTTTTTCAATCTCAATTTATTTAGGATTAGAAATAGTTGTGTTTGCTATTATCATGGGACTTATTTCATATAATTTCTTTCCTAAGATTAAAGAAACCCAAAAAAGTATAAAAAAAGAAACTGATGAATATGTGAAAGTTGCAACAGAAAATATTACAGGCATTCGTGAAATAAAAGCACTAGGTATAAAAAAGAATGTTGAGAAGAGTATTTTTAATCGACTTGATGTAATATTTAATCATAATAAGAAGATGAAGAATTATGAAATTACATATTATAGTTTAAATAACTTAATATATTTTATATTACAATTTGGAATACTTATAACATGTGCATATTTTGTTGTAGAAGGAAAAGTTGAATATAGTGTATTTATCATGCTTGATATGTATATATGGCGTGTTGATCAAGTTGTTGAAAATTTATCTGACTTTGGCGTTAATTATAACAAAGTTAAAGTATCTTTAAATAGATTAGATGAAATTATTAATAATAGACTATACGAAGATGAAGCATATGGCAATATAGATTTAAAGAATAACGAAGGTGTAATTAGATTTAATAATGTGTCATTTAAATATCGTCCTGATGAAGATTATGCTTTAAAAAACTTAAACTTAAATCTTGATACTAATAAAAAGATTGCAATAGTAGGTAGAAGTGGTAATGGGAAATCAACAATATTTAACCTTTTACTTAGATATTTTGATGTATGTAGTGGCTCAATTACTATAGATGGTATTAATATTAAGGATTTAAGTGAAGAATCATTAAGAGATAATATATCAATAATAAGACAAAGTCCATTTCTATTTAATTTATCTATTGTTGATAACTTTAAAATTGTACAAGATGATATTACTCTTGATGAGATTAGAAAATGTTGTAAAGAAGCTTATATCGATGATTATATTATGAGCCTGCCAAAGAAGTATGATACTGTTATAGGTGAAGGTGGGATTAATTTATCAGGAGGACAAAAGCAACGACTCGCTATTGCAAGAACACTTATGCGTAATACTAAAATTATATTATTTGATGAGGCAACGAGTGCGCTTGATAATGAATCACAAGAATATATCAAAAAAACAATTGATAATCTTGTTAAAAATCATACAATTATTATCGTTGCGCATAGACTATCAACAATTATGGATGCAGATATAATTCATGTTATAGACAAAGGAAAATTAGTTGGAAGTGGAACTCATAGTGAACTATTAAATAGCAATAAAATATATAAAAAATTATACCTGAGTGAGGAAGAAAACTAAACATAAAAAACAACCATTTGTAAATAGATAGGTGGTTGTTTTTAAACAGGATAAAATCATCCGACTAGGGAAAATGAGGATATTGTTATATTATCCTTTTTTTAGTATCATGAAATAAACTGAAAGAAGGTATGTTTAATGGCT
>CADCIZ010000045.1 GCA_902801685.1 uncultured Erysipelotrichaceae bacterium | reverse complement strand
TGGTTATGGAACTGGCTATGGTGCAGCTATAATCTTAGTATTATTTATATTACTAGTAATTGTTATTGGCGCTCGCACTTGGGGCGGAAACTTTAATAACTAAGTAAAAACACTACCTTAATTGGTGGTGTTTTTTATTAGTTATATATTTTCACAATCTTTTATATTATTTTTTTTGAAGGTATAGTATTAACATATTTTACCAATTCTGGATATTTTGTATCATATGCATAACTTTGTGGAGCAAAAAAATTAAAATTTTTCTTTAAATTATCTAACGATAAAGAATCATCGAATTTTTCGACACCAATGATATGATAAGCATATTTAGATTTTTTTAATCCTGCATTAAATTCATAATTTCCGTAACCAGATTCTTTTATTTTATTTGGATATTTAATAATTTTATCAATATATAGAATATATTTTAAACAACAATCCGGAGAAGAAACATAAACATATAACTTATTTATATTTTTTTTAGGAATATATTTCCTAAATTCATAATATACATCATAAAAATCTTTCATTCTACTATTAAATTTGCCACGTCTTAATATTGTTTCTACCTTCTCTGATATGATTGTTTCAATATTGTATGCGTTTATTAAAATCGTTTTATCTTCAAATAGCAATGGATAATTAAATTTTAATTCTCTTGGAGTGACTCTATCACCTGTTGATATATCTATTTCCAAATTGATTTTTAAATTATCTTTTCTACCAACTATATGATATTTATTACCACCATATTCGTCTTCATCTCTTATGTTTGTTATATCTACTAAATCAAATTTAACTCCATCTCCTAGTTTAATACTTAATATTTCATTTAATACTTTTACCATTTTCTCTTTTGATACATCAATGCCTGTTATTGTTGTATCCATATCTTTTGTAGTTCTATTATCAATTCCAAACATTGCTGATAATAATAAACCACCTTTTAATATAAAGTTATCTTGATATTTTGAAACTGATATTCTTTCAAGTATTCGTTCAAACATATACCTTTGCAATATTTCATAATGATTTAGATTATGACTTTTTTCAATAGTCTTTGATTTTTCTTTTATATCTATACTGCTTACCATTTCATCATAACCTCCACTATTGTATTAACTTTATCATAAATACTAAATATTTTAGCATATTCAAGTAGTAAATCAATATTCTTATTTTTACTATGCCAATAATAATCTAATACTCTATTTTGAAGTTCTAAATCAAATTCATCTTCACTTCTTAACATATCGCATATACATCTTTCTGCATTATAAACTTTAACAGGATTTCCAAGTGGACTTAATGCATCAATGATACCAATATTATAATAGTTTTCAGATACTCTATGTACTTTATAATTACCTCTTACTTTTTTATCTCTTGGAACAGTAATATCTATTTCCATAGGAGTTCTATTAGTTAAATTCAAAATATGTAATGCAGTATTATAAGAAAATATTGCAAGCGGATATTTTTTTTGTGTTATATAGTATTCATCTTTAAAAATTTTAGCATCCATATACAATCCATGACTAACTCGTTCTATTATTCCTTCATCAATAAATTTTTGAATTAATGGTTTACTTATACCAAGTTTTAAAAAATCTGATGTAGTAATATATCCATTATTATTGTTTAAAAAAATTTTTATTTTTTGCTCGTTCATCATATCTATCACCTATTTACTTTCGTACCTACATTGTATCATTTTGTGGAACAAAAGTAAACACTCTTACTTTCTTTTTTTCAAAAATTTGATAATCGGAATATTTATTTCTCACATTACCCTAACACTAAGAATGAATATTACATAATATTTTTATTTGTATTATAAGGCTTTATAACGTTTTTTTTATTAATTAAAATTCTACGCGTATGGGGAACTAGGGTTATGGTGGAGCTCCAGGTGGATGTTGTAACCAAATCAGTTATGGTTATGGTACAGGTTATGGAGCAGCTATAATACTAGTATTATTTATACTTTTAGTAATTGTTACTCTCTCATGCTTGGGGCGGAAATAACTTTAATAACTAAGTAAAAACACTACCTTAATTGGTGGTGTTTTATTTTTCAATTATAATTTTTAAATTCCCATTTAATGCATCAATTGTACATTTGCCACCTATTGGAAAAGTAAAAATAGGAGTAGTATGTCCAAAATCAGCATTTATAATAATAGGAATGTTTCTTAACTTTTCTTTTGATTTTACCAAAACCTTCCATTTTTCATCATTCATTTCAGATTTAGTCTGTGCTCTTCCTATAACAATACCCTTCACATATTTAAAATCATCCATCTGTATTATTGATTCAATGTTCCTATCAAATTCAAGTAAAAAGTTTTTTCCAGATGCATCATCATCCTCTATAAATAATATTGAATCTTTTAGTTTAGGCATATATTGTGTTCCTTGTAATAAATTTAAAGTACACAAGTTTCCACCAATAATTATCCCTTTACATTCCCCTTCATTTATTACCTTCATTCCACTATTTTTTATAAATACTCTATTTTCCTGATCTTTATACCACTTATCATCACTATAATAATCAGATGATTCTATTTCAATCGGATTATTATCTAACATTATTTTTTGAAATGCTGTCTCAGTGTAATCAAATCCTTTTTTCATTCCAAAATTCGAATAAATTGGCCCAGAGAATGTAATAATACCAGTTTTTGCATAAACAGCATTTAATAAAGCCGTTATATCTGAAAAACCACATATAACCTTGGGATTATTTTTTACTAAATCATAATTAATTCTATCTAATATTTGATTAACATTATATCCACCTCGAGCAGCTAAAATGCACTTTACATTTTTATCTTTAATTGCTTCATGAAAATCCTCTAATCTAGATTCTATAGAGGCGCAGCCATACAAATCATCACATTCAAACACATGTTTACCAAATGTTACTTTAAAACCCAAGCTTTCTATTTTTTTCTTAGCAAGATCTATTTGTTCGTTAGTAAGCACACTCATGCTTTTGGATAAAGCCAAAACTCTAATTTCATCACCTTTTTTTAAAATCACTTTTTATTCCTCCCTAAAATTAATTTTTTATATTTTTATTACAATAGTTTTATTGCTATCTAAAATCAATTAAAATAATTTACTACTTTCTTTCTAAAACTATGATAAATCTCTCACTTGTTTTTTCATCATATTCTGAAAATTTAAAATCACCATAATTATATTTCACAATATAATACTTATCTACTAATTTTTTAATTTCATCTAAAGTATAAAATCTAACATATTCCTCATCATAATAGAATTGTTTATTATCATTATTTTTGATGAAATACATATATTGTGAATTTTGAATATTATTATCAACAAATTTATTAATTATCAACTCCATCTTTAAACTCTTTTTTTCAGTGTTTCTTTTATATACTCGTCTTTTTTTAAGTTTCGGTATATTTTTTGAATCAAGTAATAATATTGAACCTTTATCTTGATGATTATATACTCCCTTTATAAAAGAAATAAAATCTTTGTCTAAAGATAAATAATTATATGTAGTCCACATGCAAATAGCCATATCAAATTTGTTTTTTAAATTATTAATATACGATTTTTGCTCATCACTTAACATCTCCTAAAAATATTTCGTTTTCAAGCGAATTCAATAAATTTTTTCTTAAAACACATTGAATAATTTTATCATCTTTTTCTTTTATTAATATAAAAACGTTGTTTTTTGTCTTCTTTATATTAATTACTTTTCCAATTTTCATCATAAATAATCACCAAGTATACTCAAATTTAATATAATACTACACCTTTTATCACTTGGACAATATTTTATCACTGTTTTTTTTCAAAATCAATAAGTAATTTTAAGCATAAAAATAGTAAAATAAATTATAAGTTATACTATTGTATTATAATGCTTTTCCTAATAATTCTATTTTACGCTTTATGTGCCCTAGGGGTATGGAGGCTATCCAAGCGGTGGATGTTGTAACCAAGGTGGTTATGGAACTGGCTATGGTGCAGCTATAATGGTTATGGAACTGGCTATGGTGCAGCTATAATCTTAGTATTATTTATATTACTAGTAATTGTTATTGGCGCTCGCACTTGGGGCGGAAACTTTAATAATTAGTAAAAAACACTACCTTAATTGGTGGTGTTTTAGTGTACGTTATTCCTTTAATTATTTAATTCTTCTAGCATCTCTTTTATACTATCAATATCTGTAAAAAATAGATTAATACCTCTAGATTTCAATTTTAATAAGTATTTAAAGTTCTGTAAGATTTCGTCTTTTAATGATTTAATTACTTTAGCAGGTTCACCATTATCAAGTAAATGAACATGATCTATATATTTTTCTAATGTTGGAAATGCATTTTGCAATAAAATAACAGAATCTTTTCCTAAAATTTCCCTAATGAGAATAGTATTACAGCGACCATACTTATTTATTTTTTTATCTATAATTTTTTGATACTTTTCAACCTTACTACTTAATGGAATAAACCATAATATCTCTTTATCTTTTATAGTAAAATACGTTGGTCTTTTTTTCCCGCGTTCATGATTTGTCATTAAATTATCATCATTTACAACATCAAAGTATTCATCTTTTATATGATACAAGTAGCCAGTTTGAATTTTCATAAGCCGTCAACTCCAGTGGATAGTATAACACATATAAAAAGAAAACTCTACCATTTAAGATAAAGTTTTCACTATTTTCATTCGGGATAATTTATTACTCGCGCCACCCGAGAGCGAGAAACATTGTCGCCCGGAATAATTTATTACTCGCACCATCCGGGAGCGAGAACATTTTCACATCACTACATTATTTCCAGATGCAACAATAATATACTATATAATATAAAAAATGTCAAATAGTATATCAATACTATTATATGCATTTTAATACAAATAATTCCAATTTTGTTTTATAATATTGCAAATAATTAATAAAAATATTTTCATCTGCTTTATAAAATTGTATCTATTAATTTTATCTTACATTATATAGTTAGTCATCATTACATTATAACGTATATATAACCTTAGTATTATTTAATATTGCTATTACATCCTAATTAGGAAGCAAATTTTAACTCATTAATTTATATTATTATTCTATCAAATACATTCCCATCAATATCGTAAATAATAAATTCTTTATTTTCATATATCATGTATGTAGGTTTATTATTATCTCTAGGTAAAGATATTGAACCAACATTAATATATATCATATCCTTATTCTTTTTTATATAAGGTATATGCTCATGTCCATATACTAATACACCTTTTCTATTAAACTTTCTATTTTTTTCAAAATTATATTCATTTCCATGTGTTAAATAAATATCTATTCCATCTACATATATTAATGCTAGATTATTACATATTGGAAAATCACTTATCTTAATATCAACATCTGAATCACAATTACCTTTTAAACAAATAATTTTACCAGCATATTTAGTTAATATGTTTTTAAAACCATTACTATTAAGTTTATATTTTTGATTATAAGTAGGTCCTGCATAATATAAATCACCAAGAACTACTAGTTTATCTATTTTCTCTTTTTCTATAGTATCTTCTATTCTTTTTAGATTAGCATCAATACCATGTATATCTGATATAAATAGTATTTTCATTTATATCTCTCCTTTTTGCAACAATTAATCTTTTTTTTTATATGAATTATAATTACATAATAAATATTCTCTTTTCATGCTTTTGCTCAACTTTAAATACATCAATAACCCACCTAATTATTTAGTATGAAATCTATTATTTCATTATCATAACCATATAATTCGTGTTTACCGTTATTTATTATTTTATATTCTAACTTATTATTCTAAAGTAAAACAAAACTAATAAGTTTTGCAATTAATTCTTGCTCTATTTAGCAAACCTGTAACATACTTACTCTTTAGCCTTTTATAGTCATCCCTAATTATATTTCTGTTACTTATTAATTCTCTTTTAAAATCAGAATAATCTTTTGCTTCCTTTTCATTTTCAATTAGATAATTTCTTAATATCAGAAAATCTCTATACCTATCTGAATTAATATAAGCAAGATGAATATGTATATCACCCGATTTTGTCTCTTTTTCAGTGCTGGCAAAAAATCTATATATCATTCCAGTCGAATGATTACCTGGAAAAAAGCCCAAATCTTTAATTTGTTTTGAAAATTCTTCCATCTCATATTCAGAATTTACTCCTATTAATACATCAATAATGTTTTTCCCCCACATATTTTTTATAGCAGTAGATCCAACATGATTAATTGGAACATTAGTTCCTAATTTTTCTCTAATTTTACTTTCAACACTTCTATATATTCTTTTATTATCTTCATAATTCTGTTTATATAATTCTACCATTCTTCTCTTATCCCTTTAATTCACTGAAAATTTTTTTGTTCATAATAATTATCTTTTCTAACAACACTATAGTATAATACTATAACCATCTATGGTTTTTCAATCTCTTTAATTTAAAATACTTATCTTTAAAATATATCACCTATCATTTATTTATTTTTAAAAACTCATCCCAAATCATTATCATATCATCAAGAGCAGAGTTATTTTCTTTTGTAGTTTTCTTATTTTCAATCAAGATTTTCTTTAAATCATTAATATTTATATATTGACACTCATAATTCTGCATAATTTCATTAGAGTCTAAATTTTTTTTAGAATCGTCGTACTTACAATCACAATAAACAACATAATAATATATTTCAACCAATCTATTTTTTCCACTATCATGATAATTTTTACAAAAATACTTTACAGTATAAAATAAATCAATATTTTCTACGTCAATTATTATTCCTGTTTCTTCTAGTATTTCCCTTTTTAATCCTTCTTCAAGAGTTTCATTTTCTTCTAAATGTCCCCCAGGAAATTCATAATGTTGTAATCCATTAGAATAGCACATTAATATCTCATTATTTGAATTAATAAGTAGCGCTCTTGCACGCGTCGTTTTCTCATCAATATCATCAAGAGTTATATTATAATAATTATATATTTTTTCTATAGTTTTCATTTTATCACCACTTCCCTTTTATTTAATTTTTTAACAATGAATAAACAAGCATCAGAATAGAACTTTATCTATTATATCCATCCATTTCATGGATTTTTCATCAATTTCAGACAATCCGTAACTTTCTAAAAATTCTTTAAAACACCCTATTTTTTTATTTCTAGCAAAGCTTTTCTTTAAATAATATAAATCAAAATATTTCGTTGATATACTAACGTCTCCTAAATCAATTAGACTTACTTCTCTATTATCATTTATCAATATATTTGGCAAACTATAATCACCATGTACTAATACACTATCAGTTGGTTTATTATTTTTTAAAAAATCAATAATAATTTCTTTATTCATTTCTGGATATATTTCTAATATAGTTGGCAAAATTATATCAATTTTATCTATAGCTATTTTTAATAAGTTATCAGTACTATTATTCTTAAAAGGACAGTTTGTAATATCAATACTATGTATCTGTTTTAAATTTTCCCCTACTAATGAAGCAAAACTTTCTACTTTATGAGCAGATACCCCATCTTTCTTTTCCATTAAATAATATTCTATACCATTTAGCTCTTTATAATAATAAACTTTGGGAACGTTTAATTTTCCCTCTAGCCATTTATTTCTCTCATATTCTTCCTTTAAACTATTTCTACCACTTAAGTATTGTACTTTTAAAATCGCATTAGTACTATCTTTTAATTTCAACTCATAAACTTCACTTGAACTATGACCTATCGTATTCTTATTAATTGAAGTTAAATCAATAAACTCTAGCAAATCAGAATCTAATTCACTATTTAATAATCTTTTATTATCAAACTTTGTTCTATAAACTATGATATTTTTTATATTTTTATAATAATCTTTAGCATCTTCTTTGCTTTTAAAATCACCAAATAGATTATATGGAATCAAACTAAAACAGTCATCCAAACTATTATATTTATATTTAATTGTTATTTCAACTTCTATACTTTCTAATTCACATTCTAATAATACAAAATCTTCATTGTTATAATTATCATCTTCTGTAATAATATATACTTGCCTGCCTTCTTTTATATTATTTATTTCTCTATTAGTTACCTTCATATTCTCTTATCCTTTCGTTAACAACTTGCTTTTGTTATATATAGTACTATAAAAGTCACATTATGTCAATTAATTTTATCACCAAACCCTTTGTATTATAAAGCTTTATAACGTTTTTTCCTTAATTAAATTTCTACGCGTACGGGGAACTAGGGTTACGGAGGATATCCAAGCGGTGGATGTTGTAACCAAGGTGGATATGGTTATGGTACTGGTTATGGTGCAGCTATAATCTTAGTATTATTTATATTACTAGTAATTGTTATTGGCGCTCGTGCTTGGATTGGAAATAACTTTAATAATTAGTACTAAAAAACACTATCAATTTGGTAGTGTTTTAATATTATTGAATACTTTATATGTTTTAATAGTTCGATTAGAACATTCAAGCATGTCAGATAGTGAAAATATTTTATATACTCTTACAGTTTCTGCAAGTTTTTTACATCATAAGAGTACTTATTTTTAACATATGTTTATTCTTTTGTTTTTAAATATTCACATAATTGTATATAAGCTGAACTATCCCAAAATTTCCATCTTTCTTCATCTGGAAAATTAGCCATAGTTTTATCTGTTCCATTTGGGATGAATATAAAATCCCACGACCATCCAAATTCACCACTTTTTATTTTTGATAATTTCCCTTCAGTTTTTGATACAAATGTAATTGGTTCTTTACCATATTCAGTATAAGCAAGAACTTCTAAAAAATAAGCTTCTCTTTCTTCAACACCATCCATTAATTTTAATATTCCGTCAACCCCAATAGTTTGATCAACATACTTTGAATATGCCGAAGGGAAACCATTTAAAGCCGGTATCACAATACCAGAATCATTTTTTAAAGTATCTTCTCCTAGAAAATCGCTTGCATATTTAGATGAAAATTTTGCAACCTCTTCTATTGTATCAGCTTGTATTTCAGGGCAATCAATACTTTTAGCCACTACTTTTACGCCAAGAGGCTCTAGATTCTCTTTTGCAACAAGTACTTTAAACTTATTAGTTGTAATATAATTAATTTTCATATTTTCCTCCTTCTTAATTATTTTAACATAAAAATATATAATATTACATACGCTCTCACTCTAAATACATGTAATATTATTATTGTTTCTAAATATTGCCATTTTCAACACCTCCATGTAAAAAAATAGAACATATAAAATGTTCTAAATAATTGTATTTTCCTTTGTATTATAATGCTTTTCTTAATATTTTTGTTTTACGCTTTATGTGCCCTAGGGGTATGGTGGATATCCAAGTGGCGGATGTTGTAACCAAGGCGGTTATGGTACTGGATATGATGCAGCTATAATCTTAGTATTATTTATATTACTAGTAATCGTTATTGGCGCTCGTGCTTGGGGCAGAAATAACTTTAATAACTAACTAAAAACACTACCTTAATTGGTGGTGTTTTCATAATTAAACTCCATACTCTTTCATTTTACTTATTTCAACTTGTTGCAATTCTCTTATCATATTTGCTAATCCATCAATATCATAATTAGCTAAATATTCAAAATACTCAATCCTTCTTTCTTCTGGTATTACAATTGGTATTTCTCCACTCGAAATAAGTTCATGATTAATTAAAACTCTACCAGTTCTACCATTACCATCCTCAAATGGATGAATATGTTCAAAGTTTATATGGAAATTAGCTATATTTTCAATTAATGGTAAATCACTATTTTCATAATTATATAACAATTCACTCATTTTACTAGGAACTAAAAATGGCTCCGGTGGTACAAAATCAGCACCCTTAATAAAAACTTTTCCTTTTCTAAAACCAGTCGTATCTTTAATATTTTTATTAATTAATTCATTAATTTTAATTATAATTCCATTACCAAGTTTTCCATTATTTTTAAGCGAATGAGTAAGTGCATATTTTAAATTTATTGCTTCATACAATTCCCTAGGATTTACATTTTGTAATGGCAAAGATTCATCCACAAAAAGTATAGAGTATGTTTCTGCATAAGATAATGTATTTCCTTCAATTGCATTAGAGTTTTTCACACTTCTTGTTATAAAATTTTCATAATAATCTTGATTTTTAATAGCTTCTAAAAACCTATTCATTTTATCACTTCCACAATTTAATTTTATCATGTTTTATTAAAAATTACTATATCTGATAAATAAAGAATATAATTTATTCTTTAAATCAGTATTTAACAGTCTTTGGTGTTAGTATAGATAACCATAAAAATCATCTCATTCAAAAACGTGTTTACAAAATGTTACTTTAAAACCCATACTTTCAGACAAAACTAAAACTCTAATCTCATCACCTTTTTTTAATATCACTTTTTATTTCTCCCTAAAATTAACTTTCCATACATTACTTTATTGATAATACTTTACAAATGCATCATCCTATGAAGACATAATAGAAAAAAGAAGAGTGTTGCTATTGTAAGATTTATTGCAATAAATAAGAAGTATCCACTATGAACTCTATTATTGGTTATAACTATTTTAGAGTTTTCTAATCTATTTCCAATATATTTATAATGTTTTGGGCTTAATATGTTTATTTTATTATTCTTTTTATCATATATAACATATACATCATCATCTACACTTAAATATCCATTGTATTCAGACTGACTAACTTTTTTTCTTTCAGGTATTCCTTTTAAATATACATAACAATTTCTACTTTTTCTCCCACCACGTTGTTTTTTTTCAATCGTTGCAACAGAAATTGTCCAATCATTATTATCTACTGTTTTCCCAGTTCTTATAGAAAGGGTTGTGCTTACAAACGCTAAAGCAACAAAGCATAATATCAAAATTACTTTTAAAAATATTTTATCTTTGCTTTTTTTCTGTTTATTGTTTTTTATAAATATAATAGCTAAAAAAGGAAGAAAGATTATTATAGGATAAATCGTTGATAAGATATTTAAGGTATAACTATGATTTATTAGATTGGTAATACCGTTATCAGTTATTTTGATTGGTACTTTACTAATTGACTCAAAATATTTTACATAATTAGAAATTGCTGTCTTTAATGAAAGTAAAAATATAATACCGAAAAGTAGTGCCAAACAGATATTTATAGTTTTAATATTTTTTCTTTTCTCATTAATATCTACTTTTACATTAACATATTTATCTAGGCAACTATTATCTATTTTATTACTTTTTTTATTAATTATATAATCTCTTCCTAAATCACTTGCAATTTCATTTATTACGTCATTCATTTCCAAATTATTAATAAGTTTGTGCGGAATTTTATAATAACCTAGGTATGTACCAATTATATTACCTGTTATTGCTCCAGTTGCACTACTATTTCCGCCATGACTAATTGAACACATTATTGCATCATTAAAACTATTTAAATATTTTAAACAAGAATAAAGCGCTATGGCAAAAGCCTCTTCAGCTTTATATCCTTCTCCTAACTTTCTTATTGCCTCTATATCAGATATATTTTGTTCACTTAAATTTATAACTTTATTCATTAATGTATTAAAATACTCTTTTGTTTTTTGATCATATATATCTACCTTATTACATAAATAAATTGCATCAGTTAAAGAATCTTTTATACTTTTATTAGTTGTAGATAAAAAATGAATTAATAATGATAATGCATAAGACGAGATAATTACTAAAGGATTTCCATGTGTTAATGCACTTGATGAGGCTGCAACCATTCCTACTTCTTCTTTATTTTTTAAAAATAAACCAATAGGCGCAATTCGAGTAATTGCAATAGCTTCATTGTAATTATTAATAGGCTTTTCTAATGTCCCTTTCACACCTGATTCTAATATCTTTATACAATTATTATCTGTTGACCTAGATAAATTTAATTCTTGTATATCTCTAATCCAAGATACCTTTTTACCATTTTCTTTTGATGTTTGAGTCTGTAACCAATCTAAATAACTTAAATAAATTGTTTCTCTATATAACGGTTCTGTTTTATTAATACTATAATTTGTATATTCATAAAGCAATGCATTTGCTGTAAACAATGCCATTTGTGTATTATCAGAAATAACTATTTTATTATTGGATTGGATAGATTTACTCACTATATTATTCTTTCTTTCATAACCTAACGCATCACCAATAGCGCCACCTAGCATGCAGCCTTTTATTTTATTTATATTTTTCATCTATACCTCCATATTATTTTTAATATATATTAATTGTAATTTACTCAAAGATTAAATTTATCATTTTACTTTTTTAGCCACCACAACAAATCTACTATTTTCCTTAGAATACTCACAAGTTGATAATGTTAATAATTCATCACCATATTCGATATCAACACCAGTATCATATAAACCTAACTTTTTAATGTTTTTTAAGTATTCATCCATATCTTCTTTATCATCTGCATTATAAAATTTATAATACTTAAACTCTTCATCTATTACCCTATAAACTTCTGAAATAAACACAGAAACAATTTCATATTCTTCCTTTTCTTTAAGAGTATAATAGAAAAAATTCTTATGTTTTTTGTAAAAATCTTCTTCACGGAATAATTCTAAATCATGAAACATAGTTCCATCATTATTCATATTATGACCATATATAATTAAATTAGTGTCTCTTGGTTCTATCATATTATATTTATCTATATATAATGTACCTGCAGTATTTTTATTTTTATTGAAATCTCTTCTTAAATAATAATCTTTGCCTTTTGTATACATTACAGGATAATTAATTTTAGTATCAGGTATTACTAAATAACCAACTAAGTCATTATTGATTTTATATAATTTTTTTATATTCTTTAGAATATCAGTTTTCTTACTATCATTTATTTTTTCAATAATCTTTTTAGTTTTATTAATACTATTATTCTTTGTATCTTTGTGATTAAAGAAACACTTTGACATTAATAGTATTATAAATAATAAAAGAACCACTTTAATTAAATTCTTAACCCATTTTTTTAATCTTCGTCTTTTTACTTTCTTCATACTACACCCTAAATAAATTATATAATAAATATAAAAAATAAAAAAGCCAATTATTTGACTTTTCTAAATTTCTTAATTTTAGTTATAACAACCATACCAGCTACTACAGCAAATAATCCTATTAATTTATTACTAGTAGATATTCCGGTATTAGGAGTATCATCAAGTGCACTTTCTGATACATCTTCATAAACTAGTGCAAATGTTGAATACTTATTTGATTCAAATGATATAGTACCATTACCATTATCTTTAGTATCAAGGATAGTTACAACTCCATCGTGCATACGAATAACTTTATAAACTCTCTTATATCCTTTTTTTACACTTGGTAAGTTTTCAGGAATATCTAGTGTTATCTTAGCTTTATCGCTTAATTCCATAATATTACCTAAAATATCACCATCAGCTTCTAAAACTATAGATATATCATAATACCCAATAACATTTCCACCTTTTGCAATTTTCTTATTAATGCTTTCTATTTCATCTTTATTATCATCAGTTGTTTTTTGTTCAGAAATAACTACTTTAGTATTAATTTCTTTTCCCGCAACAACTGCACCTTTTAAATTTTCTTTTAATTCGTCTGATATACCTTTTACTTCTTTATCATCAAGTACATCATTAATAATTTTAGAAACTTCTTCAGTAATTGTTTTTTTAGTTTCCTTGTTTATATCTTCATCAATATCTTCAGAAACAACTTCTACATCTTTTACTTCATAAACTGATATATTAATATCTTTAGTTATTACATCATCATCTCTATTTAGTGTTATAGTTAATTTCGTATTACCAGCTTTAAGGCCTTTAATAGAAGAGCCATTAATACTAGCAATTCCAGATGTACTAAAAGAAGTTGTTACATAATCATTACTTGGAGCTTCAAATGCTTTAGAATATGTCTCTCCTACTTTTATAAATATTGTATTATCTTTAACACTTAAAGTTCCTGTTTTTGCAACTCTAAATTTATCGTTTTCTTTATATACAGAGTATCCATTTGCTTTATATGAAGCAACATTTTTAGATGGATATAAACCACCTTTTACAAATATACCGGCATCATCTTCTACATTTTTTTGTACCATTAAATCATTATTAAATATACCATCATTAATCTCGATAACACTATCTACTGGATTATTAACATCACTT
>CADCIZ010000044.1 GCA_902801685.1 uncultured Erysipelotrichaceae bacterium | reverse complement strand
GTTCTTTGACTTTGAGGATTTTTACAAGTACCATAACTCCATACTTCAACAGAGTGTCCTTTACTTATACAATATCTTTTAGGTAATCCATATTTATTCTTTTTAATAATATTTTTATTAACAGTTATAGTCTTTTTCTCAAAATTAATATTATCCCATGTCAATCCATATACTTCGGATACTCTCATTCCTGTGTAATATGCTGTTAAAAAAGAATAATAAATATAAGGAACATCTTTAAATCTATCTAATATTTTCTCTATTTCTTCCTGAGTAAATATATGTGCTGGATCTCCACATACTACTTCATATCTTGGAATATGTACTTTTTCAGCTGGATTTTCATTTATAAAATTAACTGAATAACATGCATATCTTAATGAACCTTTAACTACTTTCATAATGTTTTTTAAATACCATTTAGATAGATTCTTTTCCACAAATATCTTATTAATAAACTCTTGTAACATTTGAGAATCAATTTGCCATAGTGCATATCTTCCTAACATAGGCTTTAAATAAAGTTTAATAATATTTAAATATGTAACAATGGTTGAATATTTTAAATTAAAATTACAATAAGTATCAATCCAGTAATCTAAATAATCTGAATATGACATATCTTTATTTTTTCTAACTCTTCCTATCTTATAATATTCTGTATAATCTAATGCACCTTGATTTAATGCATCCTGTCTTGTTGGAAATCCTGATTTTGTAATCCATTTCCTTGTGCCATCAACCGAAGCTGTTTCAAATCGGTATTCATATACCTTTCCACGTTTTCTTACGCTTACCATTTTTATACTCTCCTTTTCTAAAATTGGTAAACAAAAAATGCCATCGAATGATGACATTTATCTTTATAAATTGTCCACAAAACGTGTACTAAATTTCACAGCATTTTATGTCCTGTTGTCCACAATTTTAAATTTACGTGGACAAAATGTGGACAAATGGCAATTTTCGGTCATTTTCTACGTGGACAAAATCCTCGCAAACCCTTATATTTCCTACTACTTACCACAGCATTGTTTATATTTTTTCCCTGAGCCACATGGACAAGGTTCATTTCTTCCAATTTTCTTTTCATTTTTAACAGTCATACTATTATTAAGATTATTATATCCGTTACATGGCCATAGTGGTAATTTATTCTTATATTTATTTACTATTTCATAAATTTTATTAGATGTACTCTTACTTAGACCAAATTCATCTTTAATCTCTGCCATATTATTTTTATTCATTCCACCAAGTCTAACAATAGTATTTATATTATATTCAAGTTCATCATCACCGTCACAAATTTCATTAATCTCATACAAATGCTCATTTATAATATTGCACGCTTCAGGTGTACACTCTCTATAATCATCGGGTTTTATTTTTAATAAACTTTTAGCTATATTATCATCATTCACAATTGAATAAAACTCATTATTTGCAGAGAGTGCCTAATTAATGTATAATAATTGATATAGTTATACATTGATGAGCAACTGTGCAATTATGACGTGGTGGTCCTCTGCATGGTTGTTCATCAATGTAGAGAGGATCACCAAATATGAAAATTAGAAATAAAATTGATAACTCAAGGAGAAAAACTCCTTGGGATGATAATGCATCACTTACTGCTACGCAAAAATTTATTAAAATAAAATATGAAGAGAATTATTGTTTTAAGCATCCCAATTTGTTATTAACAAAGGAATTTGAACTATTAAACTCTATAAAAATAGATGAATGCCGAAGATGTGGAACTAAAAGCATCAGAAAAAAAGGTTTCTCTAGAAATAATGTTCAAAGGTATTACTGTAATGAATGTGAGCGACACTTTGAACCAACAACTAATACTATTTTTGAAGAGCACAAAATTTCAATAACGGAGTGGATAGAGTTTTTGCTTGACTTATTTAATTACGGAAGCACGTCATTAGTATCTAAGGTTAACAAGAATTGTATTAATACTTCCAGATATTGGTTAACGAAAACCTTCTTAGTATTAAAAGATTATCAGCAATCTATTCTTTTAAAAGGCACAGTATATGTTGATGAATTTTACTATAAAGTTATACAAAGTAAAATTATAACTAAAGATGGTAAGCAACTTAGAGGATTATCGAAAAAACAATTTTGTATTGGTTTAGGCTATGATAAAGAAAATATTATTGCTATTCTTGAAGGTGTTGGAAAACCAAGCGAAAATAAAACAAAATTAGCTTTTATAGATTATATAAAAACTAATTCAAAACTAATTCATGATGAAGAGAAAAGTCATAAAGTATTAATTGATGAACTTAATCTTACAGATGAATCATATAATTCTAATGATTTGAAAAAACTTGATGATAAAAATAATCCTTTACAACCAATAAATCATATTTGTGATTTATTAAGAAAGTTTTTAAACTCACATAGTGGATTTGATAGAGACAATTTACAAGATTATCTTAATCTATTCTGTTTTATGCATAACGGTTATAAAAGTAATTTGGAAAGAATTGATAAACTATTGAATATAGTTTTAAATAAAAAAGTAAGGTTAAAATATCGTGAAATGTTTAAAAAACGTGATAATGATTGAGGTTGTCAGGCACTTTCTGCAAATAATGAGTTTTTATTATTCTTTATAAATATATCTGTTAAATTATCGATATTTGGATGATTATCATAACAAAATAACTCTGTAATAACAGTTTCATCATCAGCATTGTTTGGATTTAATGACATCGAAAAATTAGGATTTCGTGTTTCACTTCTTAAATCATCTAATATATATGCATATTTATCCATATAATTATATTTACCTTTATAAATATAGTTTAACATACTATCTAATACCTCTCCATGAATTTTCCTATATTTATAATATTTTTTTATATGCTTTTTCCTTTTAAGTATCGTTTTTCTTATACCAACCATCATATTATACATATCTATTTTATCTCTATCATTTAAATTCATACTTACCTCTAATCTATATTTATTATGTCTCGCCAATTATCTGGAAAACCAATTTTATTTAATAATTTAATAGTTGGAATAATATTTGTTTTACCATCTAATATATCAAATTCATAGCTTATTTCATTAAACATCTCTTTAAACTCATCCTTAGATAATAGTTGTTTAAATATTAAAATTACCGCAAATAAGTCATCTTTGCCATATATGTATTCATCATCTTTTTTCTCTATATTTAAGAATTCATGATATTTATTATCTGGTATTGTTCTTTGAGTTTTATGTTCATATAATATATCTTCATGCGCACATACATTTCTGTAATTTGAAAGAATATGAAGATATGTTGAAAATGTTACACTATCCATTTTATAAACACTGGCAATTCTATTCTTATCAGCATCTTTTAAAATATCATAGTATTCAGACATTAATCCAAATGAAATTACTTTAACAAGAATCCACATAGGAACATAACCATAATTAGTAATGTAGTGGTATGTTGCAGTATGCGTTGAACCATTAATTCTAATTTGTCTATTCATTTTATTAAGCACATCATGTACTTGTCTTACTTGCATAGGGTCATTAGAATAATTCTTAGGAAGCAAATACTCCTTATCATTCGCACCATACACTTGAGATAATTCATAACTCATAATTGATTTAACATTATTCTCTATTACTAATAAATTCTTAAAGAATATATTTCTTAACTTTCTATCAAAGATAAAAATACCATACAACTCTTCAAAAGTAGTACCTTTAATAAACTTATCTTTAGATGATTCAAAGAAATGACGATATCCACTTATAAAGAAATAATTTTCTTTAAGCAAAATATCTTTAGCTTTCTCTTCATCAAATACAATTAATCCTCTATTTTTTAATATATCAATTTGTTCATCAAGCGTTCTAAATACTTTTTTCATATTTATTTTATCCTTTCTTAATTACTATAACCATTATATCATACATTACCCTTTATTATTAAGAAAATTAAATTAATTGATATTCTCTTGCAATTATTCTATCATCACTTCTATATCTAATTATAAATTTATCATTTTCTTTAACTATAATTATACCTATAGTCTTATTCTGATTAACACTTTTAACATGTTTATCTATATAATTCATATACACTTCTATTTGACCTATATGTTCTTTTTTGAGTTCTGTTACTTTTAACTCTAGTACAACAAAACAATTATAAATATAATTAAAAAGAAGTATATCGATATAGTTAAAGTGATTTCCTATCTTAATCTTATACTCACTTTTTATAAAAGCATAACCCTCACCTAGTTCTAATAAAAAATCTTCTATATTTTCAAGTATAAGTTTCTGTAACATACGCTCTGATATTTCAATTTTATCATACATATTCTTAATTAGTATTGGATCTTTAAGTGTATCAATTAATTCTATAGGTTTATTATTAACTATCTTATTTCTAGCATTTACATCTAATCTTTCGTATTCATTATTTTTAATTCTTTTTCTTAATTCATCTCTACTAATTTTCAGTTTTTCGCATATATAAATATAATACTTAATTTTATCGATATCTTTAAATCGTAATAATTCATCATAATGACTGATACTTAATTTGGCCGCGAATAGCGGCCATTTTTGTTCACTGAATAAAACATAAAATTGACGCATTCTTCTTAATGTTCTCGCACTAAACTTTTTCCCTACTTCAAAAACTAGTTTTTTAGAATACTCATTTACAATACCCTCTCCATAATGCTTACCTGCCTCACTTAGTAATTTTCCAACATTGTAATATGTTGTTAAATCACTTCTATTTTTAGAATAATCCTTTGCTTTCTTTATTAATTCATTGTTAATTAATAACTCTTTTATACTTTTATAATAATCCATGTACATCACCAGAATTTGTTATAACAGATTATCAATTATTAATCAAATGAGCACTTTATCATTTTTTACAACTATTTTTACTAAAATTTATATTTTGAATTACAGAAGACTATATTCTGTATAATTAAGACTACAATTTATCAGAAATCATAAAAAAATAGATATTATAAGTTTCTATCTACAAAGAACTCCTTAATATCTATCTCTAATACACTTGCAATTCTATATAATATGCAATACTAAACGATTGCTGCACCTTTTCCGATTCTGTATTACTAATAAGACTATGACTTAAATCATATTTTTCAGCAAGAACTTCTTGTGTAACTTTACCATAAGATGCATACTTACAATTATTACGCATTCTAAAATATTTAATATTCTTACTTACTAAATCATAAATATATTAAATATTAAAGCATATTTTTTAAATTTCTTTCAACAATATTAACCAAATGATATTGACACTCTTTTTATAGCTGCTATAATACTTTTCTGGATATGTTTGATTTTCAGATGTTTTCCTTCCGTAAAAACAATTTGGCTTATGTAACAGTGGGGTTTGGTTACGAAAGGATGTGATATTATGACTGAGAGAGAGTTACATTTACTTGTAGTAATCCTTATTCTAATTATCATAATAATTTTAAATAATTAGAAAAAACATCTGAAACATTATAAGCCTGTTTCAGATGTACCCTCTTAGAAAGGGAAACGTCTGATAGCCACTTCAAACGTATCCTTTTTTATTATATGAAGCATTGCTTCCTATATACATAATAGCACATTCACTCTTTTATTGCAAATCAATATGCATATATTCCAAGGATTTTTTCTTCATCTGTATCACTTACTTCATTTAAACTCCAATCGCCTTTATCATCCTTACTTAAATTAAAATATATTGTATATTTAACTTTATCTGTATTCTTCTCCATTTTATCTAATTTATAATTAATAAACTTCTCTTCATCATAAACTCCATCAGTAATAAACTCATCTCTATTTTCAAGCAAATAATTATCAGCAGCCTTGTTTACTTTATAATAATCATAAACATTTATCTCTACTTCTACTTCCGCACTATCTGCATTTATTGTTTCTTCTTTTACATTATAAGACATATTACTAAAATTCTTCTTCATAATTTTTCTATAAATATTTTTTTGTTCTAAATTAAAAGTTGTTTCCCTTTCTACTACGATATCTAAATCATTTACTACATCACTTGATAATGACTGATAATTATTAAGATACTCTTCTACTTTCTTAGTAGGTGTATTATCTATATCATCTATATTAAGCGAACAAGCACTAAGCATTAGTACAGTTAAAAATAGTATTAACTTCTTCACATTATCCCTCCACTAATAGTGTTTGCATACTATTTTATTTTTATACATTAAACTCCATCTTTTATCCCTTTTTTTCTAATATACATCTTTCTTAAGAAATCAAATGGTATTACAGTAAAGGCAAATAATAACATTATCTCAAATTCTTTCAAAGTTAATCCTGCTGTTCTAAATAATGATCCTCCATAATATATTAAAAACATTTGAACTATCGCAATAAAAGTAATAATTATTATGAAAATTTTATTTTTAGTAATGGATGCTAGAAGATTATACCTATATGTTCTTGCATTAAAACTATTAAATATATCTATGAATATAAACAAGCCAAAGAAGGCAGTATATAAATAAGTATTATTTACATCACTTCTAAAAAGTGACGCAATAAATGGATTTTTTAAAAATAAAATACATATAAAGCATGAATATAATCCAGTAAACATAATTTGATTAATCATATATTTATTAATAATTGGTTCTGTTTTTTTCTTAGGATACTCATTCATGTACTCTAAAAGTGGTGGTTCAAAAGAGAATGCTAATCCTGCAAAAGTATCCATAACCATGTTTATCCATAACATCTGTATTACAGTAATAGGCATTTCTATTCCAATAAATGGACCTATTATAGATAGTCCTAACGCACACATATTAATAGTAAGTTGAACAATAATAAATTTTCTAATACTTTTAAATATAGTTCTTCCAAATAGTATTGCTTTTGATATTGATAAAAAGTTATCATCTAATATTACTATATCACTTGCTTCTTTGGCTACTTCAGTACCACTACCCATGCTAAATCCAACATCTGCTCTTTTTAAAGCCGGAGCATCGTTTACTCCATCTCCTGTCATACCAACAATATATCCAGCATCTTGACTAATTCTAATTAATCTACTTTTATCTGTAGGAAGACTACGAGCAACTACCTTTAAACGAGGTAGTATACTTTTTACCTCTTCATCACTCATACTATTTAACTCACTACTAGTAAGTACTATATCATTAATATCAAGTATTCCTACTTCTTTCGCAATACTAACAGCAGTATCTTTGTTATCTCCTGTTATCATTACTGTATTAATACGAGCATTTTTAACAAGTTTAACTCCTTCTATTGCTTCAGTTCTAATTTCATCTTTTATTAATATTAAACCTACTAAAGTAAGATTGTTAAAAACTTCTGGATTAGTAGAATTACTAGTTGCAAGCAATAGCACTCTAATTCCATTATTAGTATTATCTTTTATTACTTTATTTATGTTATCTTTATTAAGTTTATATAATGAATCATTAGCATAATAAGTATTACAATACTTTAATAATACTTCAGGTGCACCTTTTATTAAATTAATCTTTTTCCCGTTTTTTCTAATAGTAGTTATAGCATACTTATTCTTACTATCAAATGGAATTGTTTTAATTTTATCGACTAGATTATCACTTGGTTTAAAAAATTTAAGTAAAGCTCTATCAGTTATATTTCCCCCGATAATACAATCTTTATCATAACTACTCGCATTATTTACAATACAACAAATTTTTACTATATCATATATCTTATCTTTTTTAAGTTCTCTTTCACATTTATATTCTTTTAAATTACCACTTATAAACTTTATCACTTCTAACTTTCCTTTAGTAAGAGTCCCTGTTTTATCTGTAAATAACATGTTTATATTTCCTGATGTTTCTATTCCCACTAATTTTCTTACTAAAACATTACTTTTTAGCATTCTTTTCATATTAGATGATAGAACCAAAGTAATCATCATAGGCAAACCTTCAGGTACTGCAACTATTATAATTGTGACACATAGAGTTAGAGCATATAATATATGTCCACTAAGTACTGGAAAGTTATAAATAGTATCCTTTATTAAATTTATATCAAAATGATTACTTATTACTATTACAGAAAATAAGTAAGAAATAAATACTAATATCGCACCAATATATCCTATTTTACTTATAAAAGTCGCAAGTTCACGAAGTCTTATTTTTAAAGGGGTATCAGGTTGTTTAGTCTGTAATTCTAAAGATAACTTACCATAAAAAGTATTATCCCCTACCTTAGTTACTTTCATTAAAGCAGAATCATTATATACAATTGTACCTCTATATACAATATTTTTATCATTAGGCTTGTTTATATTTAAAGCAGTTTCTTTAATAGCTTCTTTAGTCTCACCATTTAAACTTGATTCATCTACACTAATACTTCCTTTTACAATTACTCCATCAGCAGGTATTTTATCGCCTTGTTCTAAAGATACGATATCGTTTACTACAACATCACTAATAGCAATTTCTCTAACCTTACCATCTCTTATGACTTTGCACTTTAACTGTGATGCTTCCTCTTGCAATTTTTCAAATGCTTTTTCGCTCCCATATTCTGATATAGTTGATATAAGGGATGCAAGAAGAATGGCTATTACTATTCCTATTGTTTCATACCAATCAAAATCTCTAAATAAAAATATTACTTTTAAAGCTAAAGCAATCAATAATATCTTAATAATTGGATCACTAAATGTTATAAGAAGTTTTTTAAAGAAACTATCCTTTTTCATCTTTGTTAGTGAGTTTGTCCCATATTTTTCTCTATTTATTTCTACTTCTTTTTTTGTAAGTCCTTTTATATTCATAACTCCTCCTAACAAAGTATATTAATAAATTCGTTTGTTAGAAGAGATTTTTAGCGACAAAAAAAGGTAACCGAAGTTACACATTATTAGTTTTATAATAGTATTAACATATAAATAGGTAAATATACAATATCATTTTCAATCTTTAAATCACTTGTATGTATTATGTAAGGAGTATCAAGTTGATTTTTATACTTTGTTATAAATTTATTTAATGAATTAAAAGTATAATTTTTTCCAGACTTTACCTCTATTGGTGATATATTATGTCTATTTGTAATAGATTTTTTAGCTATTAAAAAGTCTATTTCCATTCTATCTTGAACATTATCCCTTGAAGAATTTGAGTAGAAAAACAGTTTATGATTACTAGCTACTAACATTTGAGATACAATGTTTTCCATAATCATTCCACCATTATATTCTAACTTATTAAATAATATCTTCTTATATATTTCTTCATCAACCAATCCTTTTTCATCAAATGAATGAGATATTAATAATCCTGTATCTGCCATATAACACTTCATACAACTATTATCTTGATTTAATGATAAACCTACATTAGGACTTTTTGTATTAAAACAGCGATTAACAATCATCGCATCATCTAACCATAAAAACGCATCATCTAAATCTCTATTCTTCGCATCTTTATATAATGATGAAATCTTAAACTTTTTTTCATGTCTTTGTAATTGTGATGGAATACTATCAAATATACTTTCTACTTTTAAGCTATATCTTCCAGCATGTCTTTTTATATCTGCTCGATATAATTCTAAAATATTTCTTTTTACTTGATCAACCTTAGAAAAATCATTTGTATTAATATATTCCAAAACAGCCTGTGGCATTCCACCAATTATCATATACTTTCTAAAGTAATCCATGGCTTTTCTATGCATAGAATCCCCCATTGGATTTTTTTCTTTAAAGCATTTTTTAATAAACTCCATTAATGTTTCATTTCCTAAAGCCCATAGAAATTCCTCAAAATCAAGTGGATATAATTCAATGTGTTGCTCTTCTGAAGGAATTAGAATATCTCTAACATTTTCTTTAATTGATACTAAAGAACCAGTTTCTATATAATCATATCTTCCATCTGCAACTAAATATTTAATTGCTGATCTTGCTTTCGGATATAATTGTACTTCATCAAATATTATCACACTTTTTCTTTCTATTAGTTTAACACCATAATAATTAGAAAGATATAAGAACAAATCATCTAAATTATCTAAATAATTATCAAACAAATTTTTAATATCATCAGGAACCTTGTTAAAATCTACTAAAATATAACTTTCATAATTATTTTTTGCAAACTCTTCTACAATATAACTTTTCCCAACACGACGAGCTCCATCTATAAGTAAAGCAGTCTTCCCATTAGATTTTTCTTTCCAATCCATAATTTTATCATATATTTTTCTTTTCATGAGTATCCTCCACAAGCACATTTTACACCATTTCAAGATTTTTTTCAACCTTATTTTACACCAAATCAAGATTTTTTATTACACAGTTATTACACTATTTCAAGATTTTCACACAATATTTATATGAAATTCAATCAAAAACGTAACCCCAAGGTTACGCATTTTTAATTTTATTAATATAATTGTTCACTTTAGTAGGCCATTCTTTAGATTCAGCATACTTAGGACCAATTGTCTCTGGTGTAGTTAAACCTCTACTAAAGTAATTTCTATTTAAGTTATCAACAAATGCACGTATTCCATCATCAAGTGTAGGAAATGATGCATACGCACCACATCCAGAACCTTTTTGACCACCAACGTTATGACAAGTATTAACCATTGTACTACAAGTAGAGTTACATCCTGTCTCTAAAAGTATTACAGCAGTAGCTAAATACGGGTCAACACCTTGTTCAAGTGAATATGAAGCAACTAAATAACCTTTTCCTGACATAGTAGAATGAAGAACTCTATCTAATTTGGCTGCAAGTTCATCCATAGTCATATCATCATAAACAATTACAGGTCGAGATTCAATATATTCCTCAATCTCTTTATCTTTATAAATATCAAGTGCATCATCACTATTCATAAGAACATTTGCAGCCGCAACTGTATCTTTTTTCTCTAT
>CADCIZ010000043.1 GCA_902801685.1 uncultured Erysipelotrichaceae bacterium | reverse complement strand
TTTAGGAGTCTGATTTAAGTCAAAAAAGAATCAAAATCCTTCACATTAATTGAACTAATTGCAGTATTAGTTATCTTATCCTTATTTCAGGACAATTTAGTTGTATAACATTTTATTAATTATTACAACCTTTTTCATTTAATTTTCACAAAAATTTACGAATTTCATTTAAAACTGTCTTTTATTATGACTGAATATGAGATTTTTACATATAATTAAATTCATATAAATTTGACCTTATAACCGGACAGTTTTTCATTTAGAAAGGACTCGAGGATTTATATCCCCGAGTCCTTTCGTTGCTTATACGGCATTTTTCTGCTAAAATATGGTTAACTAAAAAAATAATAGAAAGCAGGTAGCCGTATGAATAAAGTATATAATACTCAAGAAGAAATTGCAACTAAATTAAAAAATTTTTTATTAGAATGTTTTGGTAATATAAGAAAAACTCAACTTAAAATTATTCCTTATATTGTTATTGGTATGATTTTAGCCGAATCCGTTGTTGCTTCTGATATTGCAAAAAACTTAAAAGGTAATTTTTCTTTAGTTCAACATGATTCTGTTATCAGAAGAATAAAAAGATTCTTTACTAATAAACTTTTTAATCCTTATGATTTCTATGATAAACTCATAAAATTTGTTATATCTAAATATAAAGTTAAACATACTGACAAAAGAATTCATATTATCTTTGATCACATGTTTTCTCATGATAATTATACTGTTTTTATGATTTCTCTAAGAGTTGGAAAGCAAGGAATTCCTTTATGGTTTAGATGTTTTAAAGGAAATGATGATCCTAATGCATTTGATGAAGAAACTTTAAAACAAGGTATAACTTATGTATCATCATTATTTCCTGATGATTACGATTTAATATTCTTAGCCGACAGATGGTTTAATTCTATTTCACTTCTTGAGCACATTGCATCACTTGGCAGAACTTATACTATAAGATTAAAAGGAAATATTAGATGTTATGTTTATGATAAAAAAGAAAAACATGCAATCTGGAAAACTACTGGTGATTTATTAGCTCACGAAAATAGGTCTACATTCTATAAAGATATTTTAATAACCAACAACGAATTTAAAACTAATATTGTATTAAGCAAGAAAAAAGGAGTTAAAGAACCATGGATTATTGTAACAAATGGTGATTTAAATAAAGCCATTAAAGATTATGGTTATCGTTTTGGCGGTATTGAATGTATATTTAAATCTCAAAAATCTAATGGCTTATATATGGAATCAACTGTAAAAGCAGATATAAAGTATTTTACTTCAATGTATACTATCGCTTGTTTTACAACACTATTTCTCACAATATTTGGTTCTGATTTTACAAAAAATTCTAAATGTTATAGAAATGTTAAAATTACTACACACAAGATTTCTAATAGTATAAGAAAAAGAGTTATGTCATTATTCAATATTGGACTTACTTTGTTTAACTGTGCATTTAATTCATCTAAATATATAAGAATAACATTTTCATTCATTCTTTATGACACATAGCAAAAATTATATACAACTGATGAATGTTTTAAAATTCGATTTTTGAATTCTTTTTAGCATGCAGTTTTTTCGTTATTTTAAAATAAAATTCATTATAAATGAAAAAAATCGTGAATATCGTCTATTACTGGACGTATAAATTCACGATTTTTATTATCTTTTCCCCTTATATTTCAACCATTTTCTAAAACTGTCCGGTTATAAGAAATTTGACCATAAATTTTTTCAACTCATTATGATTTATGAAGAGATATTAGTCTTAGAGAGAGTTATAACTGGGCGAACCGCGCCGCCGATGCCGTACTGCACGGACCTCGAATACACGCCCGCGTAGGAGCGAAGGGTCACGCGCCAGACTTGACCAACATTATCAGTATCTGTTGTCATTGTCCAATACCAATATTTTTCTCCCATTACCCATGTTGGAGTATCTTCTGTTACAGTAATTTGATAACTTGTTGGATTTGTTTTATTTAACTCCATTCCTAAATTATCTGTTAAATCATCTAATGTAATTAATCTTGCATCAGTTGCATTAGGTGCTTGGGCTGTTTTCCATGCATCTACTACATATTTTATCTCGCTTTGTGCATAGTCTGTTGTACAGCCTGAAGAACCAGATGAACCACAAGTTGAACTTGAATAGTATGCCATTCCACCTATTCCAGTATCTGTTCCATTATAGTCAATGTTATTTGCCTGTTGATAATATGATGCACTTGTATCACTTGTTACATACATATTAACATGACCTGCTCCATACTGATTTACTTGAGCAACAGTTAATGGATCTTTCTTTAATAGTTGTACTTCTTCTTCATTTACACCACTATCAGCTATTACATAATAATCTACATTATTATATTTAACTTCGTCTCCTACTTTATATGCTGTATATGTTGGAGTGGCTTCTTCTTTACCATAAGTATATCCTTCAACACTTCTTCCGCCTACTGTACATCCAGCTAAATATACTGAAGAATCACTCTTTATTTGAGTTGTAGTACATACTACTTCGTCTCCTTTATATTCTACTGTTAATTGATTCATGCTTGTTGGAAATGTTCCTGTATCTAGCAAGTGAGTAGCTATAGCTAACTCGACACTTCTTCCGTATGCATCTACACTTCTCTTATCTGCTGATATTCTAGCTTTTCTAATTATATTCATTACTAGTGGTGTTACGATAAGTGCAATTATCGCCATAATTACTAAAACAGCAACTAACTCTATCAATGTAAAACCTTTCTTATTTTTTTTACTCATGTTTCATCTCTCCTTTTTCATAATGAGTATAATTAGTAAAGTTTTATAAGTTTCTCTCATACCTTACTCATTTACAATAAAATTATATCATATTATTTTATTTTTTACTACATTTTTTTACCTTTTTATATTGACATTTATAATTTCAAATATTGAGTATAGCAGAAACGAATTATATGAAACACCGCAAATTGAAATACATTATAAAATGTAATACCCCGAGTGATACTATCATTGGTACTAATCTACAAGTACTGCAACTAACTCTATCAATGTAAAACCACGTTTTCTTCTAATCTTTATCATTTCTTCACTACCTTTCTAAAATTATTATAACACAGATTAGTCACAATGTACACTATTAGTGTGTGCAAAAGTATATTGTTTATTCATGCTATCTTGCGTCACCTTACCTTCTAGTACCATTATACTAAAAAAAATCAACCCTATATTGACAATTTTTCAAACTTTTGCAATTATCTTACTTTACTTGTTAAGAATCTCACTATGTGAACCAGTTGCAATCAATAATAACACCAGTTTATTATCAATATATTTATACACTAGTAACCAATCTGGTCTTATATGACATTCTTTACAATCTCTATAAGACTTATCATTTACAAGATAATGATTTTTATATTTGTAATCTAATTCCTCCAATTAGCAAGTTTTGTAACAACATCAAGTAATTCTTTTGAATCTTTACCTTGCTTTAAAACCTTTTTTAATTGACTTTTAAATTTAGTAGTATAATCTATTTTACATTTAGTATCTAGATTAAAATCAATCATCTATAATTGACCTCAACATTTCATTAGGATTATTGTAACCTGTTCTTTTACCTTCTTTATATTCATTTTCTATTGTTATAGTCTCTTTAAGAGCATCTTCAAGTTCATCACTGAAAGTAGGTAGTGAAACTTCAAAAGGTATTGCTTTTCTCTTAATTACTTGCTTTAAAGTCATGTTAATTAATGTAGTCATATTTAGCCCCAATTCTTTCAATATACTAGTTGCATCTGCTTTATCCTTAGGATCAACATGTACATTTATCACTCCGTTTGCTATACTTTCCACATAAATCACCCTTTCTAACAAGAATTATAATAACACATATCTATCAACTTGTCAAGATAATATATATCTATCTTCTATCTGTTATCTACAAAAATGTATTTTATTGTTTTGCTTTAATAAGTTTCATTACTTCTTTATGATCATTAAATGGAATGTTTTTATTACCTATTATTATATATTCTTCATGTCCTTTACCAAGTACTAATAATATATCATTATTAGTTAACTTTTCTATACCTTTTTTGATAGCCTTACCTCTATCTTTTATAACCTCATAATGATTATTTGTAACTCCATTAGTCATATCTTTAACTATATCTTCAAATTCTTCTTCATGCAAATCATCTTCTGTCACTATTACATAATCTGAATTAGTTAGTGCTAGATTCATCATTATAGGTCTTTTTTCTCTTTCTCTAGAACCAGTACAACCAAATACTGTAATGATACTCCCTTTACATATTGGTTTAACTGTTTTATAGATATTATCCATTGCATCAGCAGTATGGGCATAATCTATAATAATAGAGTTAGTACCATACTTAATCATATCCATTCTACCATCTGGACTTATTATTCCTTTAAAATCTATATCAGACATGCTAATACCTAATTGATTTAATAATGTAATTGTTAATAATACATTATATATATTATATTTACCTATTAAAGGATAATCATATTTATAAATATTATCTTTATTTTTAACACTTATTACAGTATTATTACTAGATAGTTTATAATCTTCTATTTTATAATCTCCGCTATATATTCCATAAGTAACAGTATTATTAGTAATAAAATAATCTTTATATTTATCATCATTATTAATAATACCTACACCATTACTTTTAAGTTTCTTAAATAACATTTGTTTAGCTTTAGCATAATTATCCATAGTTTTATGATAATCCAAATGATCTTCTGTTAAATTAGTAAATAATGCATAATCAAACTTAACTCCCTCATATCTATTATAAGCAAGTCCTTGACTACTTACTTCTATTACAATATACTTATATCCTTCTTCATATGCTCTCATAAACATTTCATATAGTATACAGGTATCTGGACTAGTATTAACTAAGTTAGCAACTTTCTTATCTAGATAAAAACCAATAGTTCCAATATATGCACACTTCTTACCTAGTTTATTTAACATTTGATAAATTAAAAAAGCAGTTGTAGTTTTACCATTAGTACCAGTAATACCAATCATAGTCATGGTATCTAAATACTTATTATAATTGTCTTCTAAATACTTAGTTAAGTATTTCTTAGGACTATCGACATTAATAGTTTCAACATCATACTTACCATTTTTACATACTATTTTACTAGCGCCTGCTTCAATAGCATTTTGAATATAACAATCTCCATTGCTTTTAATACCATCTAAAGCAACAAATATATCTCCCTTATTTACTCTTCTTGAATCACTTTTTATATTAAACATATTAGTCACCTATTCTAAATTTATATCTAAACTATCTATTTCATTTATATTTGTATATTTAATATTAACTATACCAAATCCATAATCAATTGTTACATCACTTATGAAATCACCATTTTTAGTAATTGTGAGTGCAATATCATTTGGATAAGTTTTTATATAATAATTATTATATATACTTTTTTCTATATTATACTCATACTTTGTTATACCATTTTTATATTTAGTTTGATTAGTATATGCATTATGATTAGTAATATTTTTTATACTTTCATACTTCCATTCATCTATTGCATACCCTATATCAGTTTTAGTCTTTGTATTTGCATCATAATAAATACCACTGATTTCATAGTACTTAGTACCATTCATACTAAATGATTCTTTATTTTCAAAATGTGTACCTATAATATTTATGTTACTATTATCATCTTTATACTGATATTCATATTCATAACTATTAACAATGCCATTTTTTTCATTATTAGTTACATTGGTGTTACTATTTTGTTTAGGAACTCTAGCATTACTTGCTTTAGAACTTCTAAATATCATAGCTACTATAAAGAAAAATATAATCCAAAAAATAATTTGCGCAATACCTCTAAGTTTCGGATTACCAAATATATTACCAATACCCTCTATTACTCCTTTTACATTCTTCATTCTATTCTAATACCTTTCCAACTAAATTCTTTCCATTAGCAAACTCTATCGCGCTCATTCTGTTTTTTCCTTCTAACTGAACAGAAGTTAAAATAATCTCACCATCACTCACTTTCACACCAATACCATTTTTATATACGTTAGTAATCTCACCATCTAATAAATCAGAAAAATGATTATCACTTAAAATAGACTCCCATACTTTTAATCTTTTTCCTTCGTATATTGCATAAGTACCACTAAATCCATCAAGACCTCTAATCTGATTATAAATATCTATTTTTCTTTTACTAAAATTTAGTTTTTCATCCTCTTTAGTTATATTAAAACCATAAGTAACTTCACTCTCATCTTGAGCTTTAGGATTAATATTGCCACTTATAATATCTGGTAATACTTTAATCAACAACTCACTACCTAATTTAGATAATCTATCATGTAATGACTTATAAGACTCGCTATCACCAATTTCAATCTCACTAGTTTCTATAATCGCACCACTATCCATTTTTACATCCATAAACATAATAGTAATACCTGTTTTTTTATAACCATTCATAATCGCTCTTTGAATAGGAGCTCCACCTCTAAGTTTTGGAAGAAGTGATGCATGTACATTTATACAACCATGAGTTGGATAATCTAGTAATTCTTTAGGAATAATTTGGCCATATGCACATGTAATGATAATATCTGGTTCAAGAGCGATAATTTCTTCGTATTCTTCTTTGATTTTCTTTGGTTGAAGACAAAGGATATTATTATCCATAGCTAATTTTTTTATCGGTGTTATACCAACTTTACCACCACGACCTATAATCTTATCTGGCTGAGTAACTATCGCAACTACATTATAATTATCTATAAGTGCACTTAATACTGGAACACTAAACTTTGGTGTTCCCATAAATACTACTCTTAATTCTTTTTCAACTTCAACATTTTCTATATCCATATTATATCGAGTAAAAACTCGACTCACCTTCTTTCTTGTTTATAACTATATTATATCAAACTACCTATTTGCAAGTAAACTATTTTGTTTTACTAATTATTTTATCATGATGCTTCTCTATCTTTTTATCAAAGAAATAACTAAGTTCTGTAAAGAGCGCAACATCTAATATAGAAAGACTTAAAAGTGTTAACATCATAAATGGTGTTAATAAAACTAAATCAAATAAACTATGAAGAATAAATACACATAAAACAAATACTGTAACTAAGAAAATATAAAGACTAATTCTAAGTTTTGTAAATGGATAGCACAGTTTAAATAATAAGATAAAACCAGTAAAAGCAACTAACATTACTGCCATGGTAGATGTCGCACCATTACTAAATTTAAAAATGTATGAAAATAGCATAACTATTAAAATATCTAAAACTATTGTTATCGCACTAGGAATAGATTTACTTATAACATTAATAAAGAAATTACCAGTAATTCTTTTATTATTAGATTCTAAAGCTAATATAAACGATGGAATCCCAATAGTAATTCCACTAATTAGACTCATTTGAATTGGTTCAAAAGGATATGCCATAGATAAGAATAAGAAAACTATTGCAAGTAACGTTGAATATGTAGTCTTAGTTAAGAATAAACATCCTGATCTTTCTAGATTATTAACTGCTCTTCTACCTTCTTTGATTATGGAAGGCACTGATTTAAAATCTGAATCCATTAATACTACTTGCGCAACATTTCTTGCAGCCTCAGATCCACTCGCAATTGATATACTGCTATCAGCCTCTCTTAAAGCAAGTACATCATTTACGCCATCTCCACCAAAAGCTACATTTTTCCCATTAGCTCTAAGTGACATAACTATCTCTTTCTTCTCTTCTGGCTTTACTCTACAAAACACATTATAATCACATACTATCTCTTTTAGATTATCTGTATTTTTAACTTTACTCATATCTATTACTTTATGTTCAATACCTAATCTATCTAATATCGCAACCGTACTACTAACACTATCTCCGGTAATTATTTTAATATCTACATCTTCTTTTTTTAAATAATTTAAAGTATCTATCGCATTATCCCTAATTTCATCTTGAAATACTAGTATACCTATTAATTTCATATTTTTAGGTAAATCATATCCAGAAAAATCATTATCAGAGTGCATTAGCGCAATAGTACGATAATTACTATATTTTTCAAATACTTTTTCATCTTTACAAAGCATCTCTTTAGCTCCAAGAATAAATGTTCCTTTATCTTTAAAACTAACACCAGAATATTTACGACTAGATGAAAATGGAACTTTATTGGTTACAATATAATCAGTTTTTTTATTATAAACACTATATATTGCATCCATAGTCTTATTATCACCTTTTAAACCATTACTGATACTTGATAACACTTCTCCCATACTATATTTATTATCAATAGGCACAACTTTAATAAGCTCAACAGTACCTTTAGTAAGTGTTCCTGTTTTATCTAAACATATAGTATCAACTCTAGCTAATGACTCTGCACAATATAAATCTTGAACCAATACATTTTTTTTAGCAAGTCTTATTGCACTTATAAAAAATACAGAACTAGTTAATAGCACTAACCCTTCTGGAATCATTGATATAATAGCTGCTGAAGAAGCAACTACTGCCTTACTTAAGTTAACCTCACCATACTGTCTTAAAAAAAGAATAAATCCTAGTGGAATAATTACAAATGATATAATTTTAATAATTTTATTTAAGGTATTAACAATTACCGAATTTACTTTTTTAATATATTTTGCTTCATTAGATATTTTAGCAGTATAATTATCAAGCCCAACATGTTCTACCTTGCACACACAGTTACCAGATACAATAAAGCTTCCGGATAAAAGCATATCTCCTACTTTCTTTAAAACATGATTAGACTCTCCTGTAATAAACGATTCATCTACTTCTACTATTCCATCCATAATAATTGAATCAGCAACTACTTGATTTCCAAGTTTATACTTAACAATATCATCCAGAACAATAGAATGAATAGATACCATTTTCTCTTTTCCTTCTCTTAAAACACATAATTTAGAAGTGGCAATTACATTTAATCTATCGATAGTTTTTTTAGCATGAATCTCCTGTATAATACTTATTATTGTATTACAAAAAACTATACCTAAAAATAATAAGTTTTTATAAGAATGAACAAAGAATATACATAATGCAATACCAAAGTTTAATAAATTAAACATAGTAAATATATTCTTATAAATGATTTTCTTAATACTTATAGTTTTAATATCAGTATCATAATTTACAAGTCCTTCTTCATTTCTTAATTTAACCTGTTCATCAGATAAACCAATATAAATATTAGGATTATATCGCATATTAACACCCTCTAATCATTACCCAAATCATTGCGATTAAATTATAACAAAATATCAGTCTTTATTCAATAAGCAGAAAAAAAGTTACCACAATTACTAGACAAACAAATGAAGGTGTGCTATAATTAATTTGCTGTTGCAGGTGTAGTACAATGGTTAGTACACGACCTTGCCAAGGTTGAGATGCCAGTTCGATTCTGGTCACTTGCTCCAATATGATATGAAGCTTAAACTTTTATAGTTTAGACTTAATATAGAATATCAAATTTTAAAATTTACTTGTAAGCACTGGTTATGACTACGGTCTTCCAGTCTTTTTTTTGCTTTTTATTTCTAATTATAAATCTTTGTTGCCGAAAAGTGACCGAAAAGTGACCGAAAAGTGACCGAAACTATTGATAATATTTTTTTAATTGTATATACTATTATTGGGTGAATAATTTATGTATACAGAATCAGAAACAGTTGAATTAAAGCAAGAATTAAATAAGAATATAAAAAAAGAAATTGTAGCACTTGCTAATTCAAAGGGTGGAACAATATACATTGGAATTACTGATGATGGAAAAGTATTAGGGCTTAAAGATATTAAAAATGACATTGAATCATTAAGTGGTATGATAAGAGAAGGTATTATTGGAAATTTAACTACTTATACAGATATAGAAATTAAAAAAATCGAAAAAAAAGAGATTATTGAATTACATATTACTTCTGCACCAGATAAACCATATTATTTAGCTGATAAAGGATTAAAATCTAGTGGTGTATATATTAGACATGGTTCTTCTACAATTCAAGCAACGGATGAAATTATTAGAAAAATGTTATTGGATTCATCAAAAAAAAGTTTTGAAGAGGAAATATCAAATATACAAGAATTAACATTTGAATATGCTAAAGTAATTTTTAAAAAGAATAATATAGAATTTTCTAAGAAAAAATATAAAAGTTTAAAAATGATTACAGATAATAAATTTAATAATTTAGCACTATTATTATCTGATCAAAATCCATATACAATTAAATGTGCAATTTTTGAAGGTAAGAATAAAACAATATTTAAAGATAGGAAAGAATTGACTGGTTCTTGCTTAAAAATTATTGAAGATGCATTTTATTATATGAACTTATCCAATCACATTAATTCAACGTTTGAAGGATTACAAAGAATTGATAAAAAGGATTATCCTGATTTTTCGATAAGAGAAGCATTATTAAATGCAATTATTCATAGAGATTACTATTTTAGTGGTAGTATATTATTATCTATATTTGATGATCGAATTGAAATTAATTCTATGGGTGGCTTACTAAGCACATTATCTTTAAACGATGTATATAATGGTGTATCTGAATCTAGAAATCCTAATTTTGCTGAAATATTTCACAGATTGGAGTATGTTGAAAATTATGGTACAGGTGTCGGAAGAATAATGAATGAATACGATGGTTTTAAATCAAAACCTATAATAGAATTATCAGAAAATGTATTTAAAATTATCTTGCCAAATAGGAATTATGTTGAATCAGTAAAAAATGAAAATATTAGTATTAACAATATGTCACAAGAAGAGATAATTATTAATTATTTAAAAAATAATACTAGAATAACAAGATTAGAAGTAGAAAAAATTTTAAATATTGGTAATACAAGATCAAAACAAATTATTAATACATTAGTAAAAGATAATATTTTAATTAAAGAAGGTGTTGGTAAAAACACTTATTATGTGTTAAAATAATTATAGAATGGATATTAAATTCATAAAATGTGGAATAAAAAAATACTAGTCTGAGTATACTAGCAGGATAAAATCATCCGACTAGGGAAAATGAGGATATTGTTATATTATCCTTTTTTTAGTATCATGAAATAAACTGAAAGAAGGTATGTTTAATGGCT
>CADCIZ010000042.1 GCA_902801685.1 uncultured Erysipelotrichaceae bacterium | reverse complement strand
AAATCTTTGATCTCTGCATAAGAAGATGAGAGAAAAAAACAGATTTGGGAGTAAAGTAGGTAAGAATGAAGAACTAAATGCGAGAGGCAATGGTTTGCGTAGCAAACTATTGGAATAGGCAAATATAGCGAAAGCGTAATTTGCCGTTATATTGCGAACGACTGCACCGAAGGTGCCTGAGTGAGCAGAAGAAATGAAAAAAGAAGTATGAAAAAAGGTACTGTTGTAGCTTGCCCAGCCAAAATGATTGAATATCATTTTGGCTGGGTTATTTTTTAGGTATTGCTAAAAAGTTGATAATTTTAGAAATGTTTGGTATACTAATGACAGTTCAAATTGAAATAATTTTATTATTTGTTTGAAGGAGTAATTATAAATTACTATAAAGAGAGCTAGTGGGTGGTGTAAACTAGTTAGTAGTTATAATGAAGACATCAAATGTTAAGAATAATCGTATATCTGCGTTAAAGAAAGAGATAGCACAGTCTATGAATTAAGGTGGTACCGCGAATGTTTCGCCCTTAAATTTATAGGCTTTTTATAGTTTTTGGAGGGAATATGAAAAAGTTTAATACAGAATATAGCGCTAAAAATATAGATGAGAGTGTTACATTATATGGATGGGCATCTAAGGTTAGAAATCTTGGAGGGTTAATATTTATTGATTTAAGGGATAGAAGTGGAATAATGCAATTAGTTATTAATCCTGAGAGTTCGTGTTATGAGATTGCAAATACAATTAAGAGTGAGTATGTAATTAGAGTAAGTGGTATTATTGGAAAGAGGAGTAGTGTAAATAAAAATATAACTACAGGAGAGATAGAAGTTATAGTAGATGATATTGAGATTTTAAGTACATCAAAAGAAATACCATTTGAAATAAGCGATACAACTACTGCCTTGGAAGATACAAGGCTAAAATATAGATATTTAGACTTAAGAAGAAATAGTTTAAAAAATAATTTAGAAGTACGTCATAAGATTACTATGGCAACCCGTAATTATCTAGATTCTTTATCATTTTTAGAAATAGAAACACCAGTATTATGTAAATCAACTCCAGAAGGAGCAAGAGATTATCTAGTACCATCTCGTGTAAATAAAGGATCATTCTATGCCTTACCACAATCTCCACAGTTATTTAAACAATTACTTATGATAGGTGGTATGGAAAGATACTTTCAGATTGCTAAATGTTTTAGAGATGAAGACCTGCGTGCTGATAGACAACCAGAGTTTACACAAATAGATGTTGAGATGAGTTTTGTGGATGAAGATGATGTAATGGATGTTGCCGAAGGATTAGTTAGAGATATTTTTAAGAAAGTAAAAAATATTGATCTACCTAAACCATTTATGCGAATGACTTATGATGATGCAATTAATAATTATGGTTCTGATAAACCAGATTTAAGATTTGGTATGGAAATTAAGGATATTACAGAGGTACTTTCTAATAATGAATCTAATCTATTTAGAGGAGTAATTGAGAACAAAGGTATTATTAATGCTATAGTAGTTAAAGGTGATTATAATAATTATTCAAGAAAGAAACTAGATAGTTTAACTGAATATGTAAAGAAATATAAAGCAGGAGGGCTTGCTTATTTAAAGATTGCAGAAGAAACTACTGGTAGTATTGCTAAACTATTAAGTGAAGGTGAGTTATCATTAATTAAATCTAAGTTAGAGTTAGAAAGTGGAGACTTAGTATTAATTGTAATGGGAGATAAAAAGATAGTTAAGAACTCTTTAGGCGCACTTAGATGTAAAATTGCAAAAGATGAAAATTTAATAGATAATAATAGTTATAAAGTGCTTTGGGTAACTGATTTTCCATCGTTTGAATGGAGTGAGGAAGAAGGAAGATTTGTATCATTACATCATCCATTTACTATGCCTAAAGATTGTGATATAGATAAACTATTAACAGATAAAGAACATTGCTATTCTAAAGCATATGATATCGTTATAAATGGATATGAAGCAGGTGGAGGTTCTATTCGTATTCATAATGAAGATGTTCAAGAGAAAATGTTTGAAGCATTAGAATTAACTAAAGACGAGGTTAATGATAAGTTTGGGTTCTTTGTTGATGCTTTAAAATATGGAACACCTCCACATGGCGGATTTGCCCTAGGGTTAGATAGAATGACTATGCTTTTATGTAATACTGATAATATTCGTGATGTAATTGCATTTCCTAAAACTGCTAGTGCATCAGATTTAATGAGTAATTGTCCAAATAAAGTAGATAGTAAACAATTAGATGAACTTGGTATAAAGATAAATAATTAACGAAGGATAAATTGGAGAATAATATGAATCAAGAAAAAATAGTTGAATTACAAAAACAAAATAATATGTATGCTAAATGCTTATTATTACTTGAGTGGGTAATAGGTATAATTAGTTCTATAACATTTTTTATATTAATATTTGTTACATCTTATATAGATATGTCTATGATAGTTAGAGTTGTATTAATTATTACTTCAATAATCATATTTATAATAGGAATGGTATTTGCACTTAGAATAGAGAGGATTGTTGGATTTTATAAATGTAGTAAGTGTGGATATAAATATGTACCAACAAATAAACAGATGCTACTTTCTATGCATATAGGAAGAACTAGATATATGAAATGTCCTAAATGTAATAAAAAAAGTTGGAATAAAAAGGTAATAAAGTAATGTGTATTTTTATATAAGAAAATGTAAGTATAATTAAAAGAACGTTTGCGCGTTCTTTTATAGTGATAGTAAATTAGTTGCAATCGTAAAATAGATAATTAGTGATATTGCATCTACTATAGTAGTTATAAAGGGACTTGCCATTACAGCTGGATCAAATCCTATTTTTTTTGCAATCATAGGTAGAGTACTACCTACAATTTTCGCACATAAGACAGTTATTATTAGTGTTAAGCAAACTATTAGTGCAATAGTAACTGATACTTGATCTATAAAAAGTAATTTAAAGAAGTTAGCAATTGCAAGAGTAATACCAACTAGTATTGCTACCCTAATTTCTTTAAAAATCACTTTGAATATATCTTTAAATTTAATTTCATTAAGTGATAAACTTCTTATGATAGTAACAGAAGATTGCGATCCAGCATTACCACCAGTATCCATAAGCATGGGAATAAATGATGTTAAAACTACTGTGGATGCTAAAGCAGATTCATAACTTTGAATTATTTTTCCAGTAAATGTTGCTGATATCATAAGTAAGAGTAACCAAGGTATTCTTTTTAAATAAGTATGAAATACGCCAGTTTTATTATATGGTTTATCATTTGGAGTAATTGCGGCCATCTTCTCAATATCTTCTGTAGTTTCTTCATCAATAATATCCACAATATCATCAATTGTAATAATACCAACTAACTTGTTTTCTGAATCAACAACAGGAATAATATTAATATCATACTTTTTAAACTTATGAGCAACTTCTTCTTGATCGGTACTAGTTTTTACTTTAGCATGTACTTTATGCATAATACTTTTAATTAAAACATCATCACTATTAGTAAGGATGTCTTTAAGCCTTACAAAACCCAGGAGTTTTCTTGTATGATCAAGGACATAACATATATCAATATTCTCAATTTCATTTGCTTCTTCTTTTATTATACTTAAAGCATCTTTAACAGTATAATTTTCTTTTAAATCAATAAACTCTACAGTCATAATACTTCCCGCAGAATCATCTTCATACTTAAGTAAGTTATTAATATCAGCTCTTGTTTCAGGTGTAGTATTAGAAAGCAATCTTTTAACTACATTAGAAGGCATTTCATCAATTAAATCAGCTGCATCATCGGCATACATATTGTCAATGATTAATCCCGCTTCTTTATCAGATAATGTCTTAATAATTACTTGTTCATTTTCAATAGACAAATATGAAAAAACTAATGCTGCCAAATCTTTAGGAAGAAGTCTAAAAATAGTTATTAAATCTATTTCATTTAATTTTTCTAATACCTCCGCGATATCTGCCTCGTTCATATTAATTAATTCTTTTTTTAATTCACTATATTTCTTTTTATTAATTAACATTTCAATGTTTTCAATCATAATAAACACCGCCTTTTTATGTATTATACCAGTAAAAAAACTAAAGAACAATTACAATTCTTTAGTTTTTGTTAATACTTTTTCTTTTTTTCTTGTTTGACTTTCTAGAATTTCTTCTCTTATACTACCATAGCGAAGATAATTGGCAACTAATAATACTTCTTTTCTATTTAATATTCTAGAGTTTATTGTTCTTTTACCACTCATAATTTTTTCTTTATTAGTTATATAATTATGTAGAGTAGTAAATACTGCTTGTTCATTAACAATTTTGTTTTGAAAGCTCTCATCAGTACTATAAAAACCATTATTATCTCTTAGAATAATCTTATTAGCATTATTAATAATACTATCATCTTTTTGCATAGGTGGAATATCTACTGCCCCTGTTTCTGTAAAAGTCGCAAGATATTCAAATTCTAATTTTTTTATCAAGTAATCTATATTTTTATTTAAAAACTTTAATTCTTTTAAATCATCCTTAGTTAATGAATCTAAGTATAAAGAGTAAAGAAAACTATCTATTTTATTTTTATAATGCATATTAGTTTTATCGGTCGCTAAATACTTAGTAAAACATTTATACATTTTTGTATTATATTTTCTTAAAAGATTCGCAATATTAAATTCAACACTCTCATAAAGAGTTGGAAATTCCTTCTTTACTAAATCATAGTTATAATTATTAATCATAAATTCCTCCGTACGCAATATACTATCACAAAAAAAGTTTCTAGTCAAATTGAATAATTATTATAATTTATGGTAAAATAATAAGTGTTAACGGTAATAACCACCATAGTAATATCCTTGATAAGGATAATAAGGTTGATAGTAATAAGGACGATTATTATAAAATAGAGGCGCAACTAATCCTCCAGTAAGTCCACCAAGTAAAAATGGACCTAAAAATCCTCCTGCAAATCTATCCTGGTTATTATTAATATTTTTATTTAAATTATAGTTATATGGATAATTTTGATACATAATAACTCCTTTCAATGTATATTATGTTAAATAGGAAAAAAGGTGATAAAATGAATGATTTAAAAAAGAAGTATGCAAGTGTGTTGCTTAAGAGTTGTTTGAAAGTAGAAAAAGAACCATTATTTATTAGTTTTAATGCAGAAAGACTAGATTTTGTAAGAATTGTTGCAGAAGTTGCTTATAGTATGGGAGTAACTGATATTTATTTTGACATAGTTGAACCTTATTTAAAACATGATGCACTTAAAAATTTAAGCGTAGAAGACTGTAAAAAACTTACACTTTGGAATCGTAGCAAGTGGAATGAGTATGCAAGAAAAGGAGCATCATTTTTAATGCTTGCATCAGAGACACCTGGATTAATGGCAGATATTGATCCTAATAAGATAAAAGAATTAGTTAAATATTCTAATGAAACAAGAAAAGAATTTGAAGAAATGCGAGATAAGTCATTAGTTCCATGGTGTATTGCGGCTGTACCAACTATATCTTGGGCAAAAACATTATTTCCAGAATCAGCAAGTCCATTAGATGATTTATGGATGAAGATATTTGAAATATGTGAGATTACTAAAGATAATCCAGAAGATATTTGGAATAGAAAAATTGAGGTGTTAGATGGTAGGGCTAAAAAATTAAATTACTATCAATTCAAAACATTAAAGTATAAGAATTCTCTTGGTACTGATTTTGAGATTGGGCTACCTATCAATCATATTTGGGCATCAGGTAGAGAACAATTAAAAAGCAAAAGAGAAGTACTGTGTAACTTTCCAACAGAAGAAGTATTTATATCCCCTGATTATCGAACGGCAAACGGTATAGTTTATGCATCTAAGCCATTAAGTTATCAAGATAATATTATTGAGAATTTTAGTGTTATATTTGAAAATGGTAAAGTAGTAGAAGTGCATGCAGAAAAAGGAGAACAAATACTAAAGGCACTTATTAATACGTGTCGCAATATGGATTATCTAGGAGAAGTTGCTTTAGTTGAATATGATTCAGCAATTTCTAAATCAGGTATGGTGTTCTTAGAAACATTGTTTGATGAAAATGCCGCATGTCATATTGCCTTAGGGGATTCATTTCCAGAATGTATAAAAGATGGTCCAACGACAGATAAAGACGAATTATATAAACTAGGTCTTAATAAATGCGATAATCATGTAGACTTTATGATTGGAACAAAGGATTTAAGTATTATAGGAATTACTCATGATAATAAAGAAATTAAAATATTTGAAAATGGTAACTTTACATCTGAGTTTAAATAAGAATTAAAGACATATAATTAATTAGGTGGGATATGAAAAAAGTGTTTGAGTCTATTGCACTAATTAGTTTGTTAATCTTTAGTTTTTTTTTAACAGATAAAACATCACAAGTAATAAAAGATATGGATGAAATAATGATTATGATTAAACAAAATAAAAGTAAATATGAAACTAAAAGTATTAATGCGAAAATAAATAATGATAGTATTATTCCAGGTTTAAGTAAAAGAATAGTAAATATTAATAAAAGTTATAATTCTATGAAAGAATATGGTAAATATAACCCTAATTTATATAGCTATAACTATATAAAATCTAAAGTATCTATTGAAGATAATAAAGATAAATATATTAATCTTGGTCTATCTAATAAAAGGATGGTAAGTATTAATTTTATTCTAGATGATACTAATTATTTAGATGAAATACTAACTATATTAGATAGAAACAACATAAAATCAACTTTCTTTATTGATGAAGATTTCTTATCAAATAACTTAGATTTAGTTTATAACTTAATAAAAAAAGGATATATTATAGGTATAAAGAATACTAGTAATAATTATAAATGGATGAATACTATAATTACTAAAGTAGGAAAACAGAAGAATATCTATTGTTTATATAACAATAAAAAAACAATAGATAAATGTGTTTCTATTGATGGATATACAATAAAAGGTATTACAATAGATAATAACTATTATTCTAGTATTAAAGATAATTTAAGAAGTGGTTCTATATTTAATTTTAAAGCCAGTGATAATCTTATAAATAAACTAGATTTAATAATAAAATTCATTCTCAAGAAAGGATATAGTATAGAAGATATAGATACACATGTTCAAGAATAGTTCTGTTCTCGTTAACTTAACTGTGTCTGCAAGTAATTTACTGTATAAACCTTGTAGACCTAAATAAAAATGTTAATATAAAAAGCTGATAAAAATGTCATTGTTAGTGTTGATAGTTTTATCAGTTTTTTAGTAATAATTTATATTTATTAAATATAACAATTATTATTATTTAGCAAGTCTGTTTTTACTGTATTTAATATACTGTATGCAGAAATTAAAATAGTGTATAAAATAGCGTGTAGAAATTAACGAATAAATGTTCGCAAAAAGTATTGACATTGTTTTTTCTATAGGTTATAATTGGGGTGTATTGAGGAGGGTATATATGTCAAAAGAGAATGACAAAACTTTAGAGCAAGTAATGAAGGATATTGAAAAGCAATTTGGTAAAGGTGCGGTTATGAAACTAGGAGAACATGCACACCAAAAGGTTGAAGTTATATCAAGTGGTTCAATAACTTTAGATACGGCTTTAGGTATAGGAGGATATCCAAAGGGGAGAATAGTGGAGATATATGGGCCTGAGTCTAGTGGTAAGACTACTTTTGCGCTTCATGCTATTGCGGAGGCTCAGAAAAATGGTGGTAAGGCGGCTTTTATTGATGCGGAGCACGCTTTAGATCCTGTTTATGCTTCTAAACTTGGTGTAGATATTAATGAGTTATTATTATCTCAACCTGATAATGGAGAACAAGCGTTAGAAATAACTGAGGCTTTAGTTAGAAGTGGGGCAATTAGTATTATTGTAATTGATTCAGTTGCTGCACTTGTTCCACAAGCAGAAATTGAAGGTGAAATGGGTGATTCTCACGTTGGACTTCAGGCTAGATTAATGAGTCAAGCGTTAAGAAAGTTATCTGGTATTATTAATAAGACTAATACGGTTGCAATCTTCATTAATCAGTTACGTGAGAAAGTTGGAGTGATGTTTGGTAATCCTGAGGTTACTCCAGGTGGTAGAGCGCTTAAATTCTATTCTTCTGTTCGTCTTGAAATAAGACGTGGTGAACAAATTAAGTTAGGTACTGATATTATTGGAAACAAAGCTAACATTAAGGTTGTAAAAAATAAGATGGCTCCACCTTTTAAAACTTGTAGTGTGGATATTATGTATGGAACTGGTATTTCTAAATATGGGGAATTAGTTGATTTAGGTGTTCAAGCTAATATTCTTGAAAAAAGTGGTGCATGGTATGCATATCAAGGAGATAAAATAGGTCAAGGTAAAGAGAATGCAAAAGAGTGGCTTAAGAATAATCCTGAAGATGCTAAGAAGATTGTTAAAGCTGTAAGAAGTTTTTTTGCAAGTAGTGATACACTAGAAATTGGTAAAACTGAGTAGTTAAATGTATTAATAATGTTGACTTTAGGTGAATGTTATTATAAAATTGTTTATAGAAAAGAAGATAAGTCAGTATCGGAGGGTAAAATGATTGAAGATATTAATAAACTTGAATTTAATTTGACTCATTCAATGACTTATACATTAATTAAACTTAATGATTTAATTAAAGAAAAAAATAAATTATTAAGTAATGATAGTATTGATTCTCGCGAATTGAGTAAAACTATAAAAAAACTAGATAAAGAAATATCTAGATTAAAAAATGAATTTATCTCTGAGTTTCAAAATGAGAATATTGAAGAGATAAATAATTATTGGTATTTAAGAAGTAAAGAGTAATTACTTCTTTTATTTTTTTCTAAATTATTCTAGTTTTGTCGAATGTGTATAAAAAATATTTTGGGTGTGCTAAATTAAGTAGAGAGATATTTTATAGGGGTGATACTATGAAGGTTACAACTGAGTTTAGAAATGGAATACTATTTGTAAGACTAAGTGGTGATTTAACAAAAGATACAGTTAGTATTTTAAATGATAAAGTTACTAATTTAGTTAATAGAGCTGGTATTAGGCATGTAGTATTTAATGTAGAAGCATTAAATAGTATTGATTATAAAGGTATTAGTACTTTATTGTATAACTATGAAATAGTTAAAAGAAATGATGGTAACGTATTTTTATGTGGAGGTAATGAGAAGGTAGATAATATACTTAAATATAATCATGTATTTAAATATATAAGTGAGATAAGTAGTGAGTTATGTGCATTAAATTTGATGAAAGGATAATGTTTATGACTATTGAAGAAGCTATTTATAATAATCAAAGATTAGTATATTCTATTGCGCAGTATTTTAAAAACTATAAGAATAAAGAGGATTTATATCAAGCAGGATATCTAGGAATTGTTAATGCTTATAATAATTATGATGCATCTTATGGATGTAAATTTTCTACATATGCTTATACTTATATTCTAGGCGAGATGAGAAAGTTAGTAAGATTGGATAGGAGTGTTAAAATAAATAGAAGTATTAGTAAAATGAATCTATTAATAGAAAAAGCATATATGTTGCTTACGCAAAAGTATATGAGAATTCCATCGTATAAAGAGATTGCAGATTATCTTGGAGTAGAAGAATACTATGTAAGTGAGGCTATTATGAGTAATAGTGCGGTAAAAAGTATTGATGAGCCTATTAATGATGATGCATCATCTTCATTACAAGAGATTATTGGTTATAGTGAAAATGTTGATGATTTAATCATGCTTAAAGATAGCTTACTTGCATTAAATGAGAAAGAAAAAGAGTTAATTAAGAATCGCTATATGAATAATTTAACACAAACAGAAACATCAAATATTATGAATATGTCCCAAGTACAAGTATCAAGAAAAGAAAAAAAGATATTACAGAAATTGAAAAGTACTATGGTCGCATAAAAAAATAGAAAAAATTATTGTTTTTGAAAAGCATATGTGCTATAATTCTATATGTAGCGCGATGGAGTAGTACTCAAGAGGCTGAAGAGGCGCCCCTGCTAAGGGTGTAGACCGGGCAACTGGTGCGAGAGTTCAAATCTCTCCTGCTCCGCCATTATGATAATATCCCTTGTTAATCAAGGGTTTTATTTTTATATAGTAGTTTATAGTGGATAAAGATATAATTGGTTTTTGGCACGATAGATATGGTGTGAATGGATATTATAGAATGCTTGAAGAATTTGTTTTAGTGAGAAATTTTATAGGAAACTATCCTTATGCTTTAGAAGAGGAATATTTGGTTTAAGGGGTGTATTATGGATAATTATGAAGATAATGTAATAGAAAATAGAAAAAGAAACGATAATTTTTTAAATGAGTTTGAGAAGTATTTAAAGAAGAACAAGTTAAGTGATAAAACTATAAGAAATCATGTTAGTAATGTTGATTTATATATTAATGAGTTTTTAAATTATTATGATGTTACTAAGATGGAAGATGGTATGTTTGAAATTGGAATGTTTTTAGGAGATTGGTATGTTAGAAAGTGTCTATGATCTACCTCATCTAATTTGAAAACAACTGCTGCTAGTATTAAGAAGTTTTATAAATGTATGAGTGAAACTGGTTATGTTGATTCTAATGAGTATAAAAAGTTCTGTTCATTTGTTAAAGAGGGAATGGATGATTGGATATCCGAGATGGATGATTACAATAATTTTGATGAAGATGACATATTTTGGTAGAAAATTGTAAATAAAAAAAGGAAATTTAAAAAAGGTGTCGTATATTATTTATAGAGGAGATGGTACGATGCCTTTTAATAGTTTAAAAAATGGCTTTGAAAATGAAGATGAGTTTGTTTTAAATTTAAATGGAAAAAGAATTAGAGATATTGCTTTTAATTTACAATTGTTTATTTATGATATTTTTGGTGATATTGATAATAGTAGAGTAGTTAGTTGCTATAAAAATATGAGGTTGCAGAAATATGATATTGTAATTAAGATTGGTAATGTTATTAAGAGAGTAAGTATTAAGAAGGGTGTTAAAAACTCTGTTCATGCTGAACCTATTAGTGAGTTTATACATTTTCTAATCAGTAATAATATGCCAAGAGATATGGTGATTAATTTTCTTAAGTATCATTATGCAGATGGCACTACTAATGGAACTGGTTCTGTACGTGTGAGTGCGTCTGAGTATAAAAAGACTCATCAAAATGAAATTGATGAGATTAATAGTTTTATCAATAATGATACATTTTTAAGAAAATGTATAGATAGATTTATACTTAAAGGTAGAAATTCATACGATAAGGTTGATGTGTTAATTTATAGTGTGCCTAGTGATTTTATATGGATTAAGGCCAATGATATTTATAATATTTTATTACACCATAAGGATGATTATTCAACAGGTATTCATTTTTCTAATCTATCTTATCAACCATTAAATAGGTGTTTAAACTATAATTCAAAGTATGACAAATGTAGATTTATATCGCAACTTAAATGGTATAACATAGGGGATGATATTATTGAAAATATGAATAATAATGTAATTAATCGAAAAAACTGAAAAAATTATTAAAAATTTGTGCTTGTGCAAAAAAAAGTTTTATAAAAGGCTTGACGAAGGCTAGAAAATAGTTTATAATTTTACTTGTCAACAGAAATTATGTTTTTCTGCGGGTGTAGTTCAATGGTAGAACTCTAGCCTTCCAAGCTAATAACGTGGGTCCGATTCCCATCACCCGCTCCAGATGATTATATCGAACTTTAATTGGTTCGTTTTTTTGTGTTTAATCCACGTTATTAGCTTGGTTGTCAAGCTTTGATTAAGTATACATTATTGAAATAAAAAAAGAAACTGCCCCCTGAGCAGTTTCTATAAAAGAATAAAAAGGGGTTGGCTAGTGTGATACTAGCACCAATCCGGTTAATCCGAACTGGTGCTTTATATATTAATCGAATTTTGTTGGTTTGTCAATACTTTTTAAGAAAAATTTGAAAAAAATTGGAGATATATGTCAATAACTTGAGATAAATTCCTATAAAAAGGTATAAAATTATTTTTTGATTAATGCCTATTTGATTAATGCCGTAGGCATTACTTTCTTATAT
>CADCIZ010000041.1 GCA_902801685.1 uncultured Erysipelotrichaceae bacterium | reverse complement strand
GTTAGTTGCCGATATTGGTCTATGGAGAAGCATAAGTTTCGGTGAAGTAGAAAAAGCCTACCGTGAGGTAGGCAGTAGTCAAAATTTATTTTGACTTTTTGTTCTATAACTGTACTATATAATAAGAAGAGCTTGGATAAATCGTGCATCTAGGATGAACTTTTTTGGATAAATCGTATTGAAAAAAATGTGTAAATGTGGTATAAATAATAATAGGGTGAGCGTATGACAACAATATACTTATTAAGACATTCTATGGCAGATAAAAATATTGATTTTAGGAATTTAAAAGAATCTTTTGAAAATATAAATAGGAAGTTTATTCTTAGTGTAGAAGGGGAGAAAAAGGCTTGTTTATATAGTCAGATTAAGGAACTTGGTAATCTTAATATGGTTGTGTCTAGTAATTATACTAGAGCTGTTGCAACCGCTAAATACATGGCAGATAGGAATAAGGTGAAGGTTATTGTTGATTCCTCATTTGATGAGCGTAAGTTTGGGGTTGATGATAAAGAGAAGATTCCTGCTGATTTCTTTAAGAAACAGTTTTTAAATCATGATTATAAATTAAAACATGGGGAGTCCTTTGATGAAGTAAGAAGTAGGGCTTTAAAAGGTCTTGCTAAAGTTATGAAGCGTAATTTGGGTAAGAGTGCTTTAATAGTAACTCATTCATCAACTATAACATTTCTACTTTCTAAATGGTGTGATGTTGAATATAATGGTAAGTATATAATTAGATATAAAGATAATACTGTTATTAACGGTTTTACTACTCCTGATTTAATTGAGTTAAAATTTAATGATAAAAATAAGTTAGAAAGTATTAGAAGAGTAGTAATTAGTAATAAAGAGAATAAAAAAAATAAAAATAAAAAGAAGAGTAAGAAGTAGGTAGTATGGATAAAAGAGGATTGAAAACAAGTTTAGTTGTATCTATTATAGTTATGTGTATATTATGTATTTATTTAGTTTATTATATTACTTCACAGTATGATCATAGTACTAATAATACTGCTAATAAAATAGTTGAAAATAGTAAGAGTGCGGATATATTATTACTTGAAAGATATGTTGATGCTTTTAATAATAATTGTGTAGATATGAAACCTTTTTATAGTGGTAAAACTTTAATTAGTGATATTGATAGCAATATTAAATTAACTACAATACTTAATATGAGTAATAACTATAGTAAAAACTATATAGAAAATGAATATAAGAAGATATTTAATGAAGATATTAGTATAGATAAAGTAACTGGTACTTGTCCTAAGATTAGGTATAATAATAATTCTATAAGTAAATTAGATTGTACTTGTAAAGTAAAAAGTGGAGTAGTTACTAAGTTTATTAAATCTATAAAAGAAGATAAGAGTGTAGAGTTATATTATAAAGTTGCTTTCTATTCATCAAAGAGATATTTAGGCAACGAAACTAGAGTATTATCTAAAGATGCAAATGGAAAAGAGATAATTGATTCTAGAGTATTAAAAGATGATGTCAAAGAGATAGACTATCAAAGTTATTTAGATAGTAATTATAATGATTTTTATACTTATGTTTATAAATTTAAACAAAAAGGTAATAACTATTATTTCTATAGCATAAATAAACAAAAATAGTATTTCACTAATTTTTAACAATTCCTTCATATACATTTTACAGATATTTAGTATACTGTTTACAGATTGAAGGTGATATTAGACTGAAATTATAAAACTATAAAGAAATAATAACTACTATCTTTCTGAAGCAATTTTGTTGCTTCTTTTTCTTTCTGTGGTATAATTAATGTATGAAGATGATTGTAGCTATTATGATGTTTATAATCCTGATATAGATATTAAGTGTATAAATTATGCACGATGTAGAAAAATTTTAATTTATTATAATGGTAAATACAATAATTATGCGAATAGAATTATCGATATAAAAGAGTTAATAAATATATTGTGAAAGGTGATAAAATGAATTTAATACACAAATTGATGATAAAAATTAATGTTAATAATTTAAACAAGATACCTTTAAATGAATTGTCATGGGAGATTATTGAGTATGCTTTAAATAATGGCTTTAATTATAATAATGCAATAGATGATAGATATGAAAAATATGTAGATTATGTAATTTTTAATTTAAATTCTTTTGGAAAGATAAATTATAGTTATATTAACAAATTACTGGATGATAATAATGAATTGTTAAAAGATACAAAAGTAAAAAAATGCATTATGGAAAAAATAGATTCAATTGATATTCATACATTTTCCAAACTTTTTGAAGTGACAAGGGATGCAGACTATGTTTTTGCATATAAAAATATAGATAAGATGGAAGATCATGATAGAGAAAAAATATATGAAGTTTTGGTTGAAAAAATTGACTATCAAGGTTTACCAAAAAGATTTATTATTAACAATACTAAGTTAGGGAAGCTATATTTAAAAAATGATATTAATAATATAGAAGCATTTTTAAATTATAATAACGGTAATTATAATATTGACGAAATTGCAATGTTAATTGTTGACAATTGTAAACAAGATAATATATTTGAATTATTAATTAAGTATTTGAAAACTCATAAAGTATCTAATGATATTTGGAAAAAAATAATTGATAATTTTCGTAGCGATTATAATAGATTAATGATATTGTATAATAATTTTGAAGAGTTAAGAACACCAGATATTAATAATATTTTTGTAATGGCTTTAAAAAATAATGATTTTGAAATAACCGAGGTTAATGAAAATAATTTTGTTCTAATATATAGTTTATTGGATAATAATCAGTATATATTTTTATTAAAAAATAATTTAGTTACTCATTTTGTAAAATTTGTTGTGGAAAAAAATATAAATGTTACAAATGTTCTTGATAAGTTATGTTTTTGGTGTATAAGTGGAAAATATTTGTTGACTAAAGAATCACCCGAATGGTTAAAAAGTAATATTGAATTGGTAATTTCTTCATTAAAAAATAAAAGTATATCTATTAAAGATTTGAATTTAAATAATTTTATTAATCAACCAATTGAAAAAGTTATTGAAATAGTAAATATTGGTACCTTAAATAATGATGATGAGAGTGTTATAGAGGAATATAAGAAGAATATAGATTCTAAGTTTGCTACTACAATTGGAACAAATGAACAAGGAATTTTATGTTTAAATATAAATAAATATAATAGGATAGATAGTTATGACTATATTATTTCTCAACTTGATAGTAGTGTAAAAAATATTTATATAACAGGGAAAAAAGTTACTGATATTTCAGGAAGTGAGGATATTCAAAACTTTGATGTTGAAAAGATTAATGAAATAATAAAAATAATCAAAAAATATAACAAAAATATTAAATTAACATTTAGCATTAGCTCTGAAGAAATTGATTCAAAATATCTAGAAAAAATTATCGATTTAGAATATGTGGTTTTTAATTCACATGATAATACTAATTCGATGAGTGGAAAAGGAGTTCTATTAATTAATAAGACATTAGATATTATTTCTGATGATATAAATAATAGTAATTTAAGTCCTTATGAAAAGTATATCGCTGTTTATAATATTGTAAAAAGCTTTAAAAAGTATAAAGAGAAAGACGAAGGATCGGAGCATAGTCGAAACATATATTTAATTCTTCAAAATGATTATATGGTATGTGTTGGGTTTGCAAAATTATTGGAGTCTCTGCTTAAAAGAGTTGGGATTAGTTCTTTCTCATATGGCTGGACTAAAGGGAGACATCAACTTAATTATATAAATATAGTGGATGAAAAATACGGAATAAATGGTATATTTAAAAGTGATCCTACCAATGATAATGAAATAATTGACCCTATTAATTGTAATTATAACCATATAAATAGAAATATTAAAAATGAAATTGAAGTTACACCTTTTGACGCCTTTCTTCAAAGCGAAGGGGAATTCATCGATGAAATTAGTCCTGCAGAATTGTGGCAAATAGATGATTGCGCAACTGCCCTAAATAGTGAATTGAAATCTAAAAATGGAAGAGAAGAAAGATTAAAAATATTTAAACAGAATTATAATAATCAAAAGGAAAAATCTATTGATTATAGTAAAACTATTGATGCAATTATTGCAGTTAAAGAACATATTGCAGGAAGAAAATTTGATGATAAAGAAAAAAGGCAGGAAAAAAATTGGATAATTATAAATAGTTTTTCTAAAGAAGAAAAAACAGTTGGTTTTGATAATGATTTGGTTGAATTTAAAAAAGAATTATTTAAAATGAAAGTTAATGAACTTTTTAAGATGGAGTATTCATATAAAATATATTGTTTTGAAACAATAATCAATCGATTGTTTAAGGAATATTATAAGATGTTTAGTGAGTATTATAGCGTTTATATAAGTTGTTTTAATAATAGATTTTCTGTTTTTTATAAGAATTTAACACAAGAGCAGCAATTGCACATTGCACAATACTATAATAATCTTGGAATTGAATATAAAACATATGCTATTGACGGAGAGTACAATTTAATTGTTAATTTAAAAGATACATTTTCTGATATAATTATTGGAGATCAGTTTTTTCAAAAGATAAATGAGATGTTAGAAGGATGCAGTTTATCACAAGAAAAAATAATGAACTGATAATAAAATACTAAGGAAATTATTATAATTTAATCAAAGTTTATTTATATTCTTCATATTTGTTTTACATATTGAAGGTGATATTAGACTGGAATTATAAAATTATAAAGAAATAATAACTACTATCTTTCTGAAGCAAGTTTGTTGCTTCTTTTTCTTTATGTGGTATAATTAATGTATGAAGAAAATTATATTTGATTTAGATAATACACTATTAATGTTTGATGAAAATTATTTGAACGATTATGGTAGTGTTATTAATGGTACTTATGAAGATGGATTAAATTTATATAATTCTATCGGTAAATATGAAAGAGCAGTAGGTTTATATATTAAAAATGAATTACTTGATTTTGTTAATAAAGATTTAAATACTAATTATTCTGTGGATACATTTGATAAATTGTTAGATGTAATAAGTAATAAATGGATAAGTGGTATTCCTGATGGAATAGAAGACACATTAAAGTATCTTTGTAGCAAGTATGAATTATATGTATTAACTAATTGGTTTAGTGAGTGTCAGAGTAAAAGATTAAAGCGTGTTGGACTACTCAAATACTTTAAAGAGGTAGTTGGTACGGATAAAGTTAAAGCTAAACCTAATACAGATGGTTATTTATATATTATTGGCGATAGTAAATTAGAAGATGTAATTATGATTGGTGATAATCCTGATATAGATATAAAAGGAGCAAATGATGTTGGATGTAAATCAATACTTGCTGATTATAGGAATAAGTATAGTGATTATGATAATAGAATTACTGATATTAAAGAATTGATGGATATATTGTAGGAGGAATTATGATAGTTGCAACTAATAATGAAGGAAAATTAAAAGAAATTAAATCTATATTAAAGGATTATGACTTATATTCTTTAAAAGAAAAGAATATAAGTATAGATGTTGTTGAAGATAAGGATACATTTTTGGATAACGCTAAAAAGAAAGCTTTAGAAGTATATGAAGCAACACATGAAAATACTATTGCCGATGATTCTGGATTATGCATTAACTCTCTTAATGGGTTCCCTGGTGTTATGACACATAGGTTTTTAGGTGATGCAGCAAGTGATAGAGAAAGAAATGAATACTTAATAAAAGAGGTAAATAAGTATAAAGATAGAAGTGCATCTGTTATTTGCGATATAGTTTATTATGATGGTAACAATTTTATTGTTGGTGAAGGAAAAATAGATGGGATTATTGCAAGAGAGTGTAGAGGTACAAACGGGTTTGGTTTTGATGAAATATTTGAGTTACCAAATGGGTTAACATTAGCAGAATTATTACCTAATGAAAAGAATAAAAAGAGCGCAAGATCTTTAGCGCTCATTCATTTAAAAGAAAAATTTGATAATAATGTTAAAGGAGAAGAATATGGAATTAAATAAATATATTGAACATACTAATTTAAATAATACGGCAACCTTAAAAGATATTGAGTCGTTATGTAATGAAGCAATAAAATATGATTTTGCTGCTGTTTGTGTATATCCTTATTATGTAAGACTAGCTAAAGAATTACTTAAAGATACTAATATTGAAGTGTGTACTGTAATTGGATTTCCAAGTGGAATGAGTACAAGAGAAACTAAAGTATATGAAGCAATTGATGCAGTAGAGAAGGGTGCGGATATGATTGATATGGTTATAAATGTATCTGCTATAAAGAATAAAGATTATGAGTATGTTAAAGAAGAGATTGAAGAGATTAGAGATGCAATAGATGGTAAAGTATTAAAAGTTATAATTGAGACTAACTTACTTAATGATAAAGAGATTATTAAGGCAACGAAAATATGTAACGAATGCTTTGTTAATTATATAAAAACTTGTACAGGATTTACTGGAGGAGTAGAAGTTGATTCTGTTGATATTATTAATAAGCATAAAAGTGATTTAATTGAGATTAAAGCTAGTGGTGGGATTAAGAGTAGAAAAGATATGATTACTATGATTGAAGCTGGAGCTAGTAGAATTGGTACTAGTCATGGTGTAAAGATTATGAATGATAATGGTAGTGAGGTAAATAAATGAAAGACTTATTTGGATTAGAAACATTAGGGACTACAAAATACATTATTAGCATAATTGTTGTATTTATCACTCTATTAGGAAGTTTATTATTTTATTGCTATATTATAAAATTTATTGTAAATTCTATTAAAATGATTAGAATTCATAAATTCTTTAAAAGCAATGTTGTTCGATGCATGCCGAATAATGAACAAGCAGTTGATGCTAATAATCAAAGGAAAGATGTATATAAGGATGTTTCAAAAAACAAGTTAGAAATGTTCAATACAGATAATATTAATTCATTAAAAGATTATTTTTATAATTTGTTTTTAAATTTTGAAAATGCTTATAATAATCTTGACTATAATATGATGAAAATGTTGAGTACTAAGCAGTTATTTCAAAATTATTATACCGGTATTACTCTTGATTTAAAAGCAGGCCAAAAGAAAATAATTAATAATATTGAAAGACAAAATGTAGTAATATATGAACTTGATAGTACGATTGCTAAGCAGACATTATCGGCAATGATTGAAATATCATATATTACATATACTATAAATAAAGATGGCTATGTAATTAGTGGAAGTAGAGATAATTCAGTTGTTGAAAAGTTTGATGTAACATTTAGAAAAGATTTTGAAAAAGAGGATGTTACAAAATGTCCAAGTTGTGGTGCGAATATTGTGGGAAATAAATGTGATTTCTGTAGAACTACTATTAGAAATATTGACTTTAAAATAAGTTCTATAAAAAGAATAATAGATGAGTAATTACTAGTAAATTGATATGTGAAAACTATGAATGTTAACGAAAAGTAAACATTTGAAATTATTTTTCTAATTCAAATGTTTTTATTTTGCTAAAAACCATTGGCTTTACGAATATATGTATGTTACGTTAATAGTCTAAAAGAGATGAAACTAACTATTATTTAGATTTTGTAGTGAAAGGAATTGGTGTTAATGAAAGAAGAAAGATTACAGACTATTTCAAATCTTTTTGAAAGTCATGAAATTAGAAGTATTTGGAATAGCGATGAAGAAGAATACTATTTTAGCGTAGTAGATGTTATAGGAGCGCTTACAGATAATGATTACGATAAATCAAGAAACTATTGGAAATGGTTAAAAAGTAAACTTAATTCTGAAGGTAGTGAGCTGGTTAGTAATACTAACCAACTGAAAATGAAATCACAAAAAGATGGTAAGAGTTATTTGACAGATGTCTTAGATACTGAAGGGATATTACGACTTATTGAGTCAGTTCCATCGCCTAAGGCAGAACCATTTAAGATGTGGCTTGCATCATTAGGTAGTGAGAGGATTGATGAGGTTTTTGATCCGGAACCTGCTATTAAAAGAGCAGTTAATTATTACAGGAAACGAGGCTATTCTGATAAATGAATTGAGTCTAGGTTAAAGGGAATATTAGATAGAAATAAATTAACTGATGTTTGAAAGGAAAATGGTATTTCTAAGGATTGTGAATATGGAATATTAACTAATGAAATATATAAGGAATGGTCTTTCTGAAAGCATCAGAATATAAGGCATATAAAGGGCTTATAAAGGAATCTTTAAGAGATAATATGTCTGATATAGAAGTCGTTTTAACTGATTTGGGTGAGATTGCAACTAGAGAACTTGCCAAAAAGCATAAACCTTATGGACTTAAACAGAATAAGAAAATTGCTAAAATGGGTGGGAGTGTACCGCTAAAGTAGCTAGAGATGATTTAGAAAAGAAATTAGGTGAAAGTGTTATTAGTAATAAGAATGCATTAAATTATCAATATAAGGATGATAATAAAATGATTGAGAATAAGTAAAAAAATGCTATTGACAAACAATGTCATTATTTATATAATTAGTGTGTAATTAGTGATTCTTAGTAGTTATTTTATTGGTAATTAGAGATTTAGTGGCAGGTGTAAACTAAACAAGATAAAATAACGAAATACATGCTAAACGGGTTGATACGTTATAATCATAAAAGTGCATAATAAGTATTATGAAATAGGGTGGTACCGCGACAATAGATAATATTATCGTCCCTATATCTAATACTTTTTTATTTTAGAAAGGATGATAGAATGAATTGTTTTGAAGATTTAAAATGGAGGGGACTTATTAAAGATATAAGTAGTCCAGAGTTAGAGAAAAAATTAAATGAGGAGAGTCTTACTTTTTATATTGGAACTGATCCTACTGCTGATTCTATGCATATAGGACATTTCTCATCATTTTTAATTGCAACAAGACTTGCTAAATATGGACACAGGCCTATTTTACTTGTAGGTGGTGCGACTGGTTTAATCGGAGATCCTAAACCATCAGCAGAAAGACAAATGATTACAAAAGAAGCAGTAGAAAAGAATGTTGAAGGACTAACTAATCAAGCAAAAAAAATATTTGGTTTTGAAGTTGTTAATAATTATGATTGGATTAAAGAAATTAATACTATTGATTTTTTAAGAGATTATGGTAAATATATTAATGTTAATTATATGCTTGATAAAGACATTATAAGTAGAAGATTAGAAAGCGGTATTACTTTCTGTGAGTTTGCTTATACTATATTACAAGGTTTAGATTTTGTAAACTTATATGAGCATAAAGGGGTGACTTTAGAAGTTGCTGGCTCTGATCAGTGGGGTAACATTACAACAGGTATTGAACTTGCTAGAAAAAAACTTGGTGTAGAGTTATATGGTATGACTATGCCTTTAGTACTTGATAATAGAGGTGTTAAATTTGGTAAAACCGAAGGTAATGCATTATGGCTTGATAAGAATAAAACGTCATCTTATGAATTATATCAATATTTAATTAATAGTGATGATAGTGTTGTAATTGATTACTTAAAAAAACTTACATTTTTAACTAAAGAAGAAATTGAAGATATAGAAAAAGAACACAGTGATAAACCAGAGTTAAGAATTGCGCAAAAACGTCTTGCAGAAGAAGTTATTACTTTCTTACATGGAAAAGATGAGTATCTAAAAGCAGTTAATATTAGTGAATGCTTATTCAGTGGAAATATTGCAAGTTTATCTGCTAAAGATATTAAAACTGGATTAAAAGAAGTTCCAACATTTAAGTTAGAAGGAACTACTACTTTATTAGATATATTAGTGGATAATAAGATATGCTCATCTAAAAGAGAAGCAAGAGAGTTAATTAGTGGAAACTCTATTAGTGTAAATGGCAGTAAGATTACTGATACTGATTATGAAATTAGTAAATCAATTGCGATAGATAGCGAGATTGTAGTAATTCGTCGTGGTAAGAAGAAATATTATATTGGAGTATACAAAAAATAGGCTTGAACCTATTTTCTTTTTATATAATGATAAGCATCTTTGCACATGTCTTCTAAAGTTAATTCTGCCTTCCAGTTTAGTTTTTCTAATGCATAAGCTGGATCAGCAAAACATGCATCAATATCTCCAGGACGTCTATCCTTAATCTTATATGGAACATCAATATTATTAACTTTTTTAAATGTATTAACTATCTCTAAAACGCTATAACCATTACCTGTACCAAGATTATAAGCATCACATCCTGTTGAATTAATAATTTTATTTACTGCAGCAATATGACCTTTAGCAAGATCTACAACATGAATATAATCTCTAACCCCAGTACCATCTTTAGTATCATAGTCATTACCAAATATTCCTAAACAATCTAATTCTTTAGTTGCAACCTTAATAATATATGGCATTAAATTATTGGGAATACCATTAGGGTTTTCACCAATAAGACCAGATTTATGTGCGCCTATTGGATTAAAATATCTTAAGATTGCAATAGACCATTCGTTATCAGATTTATATAGATCTCTTAGAATATTTTCAATCATTAGTTTAGTTGAACCATAAGGATTAGTAGTAGTTAACTTAGAATCTTCTTTAATAGGTAAACTCTCTGGTTTACCATATACTGTCGCGCTAGATGAAAATGCTATTTTTTTTACACTAAATTCATTCATTACCTCAAGTAAGGTTAGTGTTGAATCGATATTATTTCTATAATACATTAATGGTTTTTCACATGACTCTCCAACTGCTTTATATCCTGCAAAGTGAATAACTGCACCAATCTTGTTTTCTTTAAATATTTTAGTTAATGCTTTTTTATCGCATACATCATCTTCATAGAATTTAACTTGTTTTTTAGTTATCTCTTCTATTTTATCTATAACATCCTTTTTTGAATTAGATAGATTATCAACAATTACAACCTCATAATTATTATTAATTAGTTCAACTACAGTATGAGAACCAATATAACCTGTACCACCCGTAACTAATATTTTCATAAACACCTCCGTATTAATTTTATCATATAAATTTAATAATGTGAAATTGTTGACAAAAATATTTTTTTGTATAAAGTAAATTGATGCCTTTTTACCAAAAATCATTGACACGTCAAATGTATGTATGATACACTACTTATGCAACTGGAGATGATTACATGATGAAAATTACAAAAGGATATGTATTTAGAATGTATCCAAACGAAAATCAAATAAATTTAATAGAGAAAAGTTTTGGATGTAGTAGATTTATATATAATCATTTCTTAAGTGTAAGTCATAATTATATTGATAAATATGATTGTATAAAATAATTACCATTATTAGAAAGAGAAAATGTTTGGTTAAAAGAAGTAGATAGTTGTCTATTTAGAACTAGTATTTTCGATTTATAGATTGGTTTTAAAAGATATAATAATAAATTGGGTAGTAAACCTAAATTTAAATCAAAGAATAAACCAAGACAGTCATATAGAACTAATAATATAAGAGGTACTTATAAAGGTAAAGAGTATAATAGTATTGAAATAGATTTAAACAGTAGAACAATTAAATTGCCTAAACTAAAAGAAGTTAGTATTAGAGGATATAGAAATTTAATTTCTATTAATGGAAGAATAATTAATGCAACTATATATAAAGAGGCAGGTAAATATTATGTCAGTATATGTGTAGAAGAAAATAGCTTTATAAAAGACGTAGTACCTACTAAAATTGTAGGAATAGACTTAGGGATAAAAGATTTAGTAATAACAAGTAACGGTGAATACTTTGGTAATAAAAAATATATTAAAAAGTATGAAAAGAAACTAAAAGGATTAAATAAAGCTCTTTCTAGGTCTAAACCAGGAAGTAAAAATAGATATAAGATAAAAAGAAAACTTCAAACAGTATATAAAAAAATGAAAAATGCAAGAAAATTTCTATTACACAATATTAGTAAATACCTTACAGATGATAATGATATTATCGTATGTGAGAATTTGAAAGTAAAAAATATGGACAAAACGGACACTTATCAAAAGCAATCTATGATGCATCATGGAGTGAACTTGTAAGACAAATAAATTATAAGTGTATATGGAAGAATAAAAGATTCTATCAAGTAGATACATATTATCCTAGCAGTCAAATATGTTCAAGGTGTGGTTATAAGGAATCAAGGGTAAAGGATTTAAGTGTGAGAGCATGGGAGTGTCCTAATTGTGTTAATATGAATAATAGAGATTTAAATGCAAGTATAAATATAATGTTTGAGGGAGTAAAAATGTATATGGAAAGGGAGTTAACAGAACTTCAATTAAACTAAATTTTGACAATAATAATAAGTAGGGTAGCGACTATTAGAAGTGTTAGTTGCCGATATTGGTCTATGGAGAAGCATAAGTTTCGGTGAAGTAGAAAAAGCCTACCGTGAGGTAGGCAGTAGTCAAAATTTATTTTGACTTTT
>CADCIZ010000040.1 GCA_902801685.1 uncultured Erysipelotrichaceae bacterium | reverse complement strand
AAAACATAATCAAAAATATAAATAACATAGGTAACCCAATATATAAATCTGTTAGTTCTACAAATTTACCTAATGTTTTATTTAAACTTTTTATTGTTATATACATTAACTATCACCTCTATTTCTATATCTTCTTCTATACATTCCTCTAGTTGGCATTATCTGACTAACAGCAGAACCAATACTATCAGCTCCAGCATTCATCATTCTAGAACCAAATCTATTTAATTTAGTTGTAGCACTTGATGTTCTCATTCCACTTTTATTAATTGGATTTTGTCTAGAAACAGCACTTGCTTCTATATAACTTCCCAAATTTTGTAAATTAGAACCCATACCACTTATAGGATTTCCTCCAGATGAAGAACCCCCACCAGAGCTTGAACTAGAACCTCGCATTTTACTACCAAAATTACTAATTCCTCTACCTACTTTAGCTAATACTGAATCACTAACAGCTCCAGCTTTTGATACACCTTTTGTAATAGCACCTGCTCCTACTAATCCAGCTCCGACAGCTCCCAAAGTTCCAGCAGTTGCAATTCCTCCCATAGTTCTACCAAATCCCATCATAGCCATCATTTGTTCTCTACCACTATTAGCAGATACATTTCCACCTATGAAACGATTTACAACTTGAGAACCAGTTAATAAAAAAGAACCACATCCTATATACAATAAAGATTTAACTAATATATCTTTGAATGTTGAGTTTGCAAAGAATGTTGTGCTTTGAACTTGTTGCATTACTATAGCAGTTAAACAAATTATTAAAAGTATAACAGCACCTTGCAACATAAGTGATACTAGTTGTTCTATAATTGCTCCTCTTCTTTGTTTATTTCCAATTGAAGTTGCAAATACTATTGGTGATATTACAAATAAGAATAAAAATTCTATCTGCCTTCTTGCTAACATCATTCCACTAAAGAATAAAGCATACAAGAAGAATCCACCAACTATAATAGCCATAATCCAATTTATAGAATATTTATAATCTTTTTCATCCGGTAAAATCCATCTTGAAGATGTTACATATTTGTCATTATACATTTTCTTTTTTGTAAAATTATCACTTTTAATATTATTAAGTATATTCTCATTTTTAAATTCATCCGATTCTTTATAACCATCTGAATGTTCTACATATAATGAAAGCATACTATCTCCTAAAGTAACATTATTAGTTGTAAATATACTTCCAGTATATCCAGCTAACTTAATTGAAAATGTAGATGCCTGAGCAAATAAGAAAGTTGATAATAAAACTAAACAACCACATTTCATTATTTCTTTAACTATCTGACCTACAGATAATCCTTCATCTGGTTCCATTACTTTCATAACAAATCTCCAGATTGCAAATAATCCTAGTAAAGTAATAGCTATTGCTATTACTCCACTATGGAAATTCTTAAATATAGAATTTTCTGCAATACTATCAATAATGTTATAACTATTTAAAGACTTTAGAATATCAAAAAGTGAATCTATTAAAGAAAATATAAAGTTTATAAGTCCCCATCCAAGAGTTCTTAATAAATCTAAAGCTTTTAATAACATTTAAAACTCCTTAAAATAAATCTATAATTAGATTTACAAGTGAAAGAGCTAAAATAATTCCAACTATACCAAACATCGTTTGAATAATTCTTTGTTTTACTCGAGCTTTTTGATCTACATCTGAAACGGCATATAAAATAAATCCAATTATTAATGCTACTCCAGATAAAGCAATACCTACTCTTAAAGCCCAATTTGAGAAAGTTTTAATTGCTGATAAAATTGAATCAACATTATAAGTTCCTCCATCTAATTTTTCTATTGCTAATAAATTCATAGTTCCACCCAATTTATTAAGGGTATTACCTATGTTATTAAACAATAAACATTCTCCTTTTATTTAAAATATTAATCATATATCATTCCTCCTTTTTCAAATAAAAGTTTAAAAAGGGTAAAATTTATGTTATAATGGATTTGTTATTGAACCATTTTACTTTACTTTTCATAAGTTTAGTAAAAAATAACACATAGAGGTAGTTACAGCTATCTCTTTTCTTTTACCCTTTTTCATACTAAACCTCTAAATCATCGTTTTGTTCTTTTTCTTTATCTTTTACTTTGCTAATAAATTTGATTTCTTCGGCATTTATTATTGGATAATTTTTCTTATATCCATCCACTTCTCTTTCTTCTGTTATGATAGAACCACGAACACCTACTAAATCTCCTTTATGAGTATAATTATTAACATGTTCTGCTAAATTCCCCCAAGCAGATACATCAATAAAATCTACAGGATATTCTCCTTTTTCATTTTTATATGATCTAGTTACTGCTAGACACATATTTGATACTTTTTTACCATCACCTACTTCATGGTAATTTGGATCAGAAGCTAATCTTCCTACTAAAAAAACTGTATTATGCATATATCATTCCTCCTTACATACCTATATCTTTTCCAAGATATATTTCAGTTAATTTAATATTTGTATCAGAAATAGATTTTTCATTAAAAATATTCTGATACTTTTTTATTTGTTCATCAGTTAATGAACGATCTTCACCTATTTCTGGATCATCTCCGACAATAATAAAAGGACCAGCAATTATATCTTGTCCTATATCTCTGTTAAAAGGTAATCCTAGAAGTTTACCTTCTTCATTGCAAATGAATATTACATCTGAATAACAATCTCTTGAAACATATTCAATATTCCCACCTACTAAATCTTGTTTAGCTTTTAGAGTATTTTCTATCATTTCTTCTTTAGGTAATTCATTTGGTTCGACAACTAGAACTTTGATTTTTCTCTGCATATTTCACCTCCTTTCTATAATTCAATATCATCTTTTTTTAAATTAGATTGATACTCTAATTCTTGAAAAATATAGTCATCATCAAATTCACGGATAATACTCGGATATATTAAATCTTGTTCTTCTTCATTTTCTGATTCATAATATTTTTCATCATAATCATCATAATTTTCACCAATTCTAGAATACCTATAAGAATAACCATTTTCTTTTAAATAATCTAATCCCGTCATAATAGCATCTACATCAACATAATCAGAATATTCATACCATTTTAAGCAATCCCATCCGATATATGTTGTATATGGTGTTTCTTTTTTTATTTTTGGACTTTTCAACAAATTCCAAGTTCTATCCTTGTCATGATCTCTTAAATATTTTTTTACATAATTATCTAAAACTTTATATCCCTTTTTTGAAGTTACTATTCTTACATCTGACCTATATCCCATTGTTTTCATCTCCCTTATTTTCATTTTCTTTAAGCCAATCATCAGCTCTTTTACCTAAGGCACAACAACACATTATTAACACTGCAAAAAGAATTACAATTATTTTTACTATTATCATTAATTTCCTAGCCAATAAAGTAATGGTTGTCTTTCAATTGAAAAAGATTCATAATTTAAATCATAAATACCTAAATTAGATTCACGAAGAAATCTTTTTATATCATAATAATCATCTGTAGCATATCTATAAATATCAGAAGTTGAAAATGTAATAATATCTAAATTTTCTTCATCAGCTAATAATTTTTGTAAATTAGGTTTATTCATTAAATTAGAATTATTTGTAACATCTAAATAAATCTTTTTAGGATTTATCTTTTTTTGATTACAAAATTCTTTTATAATTTGTTGTTTCTTTTTTAATTCTTTCTCATTCTTTGCTGTTATATAAATTACTGTATCTTCATTTAAAAGTTCTGAAAATTCATTAAAATCATAATAATATGATCTTTTATTTAAATTCACTCAATAAGTCCTCCATTTCTGCAATTTCTTCTGGAGTAGCTGGTTCTGATTCACATCTTTTACCATCCCATACCATTACACCATCAGGATCATAGGTAATTTTAGGACTTTGACTATTTTGTTTTTCATCATTTATTTTAAATATCTTTGCATCTTCAATTTTTAATGCAAAAATATAAAATTGTTTCATATTATTTTTATCTAAAAAAGATTTAGGTATTCCAGTTACAACTATCCACGAACCTACTTTAAATAAATCTTTATTATCTATTCTTTCTCTATCAATTTTTACACTAAAAAAAGATGAATTTTCTTTCATCTCTCCTTCTTTTGTTTGATACTTTTCATTTTTACAAATATCAAACCATATATATTTGTCTAACTCTTTATCATTTATTCTTGAAATATTACCTTCTAAAACTATTTTATCTGTTATTGGCATATTCTCCTCCCTTCTACAATTTAGACCTGTTTAAATAAAACTTGTTATATTTTTTTTATTATTTTTTATTTATTATATTTTGTAGATAAAAACATCACATAACGATGGTATTTTACATCACCATACGATGGAAATTTTATTCAATTATATATATTTTACGAATTCCTTCATCCGAATATTCTATTCTTATTAACTTAGATTCTAATAATTCTTTAATTAATCTAGTTATAGTTCTTGTAGTTACATTTAATAAATTACTAAAAAACTTATTTGTAGCATAGCAATAACCATTTGTATAACATAACAAAGATATCTCACCATATAATAATTTTGCATTAGGACAAATGCAGTTATTATATTTAACTTTACTTGGTATTTTAGAATAAGTTTCTTGCACTAATAATTTTCCTTTTCAATTAATCTATTTATAAATACTGTTTGCTTTTCTTCATTTTTTTTACAAGTTATTAAAGTTAAAACTGTATCTTCATTATTTCTATGAACAACAATTGTTCCATCTTTTACTTCATCATATTTATTAACTAATTCATAAACATATTTAATTCCATTATAATAAATATAAACTCTATCACCATTTTCTAACTTATATAAATTATTAAAATGTGATACAGAACTGTTTCCTCTATGAGATGCTAATATTAAATTTCCTTTTTCTATATCAGGCATATTTGATTCTTTTAATACTTGGATTCCATAACTAATTGAATTATATCTAGAATCAAGTCCATATATACCTTTTTTAAGACCAATTTTAGGTATTTCTATTATCATCGAATATTTTATTGTTTCTACAATTTTCGTTTCTTCTGGAACTGTTTCTGGCTCATTTATAATAATTTCCTGTTCTGTTGAATCTATGTATTCATTAATAAGATTATCTTCTTTTTTATCTTCAATTTTATTATTATAAAAAGGAATAATCCAAAAGACTATTCCTATTACAATTAATAATATACCTATTATTTTATTTCTTTTTTCTTTTTGCATAAAAGATAACACCTGCTCCTAATCCAACTAATACTATTGAAACTAATTCAAATAAAGGAAATTCGTTTAATTCAGTATTTGGAACTTCTACTATAATAAGTTCATCTGTCATATTTGATTTTATAATCTCTCCATCTTCTTTAATTTCAAAATACATTTTATTTGGATTTAATTGATATCCTTCTGGAGCTTCTTTTTCAAGAATATAATATTTACCATACTCTAACTCTTTAATGATAATTTGTCCGTTTTCGTCTGTTCTACCAGAGAATATTAACTCATCTTTATCATTGTAAATTTCTATTAAAGTATTTGGTAATGGCTGACTTGTAGATACATCAGTTTTAGTAAATTCTAATGTTCCAGTTATTTTTTTATCTTTCATGTTTGATTTAATTATTTCTCCATCTTTTAATACTTCAAAATACATTTTTTCTGTATTTAATACATATCCTTCTGGAGCTTCTTTTTCAAGAATATAATATTTGCCGAATCTCAATTCTTCAATTATGATCATACCATTTTCATCTGTTCTACCAGAGAATATTAACTCATCTTTATCAGTATATATTTCTATTAAAGTATTTGGTAATGTTTCATCAGTTGAAATATCGGATTTAGTAAATTCTAATGTTGATGTGATAGGTTTATTTTTCATTTCTGCTTTAATTATTTCTCCATCACTTGTTATTGTGAAATATACTTTTTCATCTGTAATTACATAACCTGTAGCTGGTTCTGATTCTATAATATAAAATTTTGTATTTACTGGTAAATCAGTAATAACAATTTTACCTTCTTCATCAGTAATCCCAGAATATACAAGTTCGTCATTTTCAGTATATATTTCAATTTTAGTATTTGGAATAACTTGCCCATCTACTAAATCAGTTTTAGTAAAATCAATAGTTCCTTTTTTATATTTATTTAAATCACTATAAGATTTATAAACTATTGGAGTTCTATTATCAATTTCACTTAATTCAAAACTAAATTTTTCAGTATTTAATACATAGTTATCTAATGTTTTAGTTTCTACAATAAAATATTTTCCTAAAGGAAGTTTACTACTAATAGCATATCCTTTTTCATTTGTTTTAATTGTTTCAACTAAATCTCCTTTATTATAGTATAAATAATTTTTATCAGCAGATAAGATATCTGCTTCTGCATATATTTGAAATTCTACTCCAGATAAAGTAGTTTTATCATATTTATATGACCCATCATTTACAACAAATAATTCACCATATTTGTTAACTTCAATTTGTCCTTTAATTGCTGTATCTTTAAATTCTGCTACAACAAAAGCACCATAAGTTGTATAGTTAAAATAAGTATCATTACCAATTGTAAAATCTAATCCATTTTCATTTATTAGATATCCACTTGGACTTTTTACTTCAACTATTTTATAATTACCACTTTCTAATTTTAATGGAGTTATAACAATTCCATTTTCATCTGTTTTAAATTCACTAATTACTTTACCACCAACATATTGACTAACAAATTGCTTTGTATCAGAATTATAAATTCTAAAAGTCGTATCAGATAGTTTAATAATTTTACCTGTTTCACTATCTAATTTATTTATTTGTAAATAAGCCGATAAAGCATTATTTAAAATATTATAATATTGTTCTGTATTACTATTTTCATCTACAGTTATATAAAAATCATATATTTTTTCATATCCAGTTGTTGTATTAACTTGATGAAATTTCCAAATTCCATAAGGAATATTTAATGTAGCATATCCGTTTTTATCAGTTGTTATACTATCAAACTTTCTACCATCTGGATAGAATATATCAAATGTAATTCCACTTTCTGCATTTAAGAAAGTTGTATTACCATTTACATAATTATATTGTTTTAAAATACTAATATAATTTTTGATAACCTTTTCTGTAACATCTACTGATGTGTTATTATCTTTAGCATTAATAGAATATTTTGTATTATCTACATAATATCCCTTACTAGAAGATATTTCTTGAACATAGTATTCTTCATCATATCTTAATACTGGAGTGCTTATTGCATTACCATCAGCACCAGTAGTAACTTTTGTAACTAATGTTCCATCTTTCTTATAAACACCATATATAGCACCTTCAAGAGTAGCTTGTCCTTGTGGTGTTTTTGTTTCTGAATCTATTTTATTTACTTTAACAGCTGTGTAGTAACTTTTAATTCTAACTAAAGAACGAACTGGATCTACACTTCCAGCTACTAACATATTTTGGACACCATCTTTATAAAAGATTTTATATTCTTGATCATAATGCATCTTTTTAGTTAAATTAATATTTATTGTTCCATCTGTTGTTGGCTTAATAGTTAAAGTATTTCCATTTATAGAATACTCTGCTCCACTTACACTAATATCAAAATTAGATAATACATTATTAGTATCAATTAATGTAATTGTCTTACCAACTTGTGCATTAATAGTTTGTCCATCAAAGCTAGGAACTTTATAATGTTCTGCCATTAATCTATTAATTTCATTTGTTTCTGCTGAAATATCTAAAGGTGTTCCTTTATTGTATCTTTCAGTAGAAAATCTAACTGTTGTATTATTACCTAATATAGTTGACCAAATCATACCTTGAGTTGTTGCTCTATATTTTAAAGTTTGATGTCCAGGATATGTATATCCATAATAAGCTATCAATGAAACTTTTCTACCAATTTCATCTGATAATCCTGCATCACTCCATGAACCTTGATAATAATCATTACCTTCTGGAATACCAGGTTCAATACAATATGCAACTTGTCCATCTACATAATAGTTTTGCAATTTCCATGAAAAATAATTATTTCCATTTTGATCAAATCTTTCATAGTAATAACCAGTCCAGTCATAGTTTAAAGTTGCAGCTGATACATTTTGAATTCCAATTACAGAACCCAATAATATACCAACAGCAAATAGAATCTTTTTACCTATTCCTTTCATATTTTTCCTCCTCTCTTGATATCCTACTTGATAGAATCAACATAGGATAAATAAATAATAAAAAAAGCACTAATAATATAAGTGCAATAATAAATATAATCATGTTTCCCCCAATCAAAAAAAGTAACTTATAAAGCTACTTTCCTAAATATATTGATTTATAATTTTGACTACAATGATTGTTATAACAAACAACTAATAAGAACCATTTTACTCCATTATCTGTATCAACTGAATAACATTCTGTATTTTGTATTTCTCTTGATTTTGGATTATCTGGATTTTGTTCATTATAATCCATTAAATCATTTAAATACATTTCAGTTAATCTATCACCTGCTGAATAACAAGCACTAGATGAATCATAATCTACTTTACAATTTGTAATAGATTGATAAATACCACATGAACTATTTTTTTGTTCAGCTGTTTTTGTAGTCGTTGTTGTTTGAGTTGTTTGTTGTTCTACTTTCTTTTCAGGAACTGTATTTGTTTGTGATTGTGTTACAACAGGTTTAGTTTCAGATACATCAACTTTAGATTCTTCTTTTTTTGAAGTAGTATTGGATGAAGTTTCTTTTTTCTTTTGTTCAGTATTTTTTTCTATTTTAATTTCATCTGTTTTAGATTGTTCTTTTACTTCTACAGTTTCATCATTTTCAGATTCAATTTCATTATTAGAAACTTCTTCTACTTTTACTTTATTATCACTTTGTTCTAATACTTGTTTTGTATCTTTATTATTAATAATACTAAATGCTCCTATTCCTACACATACAACAAATATTATAATTCCATTAATAATTCTTTTCATAAGTTATCTCTCCTTTGATGCATGTTACCATCATTTAGAATAACTTGTCAAATCATCAAATAACACCTCCATTTCCTTATTTAGAGCAATAAAAAAGATTGATAAAATCAACCTTAATTATATACTTCTAAATCAAACCATAAAGCAACTCTGATATAACAATTTTTTCTTCTTTGAAAAGTAGCTTGATATCCTAAATTTATCATTTCTGATATTTGTTCAGTTGTATATTTATAATCCAAACATTTTTTTAATATAAGATATTCATCTTTACTTAATTTGTTTTTATTAAGTTTTATTACTTTATCAACCGTATCAATAAAATTGTTTATCCTTTCTAATTGCTCTACTTTATTATAAGTGGGATCACTTTTACGAGAAGAAAATATTCCAAGATTATCTAAATCGATTGAATTTTTTATTCTTTCTTCTATTGTAGTTTTCTTACTTTTATATGTTCTATATTTTGCTAATAAAGAATCTAAATTCTTTCTAGTAGCTTCATAATTATATACTTCAATATCCTCAATTTCTTTAAATTCGTTGTTCATATTCTCCTCCCTTCCAACAAAAAAGAGAAATTAAGGGGAAGAACTCCCTATAATTTCTCTTCTTGATTTTTTTGTGTATAAGAATCCACAGCTCTTTTTGAGCTTTGGTTAGATTGTTTATAATAATTAATTATATTATACATCATACTCATCACCTAGTTCCTTTGGTTATCTAAATACAACATACTGCTCAAATTAAATAATTGTTTTCTATTTTACACTTTTTTATTTAAATGTCAATAAAAATGAATTAATTATTATCTCCTTTCCTCATACTTATCCCACTTTACTACATCATACACCTTGACAATTTGATTGTCTATACCGACTTTTATCTTCAAAATATATACAATTTTGTATGATATTTTGTATGATACTTTGTATGATTAGAATTAAATAATCCCTTATTTTATAATGAATTATGCAAAATTAAAAAATATGATTTTTCTTCATATTTTTTGATTCATTTTAATATTTTTTTATTTTTATTAAATATTTTCTTTTAAAACTTCATAATATTTATCAAAGAATTTATCTACTGATAGTGACATCATATCAGATATAATAACTTTATATTCATCATTTAAATCAGAAACACTTTCTCTGTATAATCCATGAAATACTAATTCATTATCTTTACCAACAAATACAAATATTCTATATTTACCGTCTGCATATATATATCTAACATTCATATCATAATTTTGCATATCTATAGAGTAGTTTTTTATTACTTTTAAATCTGCATATTTATATTTATTTGGTTCTTTCTGTTTTCTTTCATAATAAAAATTACTCAATTCTTGTAATTTAAGGCACATACTACTTCACCTCATGTCTTTATTATTATACCATTATATTTTTATTTTACACCATTTTTTAAAAATTTTTCAAAATTATTTTATCAAATCATGATAATCATCAACTGCTAGTGCAAATGATTCATATAAACTATGTAAATGTTCATGAATTTCATTTAATTCTTCTTCCCATTTTTCGTGTTTTTTCTTAAAGAATTTAAATGGTTCACTATCATAATGATTCTTTACTCTTTCTTCATTAAATTTGATCATAGTTGATAAACATTTAATATCACTTTGAGCCATATCTATTCCAGTTTTATATAGCTTTGCAAATTCTTCTGCAAATTCTTTTTCTTTTAAAGTTAAATCTTTAGTCATTACATACCTCCAACTTGTTATATATATTATAACATCTTTTTTTACTTTTGCTCGTATTTATTCACATTTTTCTGAAAATACTAATTTTTATAGGAAAATTATTGTAGGTGATAAATATGAATGAAAGATTATTTTTTCTAAGGGAACAAGAAAATTTAACTCAACAAGAACTTGCTGAAATTTTTAAAGTATCAAGAAGTTTAGTTTCTAAATGGGAAAGAGATTTAATTACTATTACTTTAAAACAATTAAATAACTATGCTAATTATTTTAATGTAAGTTTAGATTATATTGTTGGATTAAGTAATAATAAATATAAAACTAATAATGTTCAATTAGATTATAACTTAGTTGGTAAAAGACTTGCTGAAGTTAGAGAAAAAAATAATCTAACATTAAGAAAGTTAGCTGATGTACTAAATACTACATCTTCTACTCTTTCAGCATACGAAACTGGTAAAGTATTAATACAAACAAGTTTTGCAATTACAATATGTTCCCAATATAAAGTTTCATTAGATTGGTTATGTGGTAGAAAGTAAAAAGAAGTATCAATTGAAGATGCTTCTTTTATTGTTCAAAATATTTACTTGCCACTGAATTAAATAAATTGTTTAAATTTATTAAATCACTTGAATACTCATTTATTAAATCATTAATATTTGAAATAATTTCAACAAACTTATTTTGCTTTTCAATACTAGGAACTGGAATTTTATATTTCAAAAAAGCACCTTGATTCAAATGTGAAATTGTTGCACCAGTTTTAATTTTTTCAATAAAATTTGAAAAACGATATGATTTTAAAGAATATTCTAAATAAATATTATTAACTTTATTTGTTAATGGTCTAACAACAAATACACCACTATTTAATGTTGCAGGCTTATCCAAATTTTTTACCATAGCAACTTTACCAATTGTTCCATCTTTTGTCACTAAGACATCTCCATCTTTTAATTGAATATTAGTATCTTGGTCAAATCTGTCTTTTGTTACATAATGACAATTTTTAAAATCAATAAGTCCATCAGCAAAATCAACTCCTGTTACTAAATAATAATCACCTTCATCTAAGTATTCTTTTTTTGTTAGTCCTTGCCATCCAATTCTTGCTTTTATAGAACATAAATTTCCTAATTCATCAAATTCTTCTTCATTTTCAAATAATTTACTATATTCTGATAATTTTAATTTTTCTAAATTTTCTATTTGACTATTTTTTTCTAAAATTAAATTTGACAATGTTTCTAATTTATTAACTATCTCTTTTTGTTTTTCAGAATCATTTTCTATACAAATTTCAAATTTTGAAATATCACTTTTTTTGATATTAGGCATACATGCACCAGTTCTTAAGTTCATGATTTTTTTTTCATTATATTTTAAATTATAATATAAATATTTTGTATTTACTTTTAAATCAGATAAATAATAACAATGTGCTCCACACCAGAATTTTTCATTATTATAATTTACATATCCACAAGAATTTCCACCTTCACTAATTGAAATTGTATTTTCATTTACATTATACTCATTCCAATAACCAGATGGATTAATACCTCCATTTAAATAACAATACTTACCATTTTCTAATAATTCACTACCATTTATTTGCTTTCCTTTAAAAATACTGCAAATATCACTTAATAAAACATTCATTATAATAAGCCCTCTAATTTGGATAGCAGTTCTTCACATTTTTGGTGAGATAGTTTAATCTTTTTCAAAAGTTCTTCAGGTTCTTCATATTGAATTATTTCTTG
>CADCIZ010000039.1 GCA_902801685.1 uncultured Erysipelotrichaceae bacterium | reverse complement strand
AGAAATTTCCTTGCATTTTTTATTTTTTTATATACTGTTTGAAGTTTTCTTTTTATCTTATATCTATTTTTACTTCCTGATTTAGCTCTTGCCAGCCATTTATTTAATCCTTTTATTTTCTTTTCATATTTTTTAATGTATTTCTTATTACCAAAGTATTCTCCATTACTTGTTATTACTAAATCTTTGATACCTAAATCTATTCCGACTATTTTAGTAGGTACTATATTTGGTATAGTAATAAAGTTTTCTACTCATACGCTAACATAGTATTTACCTGCTTCTTTATATATAGTTGCATTTATTACTCTACCATCTATAGATTCTAGATTCCTATATCCTCTAATACTAACTTCTTTTAATTTAGGTAATTTAATTACTCCACTATCTAAATCAATACTTATACTATTATATTCTTTCCCCTTATAAATACTTCTAATATTATTAGTTCTATAAGACTGTCTTGATTTATTCTTTGATTTAAATTTAGATTTACTGCCTAACTTGTTTTTATATCTTTGATAACCATTTTCCAAGTCAAAAATACTACATCTAAGCAAGCAACTATCTACTTCTTTTAACCATATATTATCTTTTTCAAGTACTGGCAATTGTTTTATACAATCATATTTATTAATATAATTATTGCTCATCTTTAAGAAATGATTATAAATAAATAAAACTTTTTTCTATTAGGTTAATTTGTTTTTCATTTGGATACATTCTAAATACATATCCCTTTGTAATCTTCTGCATATAACCATCTCCAGTTGCATAAACATTGTAGCATACATACATTCGTGATATCAATAATTTTTGAATAGAAAGTATCAATTTCCTATTATATAAAAAAAAGCAAAACAAATAATGCTTTGCTTAATTAGAATCTTTATTATTACGCATTTCTATGGTTGCTTCATTAACAGCATCATCAAATGTCTTAATTGCATCCATAATCATAGAATAACCACTTGCCGCACCAAAGCCATGATCTAAGTTTTTAAACAATCTAGATAATTTTCTTAAATATGCAATGACAGTTTTTTCTGGATATCCAACTAAGTATATTAAGAATTCATTACCATCTGTTCTAATTATTTCTGTATTAGGCAGTTGTGTAGTTATTAAGATATTTGCTGCCTGCAATATTATCTTATCTCCTTCTTCTCTACCATAATTATCATTAATATAAGCAATATTATTTAAATCTACTACTATAATTGACTGTGGATATACTTCGGATTCATCCCATGATTCTACTTTGCTATTTAAATATGCTCTATTTTTTAGAGAAGTTAACTGATCTATATATTTAAGTTTTTCTTCTTTAGTTAGAGTAGAACGTTTAGAATTCTTTAATCTCTTAATAAATATTCTTACTTTATTTACTATAGCCATTATAAATAATACAAATATAACAATTATTATTAAAAGCATTAAATAGAAATAATCAACTGTTTTATAAGATATATCGCTATAACCTTTTTCAATTACATTATTCATATTGATATAATTAGTATAAAAATCAAATAGATTAGCAAATGTATTATTAATACTAGAATTATTAATTATGAAATTATAATCTATGTCACTAACTACAGAATCTATCTTATAGTTTTTAAAATTACGAGTCTTATAGTATTCAAAATCTTCTAAATTAATTACTACTACTTCATTAGATTTCATATTAGTAATTAACTTATGCATTGTATCATAAGTATTAAACTTAATACCATTATTATTTAAGATACTAGCAATCAAACTGTTTTTTACAGTAACGACATTATAATTTTTTAAGTCATTAATACCATTTATTACAACATTATTATTATATTTAGATAATACTACAATCTTACTATTAATTGCTGATTTTGTAATATATGAATCCTTCTTAATCTTAATATCATTATTATTAAGCATGATATCCACTTTACCATTTTCATAATCATTAACTAAATCATTTATACTATCATATTTTTTATATTTAATTTCTACATTAGAAAAATCACTAAACGATTTTAATATTAAATTGTTAATACCCATAAGTTTTCCTTTAACAAGTTTATCATAAATTCCATCTTCAACAAAACCATAAACATAAGTCTTAGATTTAATATCAGTTTGTTTTAAAGTAGGTACATTTTTAAATTCGTAGTAATCACTTAGCAAATGACTATCATATGAAGAGTTAAAATTAGATTTTGACCACTTGTTATAATACTTAGTTAAAATACTATTTAAATTTGCATCACCTTTTAAACTAATAACATAATCTTTAGTCTCAGATAAGAATTCATAAGATATTGCAAGATTCTTGCTTGATATATACTTAATAATATCACTTTTTAAAAGAATTAATGCATCAACATTGCTACTTGAATTTATCATATCAGTTGCGCTCTTATATGTAGTAAATGTATTAGTATCATTAAAGTAACTAGAAAATCTATTAACATCATTTTCCAATAATCCTATTTTACTATTACTAATCTCACTTGGACTTTTAATTACTTTAGAACTATTAAACACAATTACATAATTATCACGATATACTAAGATATCATTGTTATCCATTTTATCTTTTATTGTAAAAGAATAATTATTTAAATCTGTATCTCCTACTTTAAAAGCAGAAGGATTAAAACTTAAATTAGTATCTTTAGATACATAGTTTAGAAAATCAAATATAACCCCATTACCATTATTAGTAAACGCTGGAACATCATTTAATACCGATATATCAATAACATTAGTTTTATTATTATCTATCCACTGTTTTTCTGCAATAGTTAATGTATTTTTCTTATTAAAAAATACATAATACAAAAAAAACAAAGATAATATTACTAATATGGTTGCTATTAATATTATTATTTTATTTTTCTTTTTCATAAATCACCCTACCAAGCAAATGAATCTTTTGAATTATGTCTTGTAACATTAATTGGATATGTCTCACTATCCTTATTATCACTAGTTACATATAATGAGAAATCATAGTATTTTAATTCTTTCTTGCTAAAATCACCTAATAATTCTTGCGACATAGTTTTAATAGATTCAATATCTACATCCTCACTTAAATTGATTATAATTTTAACAGAACATAACTTAGTATAAATATCAATATCATTAACTTTATCTATTTTCTTTATTGTTTTTTTAGCCTTTTTAATAGTTTTACTTGATATTTTATAGTTATTATGATCGCTACAACGATTTCCATATACACTCTTATTTCCACCCACTATTTTAAGAAAAACAATAAGCAAGATTACTAGTATAATAATACTTCCAATAATAACTAATTTCTTATTTTTCAAAAGATTTTTCATAATACACACTTCCTATTTTGCTTGTTTACTTTCTAATTTATTTAATACTTCTTTAGTTACATCAATTGCTTTGCTTCTTACTGCATCTGCAGTCTTTTCCATTACAGGAGTACCTTTTTCTTTAACGTAAAGAGCTAATTCTTCTGCTTTATCACGAATCTTCTTACCTTGTTTTTTCGCAAGTTCAACTGCAGTTTCTTTATCAAGATTTTTAATTCCTTCTTTAATTTCGTTAATTTTAGCCTCGATTGCAGCTTTTACTTCTTCTTTATCTAATTCTTTAGCCTTCTTAACTAAATCATCCATCTTATCCTTTAATATTTTTCTTGTTTCTTTTCCACTACGTGGTGCGAATAATAATCCAATTCCTGCTCCAATTGCAGCTCCTAATACAAATTTTCCTAATCCATTTTTTCTACTCATCTAAATCATTTCCTTTCTTTTTATTTATAAATTTACCAATTAAATTAGTAATCAACATTATAACTTTATCACTTATCTCATTAACAAATGAACCAGTCTTATCAAAAACACTAAACATTCCATCAGTTTTAGATAACTTATCATCTACAACGTCTAAAGTTTTTTCAACCCTAGATAAAGTCTTAATTAATTTTATGCCAAGTATAATAAATATTATTACTAGTACTATTAACGCAATTATTAAATCAATTATTAAAAATTCTTTAAAATCAAGCATCATAAGCATCATCTCCATCATACATTGTATCAATTAAATTAAATAAGTCATCATCGTCATCAAAACTACTTGTAGTATCTTTCTTGCTAGGTTCTTTATCTTTATTTAAAAGACTATCCAACTCTTTACCAATATCCATAGTAATGTTTTCTAAATCTCTTAGATTAGTATCACCACTAGGAGTTGCTTCCTCTTCTAAATCATCAAAGAAATCAGATTCAACTTTTTTACTTTTAGTCTTATTCTCTTCTTTAAATAAAATTGAATTACTACCAAACAAAGTATTTTCTAATTCATCTTCTAAGGTTCCATAGGCTTTCTCTCTTATTGAATCAACACTAAGTCCATCAACGGATTTATATTCTCTATCAGACTTGCTTACAATATCTTCTTTATGATAATTCTTATCTAAAATACCATATACTGGTGAGATAATTGGCGTTGGTTTAAACTTTGGAGGTTTTGTTTCTATTTTAGTATTTCCTTGATAAGGTTCCTTAATACCACCATTTTCTTCATTATATTTTTCTAAATAATCTGTCGCACTCTTAAGTGGATCATAATCTTTTTTCTTAGGTGGTTCTACAACTCTAGATTCTCTTTCTTTTATTTCAGCCTCACGATACTTTTCTTTTAAATCAAATTTATCATTATAAGTATTATCTCTCTCAACATTTGTTTTTGGTTCAGATTTCTTAAAGTAATTGTCTAAATCATTAAAATCATCATCCGTAAAGAATACCGGTTTTTTTTCTTCCTTCTTTATATCTGGTGTTTTAATTTGATTAAAATCATCTAGCGCTCTAGACTCCCTAGATTCTTTTACTCTAGTCTCTTTCTTCTCCTCCGGAATAATTTGTTCAATTCTAACCTCATCCTTTGGCTTTTCTACCTCTTCCACTTCCTCCGTGAACATATTTTTTACTTTGTCTAAAAACTTCATAATCAATCTCCTTCTTTATCTTTTTCTAATACAAATTTTTCTGTTTTATCATTTGTTTTAAATAAATCATATTTACCGGCTTTATTTATTAAGTATTCATCATCAAGCATTGTCTTAATTAATCCTTTATTATACTTAATAGTTGATAGTATATATGTTGCATTAAGTATTGTATTACTCAAATTATCTTCAGTAACTAATGCTTCTATTCTTGCATAATTATAATAGAAATTAACATAGTATAAATCATCTTTTTTAATTACTTCTACATACCCTGTTTTATCACTATTATCTATCTTCTTAGAAAAGTAAGCATAATCATTCTTTTTATACTTAATATCTTTTTTATAATAATAACTTACTATATCTACATATAAGTATAAGTATTCTCCTTTATAATATAGCGTATGAGATAAGTCATCAGTATCTATATGAGTTACTCCATTTGGAATATAATACTTATACCCTTGTCCATCTTTATTATATAAGGTATTATTCTTAGATAAAACTACATCTACTATTGTATCCAAACTATTAGTATTAATTCTAACAACCGAACACCCGGATAGCATTAAGGTTAAAAATAATATTAAATATTTTTTCATACTTATTATACTCCCTTTCTAACATTATAACAGAATAATTTATATTTCCAACATATTTTTATATATTTACATAAATTTGGTGTAAAGAATATGTCTAGTCTTTAGTTACATCTACCATATAAATTGGATATCCTAATGCAGAAAATTTCTTTTCATATTCTGTTTCTACGTTAATTAGAACATCTTTATGTAAATCTAAACTAATATTATTAATACTATATCCATAACTAGTAAATGACCTAACAGAATATTCAAATAACTTTCTATTATCAGTTTTAAAAACAATATGTTTAGTACCTACAAATAAATTATCATATTTCTTTAAAAAATTACTAGACGTAAGGCGCCTTTTCTCATGTCTATCCTTAGGCCATGGATCAGAAAAATTCAAATATATAGTATCAATCTCTTTATCAAATACATTACCAATACTTTCTGCATCCATCTTTATTAACCTCAAATTTGGAATATCAGTATTCTCTAGCTTTTCCACAGCCCTAACCATTACACTATCATACTTCTCAATACCAATAAAATTAACATCAGGATACTTCATAGCCATACCTTTAATAAAGTCCCCTTTACCCATGCCTATTTCAATACATATCTTATTATCATTATTAAATACACTTTTATAATTACCTCTATAATTCTCATAATCTTTAATTACATATTTAGATGCATCAATTTTCTCGCTTGCACCTTTTACATTCCTTAATCTCATAATCCCTACTTCCTAAACCTTAGTTATTATAACAAATATCCAAACTCGTTTCAATAACCTTTTTAGTCGAATAATTTAAATAATGCTATTAATCATTTCTAGACTATCCGCATATAATATTATGAACAAGGAGGAGTTATGAAAGATAAAAGAAATTGCGGAGATAATATGTATCCTGTATATCCAATGAATCAAGGTATGATTCCTAATATGGTAAATCCAGCTTTTACTGGGCCTATGATGCCACAACCATTACCTTATTATAATTATACCCAAACAAGCACTAATACAAGTGATATTAATAGTATTGAAAGAAGATTAAATAATTTAGAAAATAGAGTTAGTAATTTAGAGAAGAAAGTAAATAATACAAATAATACACCAAGTTATAATGCTGGAAATAATAATACTTATACAGATTCAAATTATTACATGGTTTAAGCCATGTTTTCTGTATATTATTTTAAATTGTGTACATAATTTATTAGGTGATAAAATGAATATAGATATTAGAAGAAGTATTAAAGAAAACTTTAAAGATAGCAGTAATGAAGAAATAATTGAATCTATTGAGAGCGCAATTAGTGATGCAGATGAGATTACCCTACCTGGTTTAGGGGTATTCTTAGAGATTTTATGGAAGTATTCAACTAGTGATGAGAAAAAGAGTATTGTAGATAAAATAAAGAAAGGTTTGTAGGCCTTTCTCTTTATTTACTTAAACTAAGTATTTTATTCTTAATAATACTATTTTGATATTTTTCATTAAACTCTTCATCCTTAAAAATAATATCTAAATCATCTTTGCTTGCATTTTCTAACAAAGCATTTCTTAACTCTACTACATTTGCTTCTTTTACATCAAGGGCAAATCGATAAATATACTCTATATTCTTGCTTTCAACAACTGCATTTTCGTGCCTTATAATGTCTGCTCCTTTAATATCCCTAGCAAATACAAAATTATATTTGGCATCAAGGCTTTCAATAACAACACTCCCGTGCTTTAATATATCTGCGCTAGGCACTTGAGATGCAAATAAATAATTCCAATAAGGATCTTTACTTTGTAATACCTTTGTTGCAAGCGCTTTAACATCAGATCCTTTTACCTCAAGAGCAAATAATGTAATATATTCTAAATTATTACTATTAAATACAACCTGTTCTAATGCTTTTACATTAGCTTTTTTTATATCTCGTGCAAACTTGTAGCACCACTTTGCATTACCACTTTCTGCAACAATCTTTTGATGAGCATTAAAATTTGCACCTTCAATATTTAATGCATATTTATAACATAACTCAGGATTTTTTGCTTCTAATACAACTTGTTCTAAGTCTATATCATAATTTCTCCCTTTATAAACATTATACGCAATTAAATAACAATAATTAGCATTTTTACTATCAACTATAATTTGAATTAGTTTATCTCTAGATTGCAGGTCAACATTACTTGAAAGTATTGTATCATATATTAATTTATTATCCTTACTATTAATAATGTTTTCAATATGCTTTTCAATATAGTTAACCTCAAGTGTATTAATAAAATAATATGATAAGTATGGATTCTTTGATTTTAAAACTGTATCTTCAAAAGTATCTTTTACATACTTACTACCCCTAGTTTCTCTTAAATTATCTAAATCTTTAATTATTTCTTTTACATTACTCATATTTATTCCCCCAAACTTTAAATTAAAATCTAATTTTTTCTTCAACAAATTTAACTATATCATCGACATTAATAGTAATCTGTTCCATAGTATCTCTAAATCTTACTGTAACTGTATTGTTGTTAATAGTATTATCATCTACAGTTATACAAAATGGTGTACCTATTACATCTGCTCTTCTGTATCTTTTACCAATTGAACCACTATAATCAATATCAGTCATAAAATATTTAGATAATTTAGTATAAATCTCATCGGCTTTTTCACTATGATATTTCTTAACAAGTGGCAAGACACATACTTTATAAGGAGCAAGAAAGTTTTTTAATTTTAATACTTCTCTTGTTGTACCATCTTCTAGTGTTTCAACTTTATATGCATCAAATAGTAATGCAAGAATTGTTCTATCAAGCCCATAAGTAGATTCAACTATATATGGAATATACTTTTCATTAGTATCAGAATCTAAATATTCCATTGATTTACCACTATATTCCTGATGTCTAGTTAAATCAAAATTAGTACGATTATGAGTTCCATTAATCTCTCCCCAACCAAAAGGAAATTTATATTCAATATCACACGCAGCTTTCGCATAATGAGCAAGTTTCTCATGATCATGAAATCTTAATTTATCTTCTGGAAGTCCTAAATCCATATAGAATTTCTTACCATATTCTTTAAAGTATTCATAAAGTTCCATATCATTACCTTCCTTGCAGAATGTTTGATATTCCATTTGTTCAAATTCGATTGTTCTAAAAGTAAAATTACCTGGTGTGATTTCATTTCTAAACGCCTTACCAATTTGACCAATACTAAATGGTAATTTTGCACGCATACTTCTTTGTACGTTTAAAAAGTTTACATACTCTCCTTGAGCATTTTCTGGTCTTAAATATACTATACTCTTAGAATCTTGAATAACTCCTCTATGCGTTTCAAACATTAATTTAAATTGTCTAATATCAGTAAAGTTTGTCTTACCACATTTAGGGCATGGTACCTTATTATCATTGATATACTTAACCATCTCTTCACTACTCATTGCATCCCCAATAGAACTATTAGTAAAATCATTAATTAAATTATCCGCACGATGTCTTGTTTTACACTCTTTACAATCAAGTAGCGGATCAGCAAATGATTCAACATGTCCTGATGCTTCCCATACTCTAGGATGCATTAAGATATCAGCATCTACTTCATAAGCATTACTTCTTTCTTGAATAAATCTTTTTCTCCAAGCATCTTTTACATTATTTTTAAGTCTTGTACCAAGAGGTCCATAATCCCAAGTATTAGCAAGGCCACCATATATTTCACTTCCTTGATAAATGAACCCGTATTGTTTACAAAAGTTGACTAATTTTTCCATATCCATAAATATCCCTCCTAAAAAAATAAAAAGATTCTAGTGTATAGGGACGAATTAATCGTGGTTCCACCCTACTTAGAATCTCATTAAATAATCGCTCTTAAGTTTCCACCTTAGTCATCGCTTTCATATGTATTATAGTATATTTTTCTTACTTTGTAAATACATTTAACTAAGCATATCTTTAAAAAACTTCTTACTATTTAAGTATAATCCAGTATACTTAGAATAATACTCATCTATAAATCTATCTAGATTTAATAATATATCTAAAGATACATTAAAACTATTTAATTTATTTAAATCAACTGTATCATATAATTTTATTAATTTTAATATTTTTCTATCAGTACTTACTTTAGAACAATTTTTACATAGATAACCTGAATAATCTAGCGATAAAGATTTAATATCATCTCCACTACATATAACACACTTATCTAAATGTAATTTTAAACCTAAGTATTTAAGCAACTTAATCTCAAGTATATTAACTATACCTAAAGGATTTATTCCACTATCTATCTTACTTATTCCAACTAACAATAAATCATATATTTCATTAGAACTATTTTGTTTATATACTTGCATGCATAAGTTAACTAAATAACTAGATGCGCCAAGTTTTACTATATCTTTTAAAGTATTCTTATACCCATTTATTAAATCAACACTTTTTAATGTAGATATTTTTTCTCTTTCATAAATACAAAACTCGGAATACGATAAAAAAGTAGTGCCTAAAAATAAAGGACTACTAACCTTTTTAGCGCCTTTTGCAACTATACTATATAGTCCATCATTAGTTAATACTTCTATTATTTTACTAGTATCTTTATAAGCAATTTCTTTAACAACTATACCTTTAATCTTTTTAATCATAGTCCTCGATAAGTTTAAATCTATATTCCTGAACACAATCAGTATATATATCTTTATCTACTTTTTCACAAAATAGTTCAATAGGACGAGTCCATATTCTGTGTTTACCATCAAGTTCTTCATAAACAACTACTTCATTTAAAGGTTCCCCTTTAGGTGTTGTTGAATCACTTGCAATAAACAAAACTCGATAATACTTACCTAAAAAATGCCTATATACCTTCCCCACTATTACTTCCATTATTATCATCCTTATTTATTTTTTTATATTTTAAATAATATTCAATCTTTCCTGTATTTTTAAACAAAAGCCAGTATAACTCTTTCACACTATCACCTAATATATTATGATTAAATAATTACTTTTTATTCTTTATATTCATTAAAACCAAGTTCCGATAGATATTTTTCTTTCTCTCGCCATTTTTTTACTGTCTTAACAAATAATTCTAAATAGACTTTTTTACCCAATAATGCTTCTATTTCTATTCTCGCACTAGTACCAATCTTCTTAATCTTTTCTCCCCTACTACCAAGTATAATCTTCTTTAATGAATCTCTATCAATAATAATAGATACTAAAATATTATAACTATTATTATTTCTTATTATACTATCAGTAACACATGTAACACTATGAGGTACTTCATCAAAAGTTTGATTAAATACTTTCTCACGAACTATTTCTGCAACTTGAAATTCAATTGACTTATTAGTTATATCATTCTTACCATAGTACAGTATTTCATCTGGTAAATATTTTTTTAATACTTTAATTAATTCTTTAATATTATTCTTCTTTAGTGCAGATATAGGTACAATATCAGCAAAATCATATAACTTACTATAACTTGTAACTAATTCTATTAACTCTTCTTTAGTAATCAAATCTATCTTATTAATAACTAAAACAACTTTTTTATCAGCCTTTTTAATCTCTTCTAGTACGAATTCATCACCTTTACCAAGTCCACTAGAATCTACTACAAACATAACAAAATCAGTATCATGAATACTATAATAAGCCTGATTATTTAAAGTCTTACCTAATTTAGAATTAGGTTTATGAATGCCTGGAGTATCAACAAATACAATTTGTGACTCTTCATCATTATATATACCTTGAATAATATTACGAGTAGTCTGAGGCTTATTAGAAGTAATCGCAACCTTTCTACCAATAATACTATTAATCAAAGTACTCTTACCTACATTAGGACGACCTACTACACTTACAAACCCACTATGCATAATCTCTCCTTATATCAAGTTCATCAAGTATTTTATCTTGTTTAGAAAACATAACTTTCTCATCACTAGCATTCATATGATCATAACCAAGTAGGTGCAAAATACCGTGTACTACTAAAAAGCATATTTCCCTTTTTTCAGAATGGCCATACTCACTAGCTTGAACTTTTACTTTATCAATAGAAATATAAATATCACCTAATACCCTAATAGGTAACTCAATAAAAGTATCATCATCCTCTAAAGCAAAAGAAATAACATCAGTTTCCTTGTCTATTTTCCTATACTCTTTATTAATCTCTCTAATTTTCTTATTATCTACAATAATAATATTAACAACACCATTATTTACATCTTCACTCTTCATTGCATAATCAGCAACCTTATTAAGTAATGCCTCATCTACATATTCATCAGTCTCATTTGTTATAGTTATCTCATTCATATTTATCACAATCTAATTATATTATAATTTAACTCTTTTGTAAATAATAAATAAGTTCAAAAAAACTGATAGAAATCATCAACAATAACATTGATATTTTTATCAGTTTGCGTAATTTTAATTGTATTATTCTTGTTCAGTTATTAAAACTGATTTGTCTAGAACAATAACAGGACGGACAAAATGATTATTAAATACTGTATAATGGCTAAGATTACCATCCGCATTTACATACCATATCTGAGAGTTTGAATCTTCATACGGAGTCATTGTATAATAATTATAATTACTATTATACATCCAATCATATTGCGGATTATATATTGTACTAGATTCTGTCGGCGTTATATATTCTTCTGTATTAGATAAAGCAGCATACTCATTAAATGTTATCAATCTTGCTTCCTGTAATCCTGATGGAACTTTATCTTTGGCCCACACATCTACTACTTTTTTTACGTTTGATTGTGTATAATCATTTGTACATCCTGTTTCTACCCAAGAACCATTATTTGCTTCATAATCGTATTCTCCACAGGTTTCAGATCGATAATAATCAATGTATATTCGTCTATCGTAGTCATCAAATATATACTGAGCTCCTGATTCTTCAGCATACGATATAATTTCATCATCAGTTAATGGTTCTGCCTTTAATAATGTAACAGTTGATTCTTTTACTCCAGATTCTTTTATTACATAATAATCTACTCCATTATATGTAACTAGATTACCTACTGTATATGCAGTATACGATGGTGATTTATCACTTCCATATGCATAATCTACTGTTCTTCCGCCAACTGTACAACCTGTAAGGTATACACTTGAATCAGTATTTAGTTGTGTAGTTGAACATACCACTTCATTCCCACTATACTCAATTGTTAACTGTGATACATCTGTTGGGAACCTTCCATTATCTAGTAAATATCCAGCAATTGCAAGTTCAATACTTCTTCCATATGCATCAACACTACGCTTATCTGCAGCTATCCTTGCCTTTCTAATTATGTTCATTACTAAGGGTGTAACTATGAGTGCAAGTATAGCCATAATCACTAATACTCCTATTAACTCAATTAATGTGAATCCTTTCTCTTTTTTCTTTGTCATATATATAATCTCTCCTATCTAATAAGGTCTATCTCTTACTTACCTTATGACTGTATTATACTATATATATATATATTGCAAGCATTTTTTTAAATTTATCAATTTTTTTATAAATTTTACATATTATTTACATTTTAAACTAAAAGAAAAAGGTAACTAATGTCTGAATCTAATAGTTATCCTTTAATATCAATGATTTAATATTCATAATCACATCTGTGATATTTTATTTCACACTACATTCTTTTGAACTAATTGCAATTGCGTATCTATAAATATTAGTAATACCTGAATCTTTTAATTCTTCTTCATATTTTTTACTATTAATCTGTTCTAAT
>CADCIZ010000038.1 GCA_902801685.1 uncultured Erysipelotrichaceae bacterium | reverse complement strand
TTTTTTTTAATACATATATTTAATTAGGTGATAGTGTGTATAAAGTAGGAGAGTATGTCACAAGGAAGTCTTATAATAATGATATTATATTTAAGATAATTAGTATTAATGATGGTGTGTATTATCTAAAGGGTGTGAGCGTTAGACTATATGCAGATAGTATGGAAGATGATTTAGTTAAATGTGATATTGAAAGGGATTTAGAGGATAATAAAGAGTTTTTAGATAGAATTAAGGAGTGTAGGTTAGAACGTGATGATTACTTTTATTTACCTGGTAAGATTCTTCATTTAGATGGTGATTCTGATTATTTAAATCGATGTTTAAAGTATTATAAAGATATTAATATTATGGCTCAGGGTGTGGTTATTGATGAAGATAATATGCCTTTAAAAATAATGGAGTTATTAGAAAAGTATAATCCTAATATATTAGTTATTACAGGGCATGATGCATATTATAAAAAGAAGGGTAATATTAATGATATTCATGCTTATAAGAATAGTATTAATTTTGTAAATACGGTTAAAGAAGCAAGAAAGTATGAAAGTTCTCATCAGAAATTAATTATAATAGCTGGTGCATGTCAGTCTGATTATGAAGAATTAATTAAAGCAGGAGCTAATTTTGCATCTAGTCCTAAAAGAATAAATATTCATGCTCTAGATCCTGCAATTATTGCTTCACGTATGAGTTTATCAGATAGTAATGTAGAAATTGATTTAAAAGATATTATAGAAAATACTAAGTATGGTTCTAATGGAATAGGTGGTATTATAACTAAAGGTACTATGTATAGGGGATATCCAAGATGACTATATATGAGATAAAAAAGAAATTAGGAAATAATATAGGTAAAGAAGTATTAATTAAGTATAATTTGGGTAGAAATAAATATGAGGATTATAAAGCAGTCATTAAAGAGTTATATGATTATGTATTTATAGTAGATAGTGAGTTTGGTGTTAAATCATTTAGTTATAGAGATATAATGACTAAAACTATCCATATTGACTATTAGAGAAGTGTGTGCTATAATTTTCTCACGGGGTCGTCTAGATTCGACGGGTATATATGAGTATAGATTGCAAGTCGAAGGTACTCGTTAAGTACAACCAAAAAATAACTGGAAACAGAATTAAAAATGCATTCGCTAAATTATTTAGTACAAATAGTTTAGCTTTCGCCTAGTTTAGATTATAGGTATGCACTTTCTATTATCTTTTCCTAAGGGATATTAGAAGGTTTGATTATTTAGGATATATTATAGTATAGCTTAGATGCTGTAACGAATATTTATAAGCTTGAAGTAAGTTAATTTGTTAATTTTCGTGGCTTATTTGACTTTATAAATTAACTAAACTTGTAGACGTTTATATGTTTATATATTCGGACAGGAGTGCAATTCTCCTCGGCTCCACCAAATTGAAATTATTATTTTAAATTATATAGAATACTACTATTATTCTAATGATTATGCATATATTGTATAGTATATTATTTTTCGCTTGAAGAAATCAAGCAAGAAAATGTTCTCACTCCCGGATGGCGCGAGTAATAAATTATTCCGAATGAAAATAGTGAAAACTTTATCAAAATGTGATGTGAACCTAGTTCGGGGGATATAAAATAAAAAGCTCAAGATATTTTTTAATTTCAAATTTAGAGATGTTATATAAAAAAATCAAGGGAGAACTTAGTTAGTTCTCCCTTGATTTTTGATTGTATAATTATAATTGGTTATTGAAATAAGACTTGTCTTAATTCGTTATTAATCATATGTAGAACATCTTCTGCATATTCAACTATGTTTGAATATGGTTTTACCGTATTTGGACATAATCGATTATGTGATTCATAATCATATTTACTCTTTAACTAGGATTGGTGTTAGTATAGATATATAGACACAGAAATTCACGGAATGTGGTATAATAACTACCACTAGAAACGGAGGAAGTGTTTATGGGAAAAACTTACAAAAGTTATGATGAAGAATTCAAGAAAACATTGGTATCATTGCATGAAAATGGTAAGAAGATTGCTGAATTATCTAGAGAATATGGCATTAATGAATCAACTATCAGACCATGGATAAAAAAGTATGGAACAATTACTACGTCAACTGGGGAGACAACTAATAATGATGAAATAATAAAACTAAAGAAAGAGTTACAACAAGTTCAATTGGAGAATGAAATCTTAAAAAAAGCAGTGGCCATATTCTCGAAAGAATAGAAGATAAAATAAAGTTTATTAGCAATAATTAGGATACTTATGATGTTAGAATAATATGTAGATGTTTAGGTATTCATATATCTTTCATCATCTAAATACACATATATAAATGTTTTTCCATAGTAAGGGTTATTTTTATCTTCGGTATATTTTTGGCTATAAAATTTATATTTGTAAGTATGTTCCGTATTTATAGATGGAAATTTGATAACAATATATTCTTTATCAAATGAATAGTTATATGAACTACTATTAGATGCTAAAGCAACTATAATAATAATTATTATTACACTAATTATAAATATAGGTCTTTTTTTCTGCTTGAAGGAATTATTTATCATAGCGTCTTTTATGTTGTTACTACTACTTGTAATATTTTTAGGTTGATCATCAATATTAAACCTAATTTTATTTCTAAAACACCAAAGAAAATTGAAAATATAATTCCTAAAAGTATTAAGAATTTAAATAATGATTTAGGAAATAATCTATCTGAAATAGAACTGTTTAATCAAATAATGAATTTTGTTGATAGAGAATTTAGTAAGGTAGAGCAAATATCTTCTAAGTATTCTATTAGTGAAAATCAAGTTATAAAAAGAATAAATAAAAGTGGAAATTATATGATAAAAAAATTTGAAAACAAGAGTATGCTGATATTTTTTTATCAAAATTGTTCTTATTTTATTAATTGCTTTATTGTTAGTAATTAGTTTTTAAATAATATATTAAAAGTTCCTGAATACAAGGAACTTTTAACTATTAATTTTATTTGGGTTTTTTAAATAAAAATTATATATGCCATTTTTTATAAAGTCAACATAAGGTTTAGTCGCTTCAGGTTTTAAATGAGTATTATCTGAGTATAAGTATTCTGGATGATTGTTTGCTTCAGTAGGCCAATCTAATATGTGTATATTATCAAATTCATTGGCGTAATTTATTAAATCTGGATTAGTTTCCGGTACATCAGGGTTAGTAGTTGTAAGCCAAAATATTTCTTTACCCTCTGCAAGGCTTCTTAAGTTTTCTTTGCACTCCCTATTAGGTTCACCATTAGTTCCTAAGTTAAATACAAGGATATCCCAAGTAATACCAGAATCTTTAATTCCTTTTAATACATCATATCCTGCACATATAGTTCTATTTTTTAAGGCATCAAAATATCCATTAGGAAATTCTTCATATAAAGTATCAATAGTATTAAGCATAATTGAATCTCCAATACCAACAACTTTTAAATTTGTAACATAGTTCATTATTTCTTCTTCGTTAATAATTTTTTCTTTTTTCTCTTCAATTATTTCATTTTGTTTATTTTTATAATCTTCTTGTTTCTTTTTCATTATCTTTTGATTATCACTTAGTTTATCTTTTAACTCATTTATCTCTTTTTTAGTATTAGTCATTGTTATAAACTTATATCCACTATATATAATTAATAAGATAAAAACTAGTTTTAATAATATGTTTTTCTTCTTTAAAGATATATGAATTATGTATGATATTAAAATAGTTAATATAACTGTTAATAAAATAATTAAAGCATTAGTTATTTTAGTAAGTGAGAATAAATATATAATAGGGTATTGAACTAAATATACCTCATAACTAATATCTGATATGAACTTAATTATTTTACTATTAACAACAATATTTTTATTAAATAGTATAGTTGATAATTCAATTAGTTTTAAAGTAATAATTGTTGTTATAATCATACTTAGTGCGAATAATTTAGATGATGAAGGTATCGCTATAAATAGAATAATTTGTAATATTAGATAGATAATAAATCTAATACCAATAGGTATTTTTCTAAACTTATGTTTTGGTATTACACTAATATCTGTGCGATATATGGCAAGCGTTGAACCAAGTAGAAATGAGAATAATCTTGATATAGTATCATAATAAGTAATTGTTATGTTGCTATTTTTTGAGGTATAGAAAAAGTAAATAGTACTAATAAGTGATAATATAAACATAAATATAAAAGGTATATACTTGTTTATTCTATTGCTTATTTTTTTTAATGAAGTATATATTAGCGGAAATACTAACTCAATTTGTAAAAGTATTGCGATATACCATAAATGGATAAATGGAGAATTAATACTTTTAGCAAAGTAATCTATATTAGCATTTATTTGAAAATAATTGTTATATCCTAAAAGTATTGATGTTATTTCTGATTTAAAGTTAAATATATTTAAATTTAGTAAACCTAATATAGTTATAGTAGATGCAACAACTATTACTAGTGGTAGATATATCTTTTTAATTCTTTTTATATAATAAGATACTAATGATTTATTCTTGTTTAGTGATAGTGTAGAAAAGTATCCTGATAAAACAAAGAAAGAACATACTGCTAAGTATCCACCTTTTAATATATTTAAATGATATAAAAGTACCGCACTACAAAATATAAATCTTAATAGTGAAATATTTGGATTAAATACTTTATTCTTCATTACAACCAACTCCTATATATATGATATCATAAATTTATACTTATTGATAAAAATATTATTGACTGTCATATGTTTGCGTGATATAGTTTGATTAGCGATTACTAAAGGATGTGATTTATGCAAGCTAAAGTATTAATAGAGATTAAAGCTAAATCTATGGATAATGCTTTTACTTATAATATACCTGATAATCTAATTAATGATATTAAAGTAGGGGATAAAGTAATAGTTCCATTTAGTAAGCGTATGCTTGAAGGTTTTGTAATTAGTATTGGTAATTTTAATGTTAACTATGAATTAAAAGATATTAAGAGTGTAGTAGGTAGTGTATTAACAGAAGAACTAATTGAACTCGGTAAATATATGAGTAAAAAAACACTAGCTAATTTAATTAGCTGTTATCAAACTATGTTGCCAAAAGCACTTAAAGCAAGTTTTAAAACAAATGTAAATAAGAAGTATGAAACTTATGTTGAGTTGATTGATAATAGTTATATAGGAAAGTCAGATGCACAGAAATCAATTATTGATGCATTAAATAAAACTAATTTAAAAAAAGATTTAACTAAGATATCATTAAGTGCTTATAATACCCTTTTAAAAAATAGTGTGATTAAAGAAGAGAAAAAAGAAGTATATAGAATTAATGATAATCCTATATCTGTTAGTAATAAAGTCAAATTAACTATAGAACAACAGCGTGTTGTAGATACTGTTCTTAAAAATAAAAACTCATTTATTCCATATTTACTGCACGGCGTTACAGGTAGTGGAAAAACAGAAGTATATATGAATATTATTGAAGATATAATTAAAGATAAAGAAACAATCGTATTAGTTCCAGAAATTAGTTTAACTCCACAATTTGTATCAATATTTAAAAGTAGATTTGGAGATAAAGTTGCCATTATGCATAGCGCACTATCTGATGGTGAAAGGTATGATGAATATCGTAAGATTAAAGAAGGTAAAGTATCTATTGCGATAGGTGCTCGTAGTTGTATATTTTCTCCATTTAAGAACCTAGGCTTAATTATTATAGATGAAGAACATACTGATACTTATAAACAAGATAATAATCCGAGATATGATGCAATAGATATTGCGCTTCGTCGTGGTAAATATAATAATATTCCAGTAATACTTGGTAGTGCGACTCCTTCTATTGAAAGTTATACGAGAGCAAAACTAAATATTTATAAGCTATTAGAATTACCTAATCGTATTAATAAAACTTTACCTACAGTAGAGTTAGTAGATATGAAAGATGAAATAAGACTTGGTAATAAGATAATATCTAGTAAACTTAAAAGTTGTATTAATGAATGTTTAGAAAAAAATGAACAAGTTATTCTACTTCTTAATAGAAGAGGATATTCTACTACGGTAACTTGTTCAGATTGTGGTTATGTTATGAAATGTCCTAACTGTGATATTCCTCTAACTTATCATAAAAAGTATAATAAAATGAATTGTCATTATTGTGATTATAGTACTTATAAAGTTAATATATGCCCAAATTGTAAGAGTAAAAATATTACATCTTTTGGACTAGGCACTGAAAAACTGCAAGAAGAGTTAGAAAGCATGTTTAAAACTAAAGTACTTCGTATGGATATAGATACAACATCAAGAAAAGGAACTCATGAGAAAATACTGAAGTCATTTAGAAACAAAGAAGCATCAATTCTAGTAGGTACACAGATGATTGCGAAAGGACTTGATTTTGAGGATGTTACTTTAGTTGGAGTAGTTAATGGTGATGCAACTTTAAACATACCTGATTATAGAAGTGCGGAAAGAACATTTGATCTTTTAAATCAAGTTGCAGGTAGAAGTGGTAGAGGAAATAAAAAGGGTAGAGTTATAATACAAGGATTTAATTTAGATCATTACAGTATAAAGTTTGCATCTCAACACGATTATATAAGTTTTTATACTGAAGAGATGAATATTAGAAAGAAATTAAGTTATCCACCTTATATCGATTTAACTTTGATTAAGATATCTAGTAAGAATTATGAAGATGCTTATAGTGAGGCAGTAAAGATTAAAAATTATTTAGATAAATATAATCTTAAAACATTAGGTCCTAGTAATAGTAATATGGCAAAAATTAATAATAAGTATTATATTCAAATTATTATTAAGTATAAAAGTTTAAAAGAAATATATAACTATTTAGAGTATATATCAAGTATTTATAAAAATAATAAAAAAGTTAATGTAGATATTGATATAAATCCTAAAAAAATATAGATTATTTAAAAAAATGTAGTATAATTATATTAGGAGGAAAGATATGAGAAAATATGTAAGTGAGTTTATTGGTACATTAGTACTAGTGTTGTTTGGTTGCGGTGTTGCAGTATTTACTGGGGCTTCTGTAGTTTCAACAGCTTTAGCATTTGGTCTATCTATTGTAGTTGTGGCATATACAATAGGTTCAATTTCAGGATGCCATCTAAATCCAGCAGTATCATTTGCTATGTTTGCATCAGGGAAAATGAGTTTTAGCGAATTTATAAAATATGTTATTTCACAAATCCTAGGTGCCTTAGCAGGAGCAGGATTACTTGCTTTAATCATCAATAATGTAGTATCACTAGGTGATTTTAAAGAAGTTGGACTAGGTGCAAATAGTTATGGTGGATTTGGTGTTAATATGCTTGGAGCATTTATTACTGAGACTATCTTAACGTTTGTATTTATTCTAACTATACTTGGTGTTACAAGCGATAAAAAGTTTAGTAATATATCAGGTATTATAATTGGTCTTGCTTTAACATTTGTTCATTTACTTGGAATTAAAATTACAGGTACTAGTGTTAATCCTGCAAGAAGTTTAGCTCCAGCCCTTTTACTTGGTGGAGAAGCATTAAAACAAGTTTGGGTATTTATACTAGCTCCATTATTTGGTTCCGCACTTGCAACTATAACTCACAAATTCTTAACTAACGATAATTAAATTATGATTAATTTCATAATTTTTTTAATTATGATGTATAATAATTATAGATATTACTTCTAAAGAAGAATAGAATGAATAAAATATTAAAGTAAGGTGATTATTTGAAACAGATAATAAAAGATAATTATAAATATATAATAATACTCGCAATACTAGCTATTATCTTTTGGTTACCACTTCCATACTATATAGATGCACCAGGTGGTTTAACTAAATTAAATAATAAAGTTATTATTAATAATAAGAAAATAGATGGTAGTTATAATCTTACTTATGTATCAGAGTATAAAGCAAGTATTCCTTTAATACTATTTTCATTAATAAATAAAGATTATGATATTTATAAAAAAGAAGATATAGTATTAGATAATGAAACTGATAAAGAATACTATGAAAGAGATAGATTATATTTAGAAGAATCTATGAGTAATGCAGTTATATCTGCATATAAACTTGCTAATAAAGACGTAAAAATTAGTAATAATTATTTATATGTTGGATATATACTTGATGATAGTAATACTGATTTATTAGTAGGAGATTCAATTATTAGTATAGATGGAGTTAAAGTTAGTACTAAAGAAGAAATAAATAAGTTATTAAGTAAGAAGAAAAGCAAAGATAAAATAAATATAAAAGTAATACATAATAATAAAGAATATAATAGGTATGCTTACTTAAAAGAAAAAAAAGGAAAAATACTAATAGGTATTATTCCAATAGAAGTATATGATTATAAAACTAATCCTATAGTTCAAATAAAATCATCAAAAAGTGAATCAGGCGGTAGTGGAGGATTAATGTTATCACTTACTATCTATGACTTACTTGTTAAAGAAAATCTATCCCATGGTAGAACTATTGCAGGAACTGGAACTATTGATAAAAATGGCAATGTAGGAGAAATTGGTGGAGTTAAATATAAAATAAAAGGAGCAATAAAAGATAAAGCAGATATATTCTTTGTACCGAAAGATAACTATAAAGAAGCAAAGAAGATAGTAGATAAGAATAAATATAAACTAAAATTAGTTAAAGTAAATACATTAAAAGAAGCAATCGAGTATTTGAGAAAATAGCTCAAAATATGTAAAAAAAGACTAAAATGTGTAAAAAATGCAAAAAAAATTGCATTTTTTTTAATTTTTGTTAAAATAAAAAAGGAAATTTGAAAGTTTTGTCGTATATTATATATAGGGAGTGGTTTTTTTGGATAACAATTTAATCGATGAAATTCGTAAGAGTGTAAATATTGTTGATGTTATTTCTAATTATTTACCACTTTCGAAAAAGGGTAAAAATTACTTTGGTGTGTGTCCATTTCATGATGATCATTCGCCTAGTATGAGTGTATCTGAAGAAAAACAAATCTATACTTGTTTTTCATGTGGTGCCTCAGGTAATGTATTTAAGTTTATTCAGGACTATGAAAATGTTAGTTTTTTGGAAGCAGTTAAGAAGTGTGCGGATCAATCTGGAATTAGTTTTAGTTATGGTAAAGAAAAAAGAAATAATAAGAATCAAGATTTACTAGATATATATGAGTTTGCATCTAAATTATATCAAAATAATCTACATAGTTCTTTGGGTAAGGAAGCAAGAGAGTATTTAAAAAGTAGATCATTAGATGAAGATGTTATCAAAGAGTTTCAAATTGGACTAGCTTTAAATGAAGCTACGATGCTTGCGGATACTCTTAAGAAAAAGTATGATGATGCAACACTGCTTAAATCAGGTTTAATTAGTGAAGGTGAATATAATATCTATGATACTTATCGTAATCGTATTATGTTTCCTTTATATGATTTATCTGGTAATATAGTTGGTTATAATGGTAGAATTTATAATAATAACAATATTAATGATAGTAAATACATAAATTCTAGGGAAACGGCTATATTTAAAAAGGGTGAGTTATTATTTAATTATCACCGTGCGAAAGAGGAGTGTAGAAATTATAAGTTTGTAATTATTGTTGAAGGTCAGATTGATGCGATTAGGTGTTACCAAGCGGGTTATAAAAATGTAGTTGCTTCTCTAGGTACAGCTATTACTAAGGAGCATGCGATGTTACTTAGAAAATTATCTAATAACATTATTCTTTGTTTTGATGGTGATAAAGCAGGAGAAAAGGCAACTAATTCTGCAATAGAAGAATTATCTAAATTAGGTATTGAGCCTAAAGTAGTTAGATTAGAGGATAATTTAGATCCTGATGAATATATATTAAAGTATGGTGCATCTAGATTTAGTGAGAAGATTAATAATCCATTTAATATGATGGAATATAAAGAAATATTATTAAAACGTAATATTGATTTAAATAATACTAAGGATCTTGCAGAATACACTAATCTAATGATTAAGGAAATTAGTAAGATTGAAGATGAGGTATTAAAAGAGATTAGTATTAATAAACTTGCTAGTGAGACTAAATTAGATATTAAGTTTATTAAATCTAAGTTAGAGAAACCTAAAGAGATAAAGATAGAAAAAATTAATAATAAAATTAAATATAGTAAGTATGAAAAATCAGAACAAGGGCTTATTTATTATATGCTTAAAAGTGAGAAAGTAATTAAGATATATGAGAAGAAAATTACGCATATGCCTACTGATAGATATCGTAAGTTAGCGTTTAAAATAGATTGTTTTTATAAAGAAAAAGGATATATAGATTTAGCTGATTTTCTAACCTATATCCATGATGATGAGGAGTCTAGTGGTGCGGTAAGTGAGATTTTAAGACTTGATTTAAAAGAAGATTTTGATGAAGAGGCAATACTAGATTATTTAAATAATATAAAAAGATATAATGATAAAAACTTATCAAATCAGTATAAAAAGGAATTAAAAGAAGAGGTAAGTTTAGAGAAAAAAATAGAATTAGCGAAAAAAGCATTAGCTTATAAGATTAGGAGTGAGAATAATGAATGAAATAAAAACTTTCGAAGAAAGAAAAAATGATTTAGTTAATCAAGGTAAAGAAACAGGTTATGTAACGTATGAAATGCTTGCAGAATCCTTAAAAGGATTAGAGTTAGATGCTGATAGTCTAGATGACTTATATAATACATTAACAGATAATGGTATTGAGATAGTATCTGATAGTGATGATGCTCAAACAGATCCGTCTAAACTATTATTAACTGATAATGAACTAACTAAGGATTTAAATATTAATGATCCAGTTAGAATGTATTTAAAAGAAATTGGTCAGATTAGATTACTTACTTTACCAGAAGAGTTAGAACTTGCAGATAGAATTGAACAAGGTGATGAGGAGGCTAAAAATACTTTGGCTGAGGCTAATCTTCGTTTAGTTGTAAGTATCGCTAAAAGATATGTTGGTCGTGGAATGTTATTTCTAGATTTAATCCAAGAAGGAAACATGGGATTAATGAAGGCTGTTGAGAAGTTTGATGTATCTAAAGGATATAAGTTTTCAACATATGCAACATGGTGGATTAGACAGGCTATAACAAGAGCAATTGCAGATCAAGCAAGAACAATACGTGTTCCAGTCCATATGGTTGAGACTATTAATAAACTTGCTCGTGTTCAAAGACAATTAACTTTAGAGTTAAATCGTGAACCTAGTGAAGATGAGATTGCAGAAAAAATGGGGACTAGTGTTGAAAAAGTACGTGAAATATATAAAATTAGTCAAGATCCTGTTAGCTTGGAAACACCTATAGGTGAAGAGGATGATTCGCATTTAGGAGATTTTATTAAGGATGAACATAATATGTCTCCCGAAGAATATGCAACAAATGAACTTTTAAAAGATGAAATAAGTGAGGTATTACTTACCTTAACGGAAAGAGAAGAGAAAGTAATTAGACTTCGTTTTGGCCTTGAAGATGGTAAGCCTAGAACTCTAGAAGAAGTTGGTCAGATGTTTGGTGTTACTCGTGAACGTATAAGACAGATTGAAGCTAAAGCTTTACGTAAACTCCGTCATCCTTCTCGTAGTCGTAAACTTAGAGATTACATGGAGGAGTAATGTTATCTAAGAGATTAGAAACTGTTGCGTCATTAGTGACTACAGATAGCGTTATTGATGTAGGTTGTGATCATGGATATCTTGATATCTACTTAACTTTAAAAGGTATTAAATGTCTTGCAACTGATGTAAGTATTAATGCTTTGAATCAGGCTATTACTAATTTTAAAAAATATAATTTAGATATTGATACATTATTTACTGATGGACTTAATGGTATAGATATAAAGAAAAATGATACTATTGTTATCTCGGGCATGGGTACAGATTCTATAATAAAAATATTAAATAGAGATATTAATAATGATTTAGTTATTTCTTCTAACAATCATTTAGAAAGATTAAGAAGATATGTAGTAAGTCTTGGATACTATATTGATAAAGAAGTATTTGTTATGGATAATAATAAACCTTACGTAATTATTAAGTTTAAAAAAGGTAAAAAGAAGTATCATGATTATGATTATATAATTGGTCCTACAATAAAAGATGAAGATTACTTTAATTATTTAAAAAACAAGTATACTAAGATACTTAATAGTATTCCAAATAATTATCGAGATAAAATAAAATATTATCAAGATTTAATTAATGAAATAAATATAAGAATAAATAATTATTAATAATAAAAACAGTAATTTAGTTTGTAATTACTGTTTTATTATGCAAAGAATGTTGGTCCAATATTTGTTTGCTCATAAGTTGTTTTAGTTTCTTTTTGGGAAGTTTCTATATTATTATTTATACTTTTATTATTTGCTTGTTGTTGATAGTTATTATTATTTCGCTGTCTTGTATCACTTCTTTTAAATTCATTCATTATTTTAAACATGGTTTTAGCGTTTGTTATCATAGGACGTGCTTGCTTTACTAAAGGTATTGCTTGATTGGCTACATTTAATACTTTTTGTGTTCCTGTAAGTATTGATGATAAAGTTGCGCCACTTTTTCCAAATATTCTTGATAATAAGCCTACTTTTGGTGCAGAAGAAGCAAGTGTAGCAGGCATGGTGTAAAGATAAGGATTATAATAATTCATAGATCACCTTCTATATTTCTAAAATATTATATGATTTTGTAAAAAAAAGTGTCAATAACTTGAGATAAATTCCTATAAAAAGGTATAAAATTATTTTTTGATTAATGCCTATTTGATTAATGCCGTAGGCATTACTTTCTTATATGGA
>CADCIZ010000037.1 GCA_902801685.1 uncultured Erysipelotrichaceae bacterium | reverse complement strand
ATATAAGAAAGTAATGCCTACGGCATTAATCAAATAGGCATTAATCAAAAAATAATTTTATACCTTTTTATAGGAATTTATCTCAAGTTATTGACATATTATTGATTAAAAATCCAAAAAATATGTATTACTTATAAAAATCTTTTTATAATAATCAAAAAAACTAATCCGAATCACGAATTAGTTATCGACTATAAACCCGAAAAAGTACGAGCAGATTTCTTTCTGGTGCCCTTTGTAAGAATCGAACTTACGACTAAGCCTTACCATGGCTTTGTTATACCACTTAACTAAAAGGGCTTAAAATAAAAACCTTTAAAAATAAAGGCTTTATAATCAAATGGTGTCCCAGAAGGGATTCGAACCCCTGACACTCGCCTTAGAAGGGCGATGCTCTATCCAGCTGAGCTACTGAGACGTCTGACAGAATAAATTATATAACAAAAAAGAAATTTATTCAAGTGGTTTTATAAATTTCTTTATTATTTACGGTAAAAACTATTGATTTTGTATCATAATTATCTTTAATTGATAGACAAATTGAGTTTATTACTTCATCTAAAACCTCATTATTATCAGAATCACTATATATATAGTTATTAAAATCTATAATCATATTATTAGTATCATTATTCATATTTACGCTCATTACTTTAGTATTTGTATTTAAATAGCTCATTAAACTAGTATTATATGTTTTATTAAGACTTAATTCTTCAATAATTATTTCTGCTTTTTCCCGAGTATCATTATTTACTTTAGTAACAGGCACATAATATTCTTCATTATTATACTTATTAATATAATAAACAGTAGTTTTGGTAATATCTTTCTCACTATCAATATCATATTCTTTATTAATACCAAAACTTCTATCTAAAGTAGCAGGTAATATAATATTGCTCTTAGGAAGTTTAGTTAGGATTTCACCATTTACATATATAATTACAAACTTAATTTCATCAATACTTGTTAGAGTATATACGATAGCTTCTATTACTTTTTGTTCATTTTCTTTAGTTGTATCAAGTAATTCTTCACTAAAATCTATTTTAAACACACCATCTTTAAAATATGTATTCAGTATTTTAGTATCAGCTGGTATTACACTTTGAAACCCATTTGGAAGTTTATCTTCATATTTTTCGCCTTGTATTAAAGCAGTAATAAGTTTTCTTGCTTTACTAGTAACATTTTTATCATCAATATTTATACTAGTCATCGCAAGATAGTTATTGGAGTCTCTAAGAAATATAGTGCTTAGTTTCTCATCTTTAGTATATTCTAATTCTTCAGTAATCTTAAGCTTATCATTAGTAGGAAATAAGTAAAATAAGAATATAGCAATCATTGCGATAATACATAATGTTATTTTTTTTAAAGACATTCTTTTAATCACGGTATCACCTATAAAATTATATGAAAAAAGTACAAATTAATGCACTTTATAATGATATTTCATTTAATCTTAGTAATTCTACAACTGCGCTAGCTCTTCCTTTAACACCCAATTTCTGCATAACATTTGATATATGATTTCTTACAGTCTTTTCACTTATACCAAGAAGGCGTGCAATTTCTTTAGTTGTTTTATTAATGATTAGTTGTTCAAATACTTCTTTTTCCCTTTTTGTTAAAATGCTTTTATTCATAATAACCTCACTTCCCAGATAGGTGGTTTCTCATATTATTTTATGTAAGAATAAAAGCTTCGTTAACACTTACGCCCAAAAAAAGTAGAAATCTACTTTTGAAATTTAACAGTTATATATTTATTATCTTTATAATTACTTTGAATTGCTCGCATTATTTTATTAGCTAGTGTCATATCATGTTCACTACTATTAATAACTACCTTAATCTTATTACCTTCGATTTTAACATAAGAATCAAGTTCAAAATCCTTCTTTATCTTTTCTTCTAGAGAACTTTCTTCAACTTTATTATTATTAATCTCTTTCATCTTATCATATGCCTTATTTTTCTCATCTACAGTTGATTTATCATCATTTAAAACTACTTGTAATGATTCTAGTTCTTTAGATACTTCTTCATCTTCTAATGCCCGCATCGTTTCTAAGGTATTGGATTCTTTTACTTCTGTTTTAGTATTACTATCTTCTTTAGTACTCACAGTTTCTTTAGTTTTAGTAGACTTACTAGTTTTACTTTTATTCTTTTTACTTGTATCTTTAGATGTAATAGAACTAGATTTATCCGTCATAAGTAATTCACTAGGCATAGTTATATAATAGACACTTAATACTAATATTAAACTAAATAATGTTAAAAACCATAAACTCTTTTTATTAACCATATTGTCCTCCTGTTTCTATTAGATTATATTAAGTAAATTAGATAATATGAATAAATTTGAAAAAATTAAGTTTTTTAATATTCATTTAATAAATGTAGGCTATTATGTATACAGAAAGGAGATATATGGAAACAATTATTGATAGATATGAACAGAAATACTTACTTAGTAAAGAAGAGTATAATAATTTAATTAATCTTATAGAAAATTATTTAGTTAAAGATAAATATTTTATGGAAACTATATATAATATATACTTTGATAATGATCAATTTGAACTTATAAATAGATCGATAGAAAAACCTATTTATAAAGAGAAAATGAGAATGCGTAGTTACTATAAAACAGATAACGATACTAATATATTTTTAGAAATAAAGAAGAAGTATGCTGATACTAGCAATAAAAGGAGAGTGATAATAAGTTATAAAGATTATCTAGATTATATTAATAAAGGTATTATTCCTGAGTGTGATAAACAGATAATGAGTGAGATTGATTATTGTTTTAAAAACTATAAACTAAAGCCTAAAATTAAATTAGTATATGATAGGCTTGCTTATAACTTAAAAAATAATGATAGTTTTAGAATAACATTTGATACAAACGTCAGATATAATCTTAATAATTTTGATTTTAATAATGAAGACGATATTATGTTTATGCATGATGGATACATAATGGAGATTAAAACATTTAACGGTATACCATTATGGTTAAATAAAGTATTAAATAATTTAAATATTTATCCTACGTCATATTCAAAAGTAGGTAAAATATATAATAATGTGAAGGAGATGATTATAAATGTTTGAAAGTGTAATAAATGGAAGCTTAAATTTGATGAGTGCGTCAATGTGTATAATAAGTGGGATAGTACTAGGTTTAATAATTGCTTTAGTACATATGAAGAGTTCTAGATATAGTAAGAATTATATAATTACTTTAGCAGTCTTACCAATATTAGTAAGTACAGTGATGATTATGGTAAATGGAAATCTTGGTACAGGTATAGCTATTGCAGGAGCATTTAGTTTAGTTAGATTTAGAAGTATGCCAGGTAATTCTAAAGAGATAATGAGTGTATTTTTTGCCATGACAATAGGTATTGCGATAGGCGCAGGATATATATTATTTGCGAGTCTTATTACAATAGTTGTATCTTTAATGATACTTGTATTTGATTTAACTAGTTTTGGTGAGAATAAGAATAAATATAAAACACTAAGTATTGTAGTCCCAGAAACATTAGATTATGATACTGTATTTGATGAAATATTTAATAAGTATGCAAGCAATTATGAATTAATTAGAATTAAGACAACCAATTTAGGTAGTTTATATGAATTAAAATATGATATTACTTTAAAAAGCGGTGTGAGTGAGAAAGATTTTATTGATAATCTTAGAGTACGTAATGGTAATTTAAAGATAAGTATTCATAAAACAGAGGAAGGTGAGATATTATGAGAAAAAAGATTATAATAATTAGTATTATTGTAGTACTAATAGCTAGTTTATCAGTTTTATTTATAATGAATAATAATAAAGGTAATAGTAAAAGTAGTACTAAGAATAATACTGATAACACAAAAGAAATAACTACAAATAATGATGATTATAACTATGATTTTAGTAATTATGAGATTATAGATGTTAATCTAGATGAAGTTAATGATAATTACGAAATAACTAAAACTGCAGTATATCATTTTATTGGTAAACTTAAAGGATCTATTAAAGTAAATAGTGAAGATAATATAAAGATTGTATTAGATAATGTAACTATTACGAGTGTTAGTGGACCATGTATTAATGTAGAAAATGCGAAAAACTTATATATAGAATTAGTTGGAGAAAGTACTTTAAGTGATTCAACTAATTATACGGATGAAACATTAGATGCAGTAATATATAGTAAAGATGATTTAATACTATTTGGAGATGGAACACTAAATATAAATGCTAATTATAAAGATGGTATTGCATCTAAAGATGATTTAGTTATAAAAAGTGGTACTTATAAAATAAATTCTAAAGATGATGCGATTAGAGGTAAAGATTCAGTTATTATCTATGATGGTAATTTTGATATAACATCTAACGGTGATGCCATTAAAACTACTAATGATACTGATAGTGATAAAGGTAATATATTAATTAGTGGTGGAACACTAAATATAACTACAACTAATGGAGATGGTATAGATTCTGTTAATAGTATCGAGATTGCTGGTGGCAATTTTAATATAACTACAGGTAAGAATAGTGATAATAAAGATGCTTCAACTAAGGGGATAAAAGCAGAAAATAGTATTATTATAAAAGATATTATAATAGAAGCAAATACTTTAGATGATGCAATACATTCTAATTCGGATATTACAATTACTTCAGGAACGTTTACTATAACAAGTAAAGATGATGGAATCCATGCAGATGGTAAGATTGAGATTAATGATGGTGTTTATACTATAAATAGTTCAGAAGGAATAGAAGCAACTTATGTAAAAATAAATGGTGGTAAGTTTATCATAAATGCTTCTGATGATGGAACAAATGCAGCTAATAAATCAACTAACTATGATGTTACTATTGAAATAAATGGTGGAGATATCACTATTAAAATGGGAGCAGGCGATACTGATGCAATTGACTCTAATGGTAATCTTTATATAAATGGAGGTACGATAAATATAACAGCTAATTCACCGTTTGATTATGATGGAGAGTCTAAATATACAGGTGGAAAGATGATTGTAAATGGAGAAGAAACTACTACTATTACTAACCAAATGATGGGAGGTGGTGGAATGCCACAGGGAAATATGCAAGGACCTGGTGGTGATATGAGAAGAAGATAAATAAAAAATAGTTTTACATTTAATAGATGAGGAAGGTGATAACAATAGACCAGAATTTAAAATTCTGGTCGTTTTATAATCTTTTTAAAAAAAAGTAATAAAAATAAAAAGTAAATCTGAAAGTTTTGTCGAATAATATATATAGAAGGAGGTGAGGTATGAAAGAGTTTAAGAATGATGATTGTGGTAATCTTATTCCGCTACTTATGAACAAGTGCTTCGAGAAATACTTTGTCGATAGTAATCATCCTAATCGTATTGAAAAACTTATTGGTACGATTTTAGTTCGTGAAGGATTTAAAGAAATTCATTTTTTAAGATTCCTTGAACCAACACGTAGGGATGAAGATGATGGATTTGGTGTTGTTGATGTTGAGTGTTTATGTGATGATGAAAAATTCAATATCGAAGTTACTACTAGTTATAAAGATTTTAATGCTGATAATTCACTTTTTCATCTGCTTGATGTACATACTCGTGATATAGATTTTTCTTACTATAGACCAACTGAATGTGAAAACTATAGAAAATCAATTCAAATATGTTTAAACATGGTTGGTATCGATTATGATCAATTTATGTTGCGTAGTGATAATACAAACATTGTTTGTGATGATTCATATAGAATTCTTACATTAAATACTCTATATTATTTAGATAAGTTAAATGATGATATTGAATGCGCAACTGAAATGGATAAGATTATTGGTATGTTTGTAATTAATGATTATGATAAATTAAGTAATATTACAAATAGTATAGAAGAGTATAAGGATTTAGCTGATATACTTAAATCTTATAGTAATAATGAAGATATATTATCTGATTATGATGTTGATAAGTTCTTGAATAATAAAAATGGATATGAGTCTAGTGAAAACTAGACTCATATCCATTAGATATTAGTTATATAGTTATAAAAATGGATGGTGATGCAATGAATAATTTAGAAGTTATAAATGAAAAAGTGTTTGAAGATATAAAACATGTTGATGAAAATGGTTATGAATATTGGTATGCAAGGGAGTTAATGTCAATATTAAATTACAAAAGATGGGATAAATTTATGAATGTTATTGTTAAGGCACAAGAATCTTGTAAGAACAGTAATATCAAAATTGATGAACATTTTTCCCACGTGGGAAAAATGATATCATTACCTAAAGGAGCAAGAAGAAATGTAGAAGATTACAAACTATCACGATATGCCTGTTACTTAATTGCGCAAAATGGTGATTCTAGAAAAGAAGTTATTGCTCTTGCTCAAACATATTTTGCAATACAAACAAGAAAATAGAAATTCGAATAAACGTGATAATTAGTTAATAGTTTATAATGGGTAGTGAATTTGACTTTATAAAATAAATGTTTATAATATCTTTTCAGGTGGAAGATTTATGAATAAGTATAATTGGCGATTTAAAAAAGTTGAAAAAATGTGTGATGCATTAAATGATTTTGAACTGAGTATAATATTATTAAGTTTAAAAAGACAAATTAAACATCTTGTAGGTACAAATGGAGATGTGGATAATCATTTTGTAATTACTTATATACTTCTGGAATATTGTAATTTTTCGGATAAATCAAAAAAATGGTGTAAGAAAAGAATAATAGATAAAATTAGTGTAAATTGGTTATATGAAAAATTTTTAACAAATTGCAGTAATAATTTACTAGATAATGAATTTGACTTTATACAACAAGCTTTTAAATCTTTTATAGAATTAGGATTAATTGAAAGTGCTGAAATTATTGATGTTGAAGATCATAAAGTAATTGAAATGATTACACCTTTCAACGATAAAATTAGATTTTCTCATGTACCTTTAGAAAAAGAATTGGTAGATGAATATCGTGGATATTGTCATGCAGTTACTTCAACGTTTATGAGAGAAACAAATATTAATAAAACACAAAAGGTTGTAGTTGCTTTGGAGGATAATGAATTAGTTGGTAAAGGATACCATTCATTTATAGTTGATGGTGGTGTTATGTATGATTTTGCACACAATATTATGATGCTATATAATGATTATTTAAAACTTGTAAAACCTGAAGTATTAGTATATGAAGATTCAATTCAAGTATTAGATAAAATGAAAAAGATGGAAGAAGAGAAGGATTTTGCTAATTCAGAATATGTTGATATTTTGAAATATGGCATGTCAAAACAGTTAAAATTAAAACATAATAAATATAATAATACTATTAAGAATTCGATAAAGTAAGCACATGCTTGCTTTTTTAATTCTTAGATAATATAATTTATTTAATGTTAGTTTAATAAAACTAAACTATTATATTGCTGAGGTGGATTATGAGATTACTTGTTGTAGAAGATGAATATAGATTATCAGAATTAATATCTAGTAGATTAAAAAAGGAAAAGTATACAGTAGATGTATCACTTGATGGAGAAGAAGGAATATATAATGCATTATCTGATATATATGATTTAATTATACTTGATATAATGCTTCCTAAGGTAGATGGTATAGAAATACTTAAGAATATTCGTAAGAATAATATTAAATCTAAGGTTATTATGCTTACTGCAAAATCAGAATTGGATGATAAATTATTAGGTTTTGAAAATGGTGCGGATGATTATATAACTAAGCCTTTTCATATTGATGAATTAGTGGCTAGGATTAATGTGCAACTTAGAAAGAGTAATAGTATTACTAATAATACTATAGAATATGGAGATATTAAATTAGATTTAAAGAAATGTAATTTAATTAATAAGAATACTAATGATGAGATTAATATTATTAATAAAGAGTTTCAATTGTTAGAATACTTTTTAAATAATCCTAATCAAGTATTATCTAAAGAATTAATATATGATAAAGTCTGGGGCATGGAAAATGATATTATGTCAAATAACTTAGAAGCATATTTATCGTTTATTAGAAAAAAATTAAAACTAATAGATTCTAAAGTAAATATTAAATCAGTTAGAAACTTAGGATATAAAATGGAGTATAAAGATGAAGAAATTAAATAGAAAGACTTTTTTTACAATATTTTTACTTATTTCAGCATTCTTAATTGTTGGAATTGTTTTATATAATGTTCAAAACTATAAAAGAGAGTATGATAATGTTGAAAGAAATTTAAATAAAATTAATAGAATGATGCCTGAAGATAGATCTGATCATATTCATAAAGAATTTGATAATATGATTATCATGGATTATGAAGTATATACTGTCTATTTAAATAATAATGAAATAGATAAGATAGTAAGTCACAGTAATTCTACTAGTGATTTTAATATAGACTCTATTGCAAATCAAGTATTAAAAAGTAGTAAAAGTACTAGTATAGGTAATTTATATATAAATAAATATTCATATAATAAAATGACTAATACAATAGTTATAATTAATACTAAAAATATAAATAGTAAATTAACAAAACTATTAGTTATATCAGCTATATTATTAGTATTATTAGAGGTAATTATATATTTTATATCTAAATTGATTACTGACTGGATAACAAAGCCAGCGCATGATTCATTTAAAAAGCAAAAAGAATTTATAGCCGATGCATCTCATGAATTAAAAACACCCCTATCTATCATTATGGCATCATCTGATGAACTTAGTGGTACTAGTAATCAGAAGTATATTGATAATATAAAGTATGAGTCAGATAGAATGAATAAGTTAATTACTAATTTACTTGATTTATCTAAATTAGAAAATGGAATTAATAAACAATTATATAAGAATGAAAATATATCGAAAATAGTTAATAAAATATGTTTAACATTTGAATCAGTTGCTTATGAGAAAAGTGTTGGAATTGACACCGATATAGAAGATGATATAAATTATAAATGTATAAAAGAAGATATAGAAAAGTTATTATCAATACTTATAGATAATGCAGTTAAACATAGTTATAAAGATACTAATATAAAAGTTATAATGCATAAAAAGAAAAATAGTATTAATATAGAAGTAATAAATAGTGGCGATGCAATAAAGAAAGAAGATGAAAAGAAGATATTTGAAAGATTTTATAGGGTAGATAAATCTAGAAATAGAAGTGATAATAGATATGGACTTGGACTTGGTCTTGCGATTGCGAAAAGTATTGTGATAAATCATAATGGTTCTATCGAAGCAACATCTTCTAGTGGTAAGACAGTATTTAAAGTAGTGTTAAAATAACTAGCTTGTCTAGTTTTTTTGATTATATTATTGCTAAAAAATAATTTAGAATATATAATGTTGGTGGAGGTATTATGAAGAGGATAAAAAAATATATTGAAAAGAATTATAAACGGATAATACTATTATTAATGTCTATTATATTTATTGTATTTGCGATCCGCGTTAAGAAAAATCCTGGATTAAAGATTGATGATGATATATATAGTTTTATTCATGGATTTACAAGCGATAATTTAACTAATTATTTTAAACTGATATCTAATATGATTAGTGGTCCGATAATTGGATTAATGGTTATTATATCTATTATAGTAAGTTATGCAAAAAAGAATTATAAATATATACCATTTATTATTGGAAATATTATAATAATATTAGGACTTAATCTTATATTAAAAAATATATATTCCCGTCCAAGACCAGAGTTTATGTTAATAGATGAATATGGTTATTCCTTTCCATCAGGACATGCAATGGTATCAATGGCATTTTATGGATTATTTATATATATATTATTTCATGTAAAGATGAATAAACATTTAAGATATATTTTGTCTGGCTTAATTTTTGTTCTTATTGCTATGATAGGGCTTAGTAGAATATATTTACATGTTCATTATTTTAGTGATGTAATTGCAGGTTTTGCAGTATCTGTTATATATCTAATATTCTTTACTAAATTTATGAAAATAATAACTGGTAATGGATTAAAAAAAGAATCAATGTTTAAAAGTTTTTACTATGCTTTTAGAGGTATTGCAACCGGATTTAAGCAAGAAAGAAATATGCAGGTTCATATCTTTATAATGGCGTCTGTAATTATTTTTGGAATATTACTTAAGATAAGCCTAATTGAATGGATGATATGTATTATATTGTTTGGATTAGTAATATCTTTAGAATATGTAAATACAGCAATAGAAAGTGCGGTTGATGTTGCAACCACTAAGTACCATGAGAAAGCCAAGATTGCTAAAGATACAGCGGCTTCTGCAGTACTAGTTGTATCTATCGTATCTGTTATTGTAGGGTTAATGATATTTATTCCCAAAATATTTTTCTAATATTTCACATAGGATACACAAATATATTATAATATGTAATTAGTTAATTAGGTGAGGTGAATATGAAAGTATTAATAGTAGATGATGAAGCAGGAATTAGAGATGTAATAAAAGAGTATTGTTTATTTGAAAATTTTGATGTATTAGAAGCAGAAGATGGAGAGAATGCTCTTACTTTAGTTAAAGATAATAGCGATATTGATTTAATAGTCTTAGATATAATGATGCCTAAGATGGATGGCTATACAACATTAAAAGAGATTAGAAAACTATCAACTACACCAGTGATAATGTTATCGGCTCGTAGTGAAGAATATAATAAACTTTTAAGTTTTGAACTAGGCGTAGATGATTATGTAACTAAACCATTTAGTCCTAAAGAATTAATTGCTAGAATCAAGGCTATTACATCAAGAGGAACTGTTAGTAATACTGATAAATATGTATATAAAACATTAGTCATTGATTTTCTAGGACATAAAGTAACTATTGATAATAAAGAATTAAAACTTACTCCGAAAGAATATGAATTATTAGTATTATTTGTTGAAAATAAGTCAATCGCACTATCACGAGAAACACTTCTTAGTAAAGTATGGGGATATGATTTCTTTGGTGATGATAGAACAATTGATACTCATATTAAAATGCTTAGAAATAATTTAGGTGAGTATCGTGATTTAATAAAAACTGTGAGAGGAATGGGATATAAATTTGAAGAAGAATAGTTTTAAATTTTATCTTTTTTCATCTTTAATAGTTTTTTCATTTCTAATACTTTTAATATTTTGGATATTTCAAATAATATTTTTAAATGGTTATTATAAATATTTTAAGAAAAATGATATGATAGTTACATCTAAAGAAGTAACAAAGAATTATATTAATAATAAAAATTATAATGAACTTAATATGCTTGCTTATAAGAATAATATTTGTATTGAAATACTAGATGATGAAGGATTGAAGTATTCATCTGGGGCTAGTAATAGTTGTATTCTGCTTGATAGTAAAATTATAAAAAAGAATAAAGAAAAATTTATAAGTGGTGATGATAGAACAGTTAATTTTACTGCTTATAATTATAACTATAATGATGAACTATTAATATATGGAGAAAAGCTAAGTGATGGTTCTATTATATTTATATCAACTCCACTTAAAATAATGGGTTCTATTTTAGTAATAATTCAAAAAGAGTTTATCTACTGTTCAATAGTTATAATAGTTATATCATTAATTGCGGCATACTTCCTATCTCGTAAGTTTTCAAATCCAATAATTAGAATTACTAAAGAGAGTAAGAAGATGGCTAGAGGTAATTATGATGTTGAGTTTAAAGAATCTTCTATTGAAGAAATTAATGAGTTAGCCCAGACTTTAAATAATACATCAATAGAACTATCTAAAACTGAAAATTTAAGAAGAGAGTTACTAGCCAATGTATCACATGATTTAAAAACTCCGCTTACATTGATTAAAGCAAATGCAGAGATGGTACATGATTTAACTTATGCTAACGCGGAAAAAAGAAATAAAAACTTAGATGTTATTATTAAAGAAACTGATAGATTAAATATGCTCGTTGAAGATATCCTAGATTTATCTAAAGCGCAGTCTAAAACAATGAAATTAGACTTAAAAAGGTTAAACTTAGTAGAACTTGTTAAAACAATATTAACTCGTTATGAGGTATTAAAAGAAAAAAACGGATATAATATTATATTTAATAGTGATAAAGAGTTTGTTATTAAAGCAGATCGAAAAAGATTAGAACAAGTTATTTATAATCTAATTAATAATGCTATTAACTATACTGGTAAAGACAAACTAGTAACTGTAAATCTAGTTGATAAGAAAAACAAAGTAAGATTTGAGGTAATAGATACAGGTAAAGGTATTAACAAAGAAGATATTAATTATATTTGGGATAAATACTATAAAGCAGATAAATCATATCATAGAGTTACTGTAGGAACGGGATTAGGTCTTTCAATTGTTAAAAACATACTAGAGATGCATAACTTTAAATATGGTGTAGAAACAAGTAAGAAAGGAACAAAGTTTTATTTTGAGGCGCCAAAGGAATAGAAGTTAAAGATTTGAAAATCAACTAAATAATGATATAATAACTGTCAAACGGAGGCGTCATGAGAGTAATATCAGAAAGTAAAACATTGTTTGGGATGATGATAGATAATCCTGGTTTATATAGTAGTGTAAAAATAGATGATTTAAGTATAGATAATTATAATCTTTTAAAAAATATGTTAAATAGATTAGAAAGAAAAGAGAAGTATCTATTAATGAAATTATCTGTCGTAAAAAGAATTAGTGATGATTTGGTAAAAAAAGTTGCGTTAGGGATTGAAAAAGTTAATTCAAAGGAAAATAGTATAAAAAATGATATATCTATTTTCGAATCTAAACTCGCAATTTTAGTTATTACTAAAAGAATTACTGATATAAGCGTTTTAGGATATACAAAAGAATTTATAAATAGTATTGTTGATAAGAAATTGAATGAATATAATAATAGGTTTTCTGAATACTTTTATAATGAAAAGACTGGGTGTACATCAGAAGTTAATAATGGTTATTATTTAATATTACCATATGAACCAAGTGTGGTTACTAAAGCAAGGATGAAGTTTGAAAATCCTAGTTTATTAGTAAAAAGAAAATGGTAATAGATTGAGAAAGGTAATAGACAATATTATCTTTTTTGTATAATAGGAAATTGATACTTTTCTACCAAAAACCATTGACATGACGAATGTATGTATGTTACACTAGTTATGCAACTGGAGATGATTATATGATGAGA
>CADCIZ010000036.1 GCA_902801685.1 uncultured Erysipelotrichaceae bacterium | reverse complement strand
GTAATAGTTATAAGATATTTTGGTGGTATTAAGTTAGGTGCAGGAGGACTTACTAGAGCATACTCTAATAGCGCGACTCTAGTAATTAACGATAATATAACTGAATTAATTCCAGGTTATAAAGTTGAAATAAAACTAGATTATGACACAATTAAAGAAGTAGAATACATTTTAAAAAATGAAAATATTATAAGTAAACAATTTAATGAAGATATAACTATTATTTTAGAAATATCTGACGATAATATTAATATAATAAAAGAAAAATTAAATCATTATATCAAATCATTTAATATAATAAGCAATACTTACATAAGAAAATAATACCGAGATTGGTATTATTTTAATTATATCTTTCTATTAATTCTTGCATTACCGCAAGGAGATGGGCAATGATAATCAGGATATTGACATCTTAGTTTATGCACATAAGGTTTTAAAATTTTCACTAATTCCTTATTTCCACTTTCTTCTAAAGAATTATATATAGTTGGTATAATGTGACTAGTATAAGATCTTTCTATTTCTAATTGTGCTCGAGAACAAGCCCTCTCTTGTCCAACAAATTTAATAATATTTTTAAGTGATCCTATTCTATTAACTTTAACCATTTGCCCTTGTGGATATACATTTTGTACTGAATTTATATCATTTATCCACTCTGTTACAAGTTCATAATTACAGTTAAATATTTGTGGTATATAACTATAGAAATTATCTGGAATAAGCATTTCTAGATCAATTGTACGATGCCTATGTTCTTGTGCAAGACATGCCCAAGATTCAAAGTTATTATAAGACACTGTATATCCATACTCATTTTCACTATTAATCGCACTAAACTTGTTACGATAAGCAAATAAACTTAAATCAACATTCTTATTATTCTTATATATAAAATCATTACTTCCTTGATAACATTCTATCTCAGGATGAGTTTTATATACTTTTTCTTTTACTTCACAATTACTGTTTACAACATCATATATACTATTTTTAGTAATAGTAACATTTTTATCAGTACAAAGACTAATAAACTCTTTTAAATATGGAACAAGCATTTCTTCTAATTCATTTAGTGGATTATCAATAATTCTCTTCATGTAAACCATAATTTTATTAATTTGTATCCATGGTACAGTATAAGATATACTAGTTGGCATAAAGACACTAATCATATATCTTGCATTTTCTTGCGCAATCTTATGAACAGCCTTTCTAGCCCTAGTTTCGTTATCTTTACTTTGATGCATATAAAAATCTTTATATTCATTCCAAATAGTATTTTCTAACTTAACTAACCATTTATCATATAAATACTTTTCTCTTTCCGTAATATATTCATTAGGTTCTACCTCAGTATATCTTAAAGATCTCTCATCAGCAGTATATTGCTTCTCATTATTTAGAATCATACATAGTATCTTAGGAATACCAGTTAACTCTAAAGTAATGTTCTGATGTTCCGAAGGAGTAGTATGATCACTATAAATAGTACCAAGACCCCTATTAATTAATATTGCATCACTCTCACTAGTTCTAATATCGCTAGGCGAAATAGCCTCATTATTAACTGTTTCTTTAAAACATAACGCAGCCCTAACACCGACATCCTTAAGTGCCTCGTATTGATCAAACTTGCCATCCCTTACATAACAACCCCTAGGATTTAATTCTAACTTCATAATCGTACCTCCATGGTAAATATAACATATTTAAATAACCCATTTCAAGCAAATATGAAAAAAACATGGAATTTTCATGTTATTTCATTTGTTTAGCAACTTCTTCAGCAAAGTTTTCTTCTCTTTTTTCCATGCCTTCGCCTACTTCAAAACGTACCATAGATTTAATTACGCCACCATTTGCTTTAACGTATTCTCTAACCTTTTTATCACTGTCTTTAACGAATGATTGTTCTTCAAGACATATTTCTTCATAGAACTTACGAATACGTCCTTCTACCATTTTAGCAGCAATCTCTTCTGGTTTTCCTTCATTCATTGCTTGTTCTTTTAGAACTTTACGTTCTTTTTCTACTTCATCAGTAGGAACAGCATCTTTATTTACATATTTAGGTCTCATTGCAGCAGCATGCATTGCACAATCTTTTGCAACATCACTTGATGCACCATCAACAGTAATTAAAACAGCAATTTTACCACCCATGTGAATATATTCACCAAATGATTCATTATCACTCTTAGTAACTACTTCAAATCTTCTTAAAGAAAGTTTCTCACCTATTTTAGCTGTTTTAGCAACTATTAAATCATTAATAGTTCCTTCTCCACAATTAAGTTTTAAAGCATCTTCTACATTTTTAACATCACTATCAATAATAGTTTCTAATATAGTACTAACCATAGATGTAAATTCTTCATTCTTAGCAACAAAATCAGTTTCTGAGTTAACCTCAACGATAGCTGCTTTATTACCTTTAATAAGAATACTTGCAACACCTTCAGCAGCAATTCTATCTGCTTTCTTAGCAGCTTTAGAAATACCTTTTTCTCTTAACCAATCAATTGAAGATGAAATATCTCCATTATTAGCTTCTAATGCTTTTTTACAATCAAGCATACCCGCACCAGTTTTTTCTCTTAATTCTTTAACTAAACTTGCACTTATCATATTATCCTCCTTAAATCTTAAAAATTAAAGATGATTATAAAATCATCTCAAAGTTTATTTTAAAGCTTCTAATAATTCAGCTTTTTTCATTGTTGAATAACCTTTTAAAGCCCTAGCTTTGGCCATATCTCTTAATTCAGCAACAGTCTTACCAGATAAATCTTCTTGATTTTTCTCTGGGGCTTTTTTAGTAACTTTTGCTTCTTTAACTTCTGGCTTATCTTGTTTTACAGTCTTTTCAACCTTTTCAGTTTTCTCAACTTTTTCTTCCTTAGAATCTTTATTTACTCTATTATCTCTTCTTCTGAATGATTTTTTCTTATCGAATCTTTTTCTATCAAATCTTTTATCAAAATTATTTTGTTTTGGTCTATCTTCTTTTTTCTTAACAGATTCAACTGCTCTTTTCATAATGTCTTTAGAATCTTCAGCCTTACTAGTAGAATAATCAACAATCTTTCCACCATTAGCCTCAACTACAGCATTATTTAAAACACCAATAATAAGTTTAACAGCACGAATTGCATCATCATTAGATGGAATTACATAATCAACCATATCTGGATCACAATTAGTATCAACAATACCAAATACTGGAATATTAAGTTTTCTAGCTTCACGAATCGCAATTTCCTCTTTAGAAGGATCTACAATTACCATAGCTTGAGGTAACTTTTCCATATTTCTAATTCCACATAATATTTTATCTAATTTTGCATATTCTTTTCTTAAACCAATTACTTCTTTTTTAGGTAGTAAGTCAAATGTTCCATCAGACTCCATCTTTTCGATATCTTCAAGTCTTTTAACTCTAGCACGAATAGTACGGAAATTAGTTAATGTTCCACCTAACCATCTTTCGTTAATATAGTATGATTCAGAACGCATAGCCTCATCTCTAACAGCGTCTTGAGCTTGCTTCCTAGTTCCTACATAAATAACCTTTCCACCATTTGCAACTATTTCTTTTAAAGCACTATATGCTTCTTCAATAGCCTTTGCAGTTTTTTGTAAATCGATAATATAAATCTCATCACGAGAACCATAGATATATGGTTTCATCTTTGGATTCCATCTTTTAGTTTGATGACCAAAATGAACACCAGCTTCTAATAAGTTGATCATAGATACAACTGCCATAAAATCTCCTCCTTTTTGTTATGCCTCCATTTACGTCATCTTTAATTACCACCATAAGGCACCGATAATTAAATCAGTAAATGTGTAATTTAAAAAAGCCATATATATTATAACACATTATATGACTTTTGCAACTATATTTTTAAATTTATTGTTCCCCTTTATTTTTAAACTGTATAACTATTGGTGTACCTGTGAAATCAAATGCTTCTCTTATTTTATTTTCCAAGTATCTTTCATAAGAAAAATGAATTAATCCTTTACTATTTACTTGGATATTAAATGTTGGAGGGGCGGTTCTAACTTGTGTACTGAAATATATTTTAAGTCTCTTCCCCTTATATGAAGGTGGAATATTTAGATTATATGCATCCATTATTACATCATTAAGCAAACTTGTCTTAATCTCACGTCTTGCATTTTCATAAGATGTAATTATTTCTGGCATTAACGTTTGAACCCTTCTTTTAGTTAAAGCTGATAAAAATACTACTTTAGCAAATGTCATAAATTGAAAATTAGCCTCAATATCTTTTTTCCATTTTTTCATAGATTCATCTTTATTATCAACTGTATCCCACTTATTAACAACTAATACAACAGGCTTATTTGCATCAAGTGCATATCCTGCAATATGTTTATCATGTTCAACTATTCCTTCCACTGCATCTATAACAATTACGCATACATCAGATCTATCTATTGCTTTCATACTACGAAGTAAACTATACTTCTCTATATTTTCATATACTCTACCTTTTTTACGCATACCAGCAGTATCTATTACAGTAAAAAGAGTACCATGATATTTAAACTTAGTATCAACCGCATCTCTAGTAGTTCCTGCAACATCAGATACAATAGCTCTATCTTCATTTAAAATTGCATTTACCAAACTACTTTTACCTACATTAGGTCTGCCTATTATCGAAAACTTAATAGAACTATCTTCTACACTTTCATATTTAGGTATCATAGATATAATAGTTTCCATTAAGTCATAGATTCCATCACCTTGTTCTCCACTAACTTTTAAGTATTCCGAAAAACCTAGAGAATAGAAATCGTATTCATTATCCTTAATCTTTTTACTATCACATTTATTAATTACAACAATAACCTTGCTAGCAATTTTTTTAAGCATATCACGAACTACAAAATCATCGCTAGTCAAACCTTCTTTACCGTCAACAACAAATAAAACAATATCAGCTTCATCGATTGCAAGAGAAGCCTGCATCTTAATCTCACTATTAAAGCTATCATTCTCTTTTTCTATACCACCTGTATCTATTAAATGAAACTCAGTATCATTTGTTTTAACTATCCCATATATTCTATCTCTAGTAACTCCTGGTGTATCTTCAATAATAGAAACTTTCTTACCAACTAATTTATTAAATATTGTACTTTTACCTACATTAGGTCTTCCAACAAGTGCAACAACTGGTCTTTTCATAAACATCACCGTGGTTATTATACATTATTTTTTAAAAAAAATCATTAATAATTTAATGATTTAACATCTTTTTTACAACATCAGATATTTCACTAAAACTATTTATAGTATAGTAAGCATCTATATTTGTTCCAAATCCATATTTTGCCCAAACAAAAGGGATTCCAGACAAATTACTTGATTCTAAATCAATAGTAGTATCCCCTACATATATTGCCTTATCTATTTTATTTTTTTGAATAATCATTTTAATCGCTTCACATTTAGACAAGTTGATACTTCCGGCAGCAATATAGTCTGAAAAATATTTTCTAACATTATGTGTATCTAAAAACGCTTCAATGTAATCAGTATGTCCTGTATTACTTACAATATATAAATTATAAGTGTTGTGCAACTCTTTTAATCCTAACTCTACTCCACTATATAAATTACCACCATTAGAACGCAAGTTTTTAATATTAATGAGTGCGATTTCATCTAATAATTTTAATCTATACTCCTGATTTAAATTTGGAAAATACCTTTTTGCAGTTTCTTCTTTATTAAGTCCAAAACATGCACATATAGTATCTTTACTAATCCCAGCTAATTTATATTTTCTAGCTACCTCATTTACACTTTTATAAGTACTTTCTATAACTTCCCATAATGTACCATCTAAGTCAAAAATTATTCCATATTTCATAATACCACCTATTTAATTATAGAATTATTTATATTTAAAATCAACTAAAAACTATATCTCATGTAAAGTCTCATTTACTACACTTGAAATAAGCATAGATAACTTATCTATTACAAAGTCAATCTCTTTTGGTGTAACCATTAAATTATAACCTATGGGATTTAATACTTCATTAATAAGTATTTTTACCTCGTCACTATTAAGTTTACCAATAAGGCCAAATAAATCTTCTTTATCTTTAGTATTTATAACAATATTTTTATTTAAATAGTTAACATTATTGAAAGTTAGTTTGCTTTTAGGATTCTTACTATACTCCTTATTAAAAGCATAATGTTTATACATATAATTAATGGTATCAGATACTATTACTGATGCATCTACTACTGTTGGAACTCCGATTGCAAGAACAGGAATACCTATTGTATCTTTACTTATCTCTTTCCTAGAATTTCCTATCCCGCTTCCTGGATGAATTCCTGTATCAGTCATTTGAATTGTTTTATTTACTCTATCGATAGAGCCACTAGCTAAGGCATCTACTGCTACTATAAAATCAGGGTTTGTCTTTTTTACAATAGATTCAATAATATCACTAGTTTCAATACCAGTAGTTCCAGTTACTCCAGGAGTAATTAATGATACTACTCGGTACTTATCATCTAAGTCTCCTAAATCATAGATATGTTTGGTAACTATTATATCTTTACTCACTTTTGGTCCAAGACTATCAGGAGTAGATTTAGCATTACCAAGTCCTATAAACAAACATGTATCTTTCTTTTTTATATTCATTTTATCAAACGTTCTTCTAAGTTCTAAAATGAATACTTCTTTTACTTTCTTGTAATTTTCTTTATCTGTTATATCATCAAATTCAATAGTTATATAGTTTCCCTCTTTTTTGCCTAGTCCGTTTTTTCTATCAAGTTCAACATCAGTAACAGTTATTCCTTCAATATTCTTAATAACCTGTTTTACGCCATCTAGATTAGTATTATTTTCAATTATATCAATAGCAAGATCAGTATGAATATCAAATTCACTTAAATTTATTTCGTGCTTCATCGTATCACCAGTAATATTTTTAACATTTTTTCAATATTTATTTGATTTTTATAAGGATTTTTGCTAAAATATGTTTATGTGTGAAAGGAGGAGCTATATGCCAAATTTAAAGAATGCTAAAAAAAGAGTTTTAGTTATTAAGAAAAAAGAAGAAGAAAATAATAAATTCGCAGCTACTATGAAAAATTCTGTTAAAAAAGTTGAACGTGCAGTTGCATCTAAAGATAAAGAAAAAGCTAGTGATGCATTAAAGGTTGCAATTAAATCTATTGATAAAGCAACTTCTAAAGGAGCAACTAAAAAGAATACCGCTGCAAGAGCTAAATCAAGACTAACTAAGAAAGTTAATGCAATGGAGTAATATGCTTCATTTTTTTTTACTTTTTTGATATAATTAACTAGGTGATGAAATGAAAAAATTAATTGCGTATTTAATTATGCTTGTGGTAATTATTCTTACATTTATATATAGAGATGAAATTACTAATTATGTAACTAATAATATTATTAAACAGGAAAAACAGGAAGAATTAAAATATAATGATTATGCTAGGAAACAAGACTATAAATATGTATCTATTGCAAATGATTTAAAGATTAATTCGAAAGATGAAATTAAAAATATATTTTATACTATACTTGATAGTGGTATTGATAGTTATAGTTTTTATTGTGATAGCGATTATAAGAATTGTACTAAAGATGTTGAACATTTTTTTAATGATAAAGATAACTTATCAGAAATAAATAACTTTGTTCATCCTTATAATTCATTCAAAAATATTAAAATAAGTGTTACTAATTATGGTAAAATAACTTTAAATATTACCCATGTATATAATAAAGATGAAATAAGTGTTGTAAATGATCAGATAGATACATTTATTAAAGATAATATAAATGATTCTATGAATAATGAAGAAAAGATTAAAGCTTTTCATGATTATATAATTAATAATACTAAGTTTGATACAGAAATTGAAAATAGTAGCGATAGATTAAATTCAACTTCATATACTGCTTATGGACTTTTAATAAATCATAAAGCTATATGTGGAGGTTATACAGATACTATGGCTATCTATTTAGATAAAATAAATATTCCTAATTTAAGAATATCAACAAATGAACATGTTTGGAACTTAGTTTATTTAAATGATAAATGGCTAAATTTAGATGTTACATGGGATGATCCAGTTACTTCTAATGGAACAGATATGCTTATGTATGATTATTATTTAATTGATACTAATACTCTACTTAATAAAGATACAACACAACATAATTTTAATAAAGATATTTATTTAGAGGCAAATTAAAACACCTATTTGGTGTTTTCTTTTTTTTCAATGCTATTTTGAACATTCATATTAAACATATTAATTAAATCATTTAAATCAGAAGTATCTACATTTAAACCATAAGATAAAATTTTAATTATCTCATCTTTTTTTATATATTCTTTTATACCATTTCTATTCTCTAATCCACTAAAATATGAAACATCATTATTACAAATAAAATTATATATCGCACTTACTGCTTGATTATAACCATATTTTAGCAATGTATCTTGGTATGCTTTAAATAAAATATTGTATTTAGTACTCAAGAAAACATGCTCATCTTTATAATTTGGATTATGGAATATATTGGTTACTCTCATATCATTTACAGGAATATAACCATATATATATTCTGGTAAAATTCTTACTTGATTATCACTATCCACATAAAATAATTGATTACTTTTCTTCATATTTTTAGGAATTTTTAAGATAATACAACCATTAGAATTTTTATAACCTTTACATTGTTTAATGTTAACAGAAAGTTCAACAAAGTTATCATAAAAATTTACTGTTCTCTCAATATCGTACCTACCTGCAATACCACCTGATAAAATGTGTCCATTACTATATAACCCATTTAAAAATATATCATTTATAACATCATTATTAATAGGCGTATAGCCAGTTTTATGAACTCCAATAACATAATTATTATCAGAAAATATTTTTAAAAGTTCATTTTCGACATTAGCATCCATATATCCTTTTTTATTCTGTTCAGCTAAATTATCATTAACTAATTCAAGATATGATTTTTGATTACCATATTTATTCTTTTTACCAAACACTTACTTATTCTCCATCTTTTTTATGTATCTCTTTTATCTTATTTTCTATATCCATACCATATTCTATAGAATCATCATAAATGAATTCTAACTTAGGCATGTGACGAATATCAATTCTATCAAATAGCTTAGTCCTAATAAAACCACTTGCTTGATTTAATGCTTTTAATGTATCTTCTTTTTTACTATCATCAAGAACTGTAAAATATATTTTGGCATAACTTAAATCATTAGTTACTTTAGCAGCTGTAATAGTTACAAACTTGATATGTTGGTTTTTAACTTCAAATTCTAAAACTTTACTTATTTCTTCTACAAAGGCATGATTAATTCTATTTATTTTATTATTCATAGCATTACCTCTTTCTATATCTCTTTCTATATCTATTTCTATATTAATTATTTTCTTTTATTCTCCTTGAACCACGAATACTGTCAAATAAATCATCTTTATAAAATTTAAATGCAGTAACGCCAATTATAGCCATTGGAAATGATATAACTATACCCATGATTCCAAATATCGCACTTCCAGCAAATACTGAAAATATTACTATTAAAGGATGTATTGAATTTGTTTTTCCATATACATTGGCATTTATTATATAACTATCAACCATAGATAAGACAGTAAATACAATCAATGTTTTAATAAATAATGATGGACTAACAACAAAAGCAGTAACTGCCGCAACACAGTTATTCATAATACCACCAAAGTATGGAATTAAATTAGCAAACCCAGCAAGTAAGCCTAATAATAATGCATCAGGATGTCCAATTAAGGAATATACAAAACTATATTCAAATACTGATATTATCATGACAATAACTAAGCCACTTAAATATTTTTTCATTTGATGATCTAAACTTGATACAAATTCATAAGTCTTTTTAGTTCTTTTCTTAAAGAAATTTCTAATTCCATCTCTTATTTTATCCATGTCAATTAGTAAATAGACGAATGCAGCAGCTGCAATACAGATTTTAGATAATATTGATAAAGAAGAATTAACTAGATGAATTGTACCGTTAGATACGTATTGTCCAACACTACCTAGAATATTTTTAAATACATCATTTAAACTGCTTTCTAATCCACTAAAATTAAGTTCTGAACCAATATCATAATTAGATAATTTATTAACGAATGCTAAAATACTATTAAATAGACTAGATAACTGTCCTACCAATATTGTTGATATAACATAGATTAAAGCAGAAATAATAAGTAAAAACGATAATACTATTATTGTAACGCCAAGTCCTTTTGGAATTTTTTTCTTTTGCATAAATTTAAGTATTGGATGAAGTGCATAAGCAAGCGCAAAAGCAAATAAGAAAGGAAGTATTATATCTACTATCTTATCTATTATTCCCATCCATAAATGTCCTGTTCTATAAAGAAAAAATATTGCAAGTACTACTAATGTTAGATTAACTAATTTATAATTTATTCTCTTTTCCATTTAATCACCACTTTCTACAATTATTGTAATAGGTCCATCATTACTAATTGATACAAGCATATCGGCTCCAAATACTCCAGTTTCTACATTAACATACTCTCTTAATTTTTCATTAAATATGTCATAAAGTTTAGTTGCATCACTACCATTCATCGCTTTAATATAACTAGGTCTATTACCTTTTTTAGTGTCAGCATATAAAGTAAATTGCGATATACTTAGTATACTACCACCAACGTCTAAAATAGATTTATTCATAACACCATTTTCATCATCAAATATTCGAAGATTAACTATCTTTCTTACAATATAATCGATATCTTTTATAGTATCACCATCAGTAAATCCTACAAGTACAACTAATCCTTTATCTATTTCCCCAACTATTTTATTATTTATACTTACACTAGAATTTTTACTTCTTTGTACTACTACTTTCATTTGATAATCCTTTCTACACCAGTTACATCTTCAATAGTACTTAGAGCATTCATATATTTATCAAGTACTTCTTTATCTGGAACAGATACCTTTATTTCAAATGAATACTTACCATCCATCTTAATATTATTAATTCTTTTTAGTGTTAAACCATTACTCTGTGTAACAGATGCAATATCAAATATTAAATCTTTCATACCATCCGTATATACCATTATATTAGTAGAATACTTCTTATCTGTTTTATCATTCCATCTGACAGATATTAATCTTTCTTTTATATTTGAAATATTAGGGCATATAGATCTATGAATATTAATACCAATACCAGTTTGAATATAACCTACTATATCATCATCTTTAACAGGAGTACAACACTTAGCACGATTTACCTTTATATCATCGATACCTTCAACTATGATATCTCCTTTATATTCAGAATCAACATTATCTTTAATAACTTTATTAAGAATTGTTTCTTCTTTAGTATCATCTTCACTATTTATTACATGACTTACTGATATTTTACCACTACCTACATTAATATATAAATCATTAATATTCGCAAGATGTAAATCATCTAATATCTTCTTTAGGTTATCACCACTTAAAGTTTCACTAACACTTATCTTTTTCTTTCTAAACTCTTTAGTAAGTAGTTCCTCACCTTTTTTTAAATATTCTGCTTTATCAATTTTATTAAAGTATGATCTAATCTTATTCTTTGCTTGATTAGTATAAGCAATCTCTAACCAGTTCTTAGAAGGAGTGCTTGTTTTATTAGTATTAATCTTTATTACATCATTATCTTGCAAAACATAGTCTAGTGGCACTATTTGTTCATTAACTATCGCACCTACCATAGAATCTCCTACTTTACTATGAACTCGATAAGCAAAATCTATTGGAGTAGAACCATAAGGAAGTTCTATAACATCTCCTTTTGGTGTATAAACATAGATAGTATCTTTTAAATCCTCCATCTTAGTATCGATTTCTTCACTATTTTCATCAATTTCCATAATAGATCTAAAGAACTGTAACTTTTCTTCCATACCTTTCATTAAGTTCTTACCTTGTTCTTTATAAGACCAATGTGAAGCAATACCACGTTCTGCAACTTCATCCATTTCATAAGTACGAATTTGGATTTCAAAGAAATTTCCATTAGGTCCAAAAACGGTTGTATGAAGTGATTGATACATGTTATTCTTAGGCATAGCTATATAGTCTTTAAATCTTTTTGGAACAGGACGAAACTTAGAATGAACAAGGCCCATCGCTTGATAACAATCAGGAATAGTATCTACAAATACTCTTAAAGCAAGTAAGTCATAGATATCACTAAATCTTTTACCTTTATCAAGTTTCTTATAAATACTATAAATACTTTTTGCTCTACCTTTTATCTCATGTTTAATTCTATGTTCATTAAGTAATGTAGATACATTATCCATCATTTCTTCGACAAACTTATTACGTTCATTTTTAGACTTATTTAAGCGTTCAACTATTGAAAAATATACATCAGGTTTCAAGTAACGAAGTGATAAATCTTCAAGTTCACTCTTAATCTTATTAATACCAAGGCGGTGTGCGATAGGAGTTAATATTTCTAAAGTTTCTTTGGCATTTTCCTTCTTCTTTTCATCAGATAACATATATATCGTACGCATGTTATGAAGTCTATCTGCAAGTTTTATAAATATTACCCTAACATCTTTTGTAAGTCCTACTAATATTTTTCTATGATTTGCAATCATAGTTTCATTAGTACCATTATAATTAAGTCTATTAATCTGTGTAATACCTGAAACTAGCATTGCAACATCATCACCAAATTTATCTTTTATATCTTCTTCTTTTACACCACCAATATTAATTACATCATGCAACATTCCAGCAATAAGAGTATCAGAATCAGCATTCAAAGTAATTAATATATGTACTACATTTAATAAATGTTTAATATATGCATCTCCTGTAAGTCTCTTTTGGTTTTTATGCACTTCTTTTGCATACTCGTAAGCACTCTTTAACTTATCTATTTCTTCATCCGTTAAGTAGTTAATCTCATTTATAATATCTTCAATTGTAATCTTTGGATTATCTTTATTCATAATCACATCTCCTACCAAGATTATAACACACATCCAAAAAAATTAGAATAGATTTAATCTATTCTACAGGATAAAATCATCCGACTAGGATAAATCGACATAATATAATTATTTATGACAAGAATATTGAAATTTTATTGATATAAAGAT
>CADCIZ010000035.1 GCA_902801685.1 uncultured Erysipelotrichaceae bacterium | reverse complement strand
ATTATTTCTTGTTCTAATTCTCTATATTTATTTATTGATAAATCATAATTGTTATCAATTATTTCTTGTTTTGAAACACCATATACATTATCTAATATAACATTTTCATTTTTAAATTTAAGTATTGCTTCTGTTAATGCTGGAATTTGATTACCATCTATTGGAGTTCTTTGCTTAGACAAAGTAAATCCATCATTATTTAATTCACAAAATAAAACTTTATCCTTATCTTTTGCAATTGATTTATCTAAAAGAAGAATATTTGTTGAAACACCAGCATAAGGTTGGAAGATTCCATTTGGTAACGATATTACTGCCCATAAACTATTTTCAAGCAAATCTTTTCTAACCGAATTAAATGCTTTATCTTGTTTAAAAACAACACCATCAGGAACTATTATTCCAGCTTTACCACGAGAAGTTAAATGATTAGCTATATAATCTACAAATAATATCTCAGATTTTGAAGATTCAATACTGAATTTATTATGTGGAACTATACCACCTTTTGGAGTCATAAATGGTGGATTTGCTAAAATACATTCATACTTTTCTCCCCACTTTTCATCAGAAGTTAAAGTGTCATATTCATAAATTTTAGGTTCACTAGCTCCATGTAAAAATAAATTCATTTCGGAAATTTTAACCATAGATGGTGCAATATCATATCCACTAATATTATGTAATATTCTAGTCTTTTCATCAAAAGTTAAATTACTCTTTCCATTTTCATCATTATTTTTATTTAGAATATATTTATATGCTGAAATTAAGAATCCTGCTGTTCCACAAGCTGGATCTAAAATTCTATCTTCTTTATCAGGTTCAACTAAAGAAACTATAAAATCTATAATATGTCTTGGTGTTCTAAACATACCTAAATCACCAGAAGAACCTAAAATATTTAATAATAATTCATAGGCATCTCCAAGTTGCTCTGAATCTTCATTATAATCAAAATTAGCATCAATTATTTTAAGAAAACTCGTTAGTGTTTCTGGATCTCTATATGGTAAAGTAGCATTTTTAAAAATTGATCTAAAGGTTTCTGGTAATGCTGAATTAGAATAAAATTTTTCTAATCCCTCAGCATATAAGTTATACCTTTGTTGTGCTCCTATACTATTGCTCATAATTCTTTTCCAACTGTATTGTTCAAAATCACCAGAGAAAAAAGTTGCAACTCCTCCCATTTCAATACTTACTTGATCCATATCATCCATAAATTTATATAATAAAGCTTGAGTTATTTGATCAACTTGGTCATTTGGTAGTGGAACTTTTCCTACTATAGTATCTCTTAAATCTTTTATAGCTTTTGAAATATTTTGTGTAGCCATACTATTTACCTCCTCTTATAGTTATCACAGTTAATATCATTTTCTGCAACATAATCTTTTATATATTCTAATAATGGTTTATTTTTTAATCTAATACTAGATATTTCTTTTAATTCATCTTTAATAACTGAATTTAATAATTTAGAATATTGTTTTGAATAAACACATTCTCTTACGAATTCATCAACTATATATGCCTCGAAAACAGTTTCAATATCATCTATTTTTTCACCAGCGTATTGTTCTAATTCATCTTTATTTAATAGTTTAAAATTATTAAACTCATCAACTAGTTTTTCTTTTTTGGATTTATATCCTGTTAATAATCCTAAAATGTTCATTGCAACTTCTCTTACAGTTATTCTTCTATCCATTCCTAATGCTTGTTCAAGTTTAGGAATATTAAAATATTCGTTTGGTTTATCAAATACTTGATCTTTCAAATACCACTCTAATTTTTCTATATCTAAATCATCAATCATTTTTTGAACATTTGGATCTTGTCTAACTTTATCTTCAAATTTAGTATAAAGTTTTCTATCAATCAGCATTCCTGTTTCAGGGACTTTTTCTTCTTCAATTGTAAGTAAGAAATCAGCACCTTTATTAATTACTTTATCTATAACTGATGGATCAACTTCTCCTCCATCACCACTTTTAATATGTTTTGGTAAAGACAACTTCTCATCATATTTAAATTTTGTTTCAAAAAATTCACATGTTGCAAAGAAATCAAATATTTTAAAAGTATCTTTCTTTATTTTTTTATCTTTAAATTCAAATGTATGTAGTCTTGTTCCCCTACCTTTCATTTGAATAAAATCCGTTGGACTAAATACAGGTCGCATTAATCCTAAATTAATAATATCTGAGCAATCATAACCAGTAGTCATCATTGCAACAGTTACAGCTATTCTGGATTTGCTTGTTTCATAATCTTCATTCCATTTTGAATATCCGTTTAATTTATTATTTGCAAAATTTATTGTCATTTGTTGAGCATCCATAACATTAGATGTTATTTGAACTGCAAAATCAGAATTATATTTTCCAGGGAACATTTTATCAGCAATATCATTTAATATTTCTGTAATTTTTCTTGCATGAGCTTGATTTACACAAAAAATAATTCCCTTTCCTATTTCATTTGTAATTGGATCTCGAAGTGCATTTTCCATAAATGTCATACAAAATACTTTATTAGTAGCTTCAGAGAAAAAATCTTTCTCATAATTTTTTTCTGTCATTACTTTTGTTTTTCTTCCATCCTTAGATGTTACAGAAACTTCAACATCATCACTAGATGAATCAATAGTTAATCCTTGTTCACTTAATAATTCTGTTGTTATATCAGTTCTAGCATCTACAATTGTTGGATTTACTAAGATACCATCTTTAACTCCATCATTTAAAGTATAACTAAATGTAGGATTCCCACTATCACATCCAAAAATATGATATGTATCTAACATTAATCTTCTTTCTAATTCTCTTGGATCTGTTTCGTCAAATTCAATGCCTTTTAAATAATTTTTTGGTGTTGCAGTTAGTCCTAATTTATATCCTAAAAAATATTCAAATACTGCTCTACTATTACCACCAATACTTCTATGAGCTTCATCTGATATTACTAAATCAAAATCAGTAGGAGTAAATATTTTTTGGTATTTATTATCTGTTGTAAATGATTGTATAGTGCTTATAACAACATCAGCACTATTCCAATCCTGTTTATTTTCTTTATATATTTCTACTTTTATTCCATCTTTACTTAAATATCTTCCTAAATCTTTTTTAGCTTGATTTTCTAATTCAATTCTATCTACTAAGAATAAAACTCTTTTAGCAACTTCACTTCTTATAAACATTTTAATAATTCCAGCAGAAGTTAATGTCTTTCCTGTTCCTGTTGCCATTTCTAATAAGAATCTTGTCTTTCCATCATTAATAGCAGTTTGAACAGATTTTATTGCTCCTAATTGATAATGTCTTAATACTCTTATTCCATTATCCATACAATATTTAAATATTAATTCATCATCTTCTGTTTTCCAAGCACTACTTGTTTCTAAAGATGGTTCTTGACTCAATGCAACGAAATATTTATCAATTTTCATATCAGTAATTGATTTAATATCTGAAGTTAATGCTTTACTTTCTTTTAAACTTTCATAAGTAGGAAATGAAGTAATCATTTCTGGATTACCTTTTTCTAAATTCCAGAAATAATGTATTGAACCATTAGTAAGAATAATATACTTACATCTTAAAGAATTAGCATATTTTCTAGCTTGTTCTTTAGCATCTAGTGGATGAATAGCATCTTTTTTTGCTTCTACAACTACAAAAGGAAAACCATTTTCATCTAATAATAAATAATCAACAAAACCATTTTTTGTTTTCTTTAATTCAATTCCATCTAAATCTTCTTGTTTTATTTTTACATTTGGCTCAAGTTGAATATTAGCAATTCCTTTTTCAGTTGGAAAAAATCTCCATCCAGCATCTTCTAATAATTTATTTATGCTTATTCTAGCTAATGCTTCTTTTTGTAACATATAATTACCTCCTCTAGTATTTTTAAAGAAATATACATCAATATAATTATAACATGATTTTGTTTATTTTTCTCATTAAATACCACATAAAAAAACTTAATTTATTTTTTCAAAATTAAGTTCTTCATAATTTATAACATTTATTCCATGTTCTATATTTAAAAGTTGAATAGCATTTTTTACTATTTGTTCTTTTTCTTTTATTGTATATTTATTTTTTTTTGATAAAGAATTATATACATCTTCTGCTGTTGTTCCTAAATATTCATTATTAGAATATTGATAATTTAATAATAATAGTTCAGATAATAATTTAGTATCAAATAGTTTTCTTATCTTCTTTTCTTCGTTTTTGAACATATCATCTATTGACATAAGCAATCCTCCAATTGTTCCCATGTTACCTCTTATATAATTGATTGTCAAATCATTTAGTATAGTATGAATCAGAAAGTCCATTCTTTAAGTCTATTGGATTAATTTTAGTTAGTTCAAAACTACTCTTTATATAATTAATATATTTAACTATATCCTCATTAGTTTTAATTTTAAATGATCTACATAAAGGTTCATAATTTGTTCTACCTACTATAGATAATAATTTATCATTATCTTCTACCTCTAATATTCTTACATTAATTCCATATTTTCTTCTTTCTAAAATAGCAAAGTTTCTATTAGCTTTAAACATTAAACCTTTATTTACTTTTTTCTTCTTTATTGATTTATCAATACTTAATATAGTAGTAGTTATATCAGATAATAAATTATCAATATATAATTCTTTACTATTGTCTGTTTTACTATTATATAAATTTTCAAATAATTTAATAACATAATTAAGTTCAGTTTGTTTACTAATACACATTGAATAAGAAATATTTTGATTTTGATATCCTGCTCTTTCTTTCAATAAATTTTTAGTGTCATAATCTTTAGCAGACTTATCAAAATTTATAATCAACTCATTTTGCTTAATAACAACAGTCATTAATCTAACATTAGTTTTATATGCTACTTCTTTCATTAAATAGTTTCTATGTATTCCATTAAATTTCTTCAAAATCTTCTCGTCTAATTTATCAAATAATTGAATTATTTCAACTCTCTTGTTGGAAGTCAATTTTTTGTAATCACTGGTATTTATGTCAAATAATTTTGCACCTATTTTCTTACTTTTTTTCTTTACATTTTTGATTACTACGGTTTCACTGTTTGGAATAACAACAGGTGAATTATTAAAATATAATACCCCATCATATATCAAATCATAGTTAGTATTAACATCAATCTTGGTAATTTGTTTTATAGAATTTAAAGGGTTCTCAATAAACTTAAATGTGTTCCTGTATTCACCAGAAGATTACAAGAATTCTCAACTACTTCTAAATATGTTTGGTCTCCATGGCCTCCATGGCGCCAACAATGTAAGTGTGCTCCTTCTACAGTAATAGAACCTGTATCATTAAAATGATCTTTTTCTAAATCTACTACTTTTTCTTCAAGTGAGGTAGCAAGTGTAATTATTTTGAAAGTTGATCCTGGTTCATATGTCATCCATACAGGTAAGTTTCTATTAATCTCTTCCATAGAATACTTTGTATAATTATTAGAATCAAAGTTAGGTCTTGATGATAAAGCTAGTATCTCACCATTATTTGGATTCATCACTATTCCTATAGCATGATCTGGTGAATACATTGATACTGCATTATCTAATTCTCTCTCTAAAGCTTCCTGTATTTCATAATTTATAGTAAGTGTCATATTCATACCATCTTGTGGTTTTTCATAAGTTTGCGCTAAAGATAATGTTTTACCTTTAGCATCTGAAAAATACTTAATGGCCCCGTTACTTCCTGTTAGATATTTGTCATAAGTAAGTTCTAATCCACCTAACCCTTGATTATCTATTCCTACATATCCAAGAGTATGAGACAACCAGTTCTCATACGGATAATATCTTTTTGCTTCCTTTACTAAATATACACCTGGTAATTTTAGTTCATTTATCTTATCTGCTATTTCATAAGATAATCTTCTTCCCTCAGGATGAACTCTTTCAATAGATGTTTTCTTAGATACGTGAGCCATCATTTCTTTTTCACCAACATTTAGGATGCTTGCAAGTTTACTAGCAGTATCTTTCTTATCTTTAATTTGATTAGGAATTAATACAAGCGATGTTGTAGTAACATTACCTGCAAGAAGTACTCCTTCTCTATCATATATATTACCCCTATTTGCCTCTAGTGGTAAATTACGGCTCCATACTCCTTTTGCTTTACTATTTAACTTATTATAACTAATTACTTGGATATAAAATACTTTAAATACTATAAGAAAAAACAAGAAAATGATTGCAATTAATATAATTTTAATTCTAGTATGGATATCACGAAAAAACATATAATCACCACTTAATTATATGTTTTATTTTTTTATAATGTAAATAATTTAGTTATGTAATGGATAAATTAGCATCAATCTTAGAAAATTTTTATATATCTATTACTGTAATTTCACTTTTATAAAGAAAACTAAATATACCTATTTTGTGACTTTTGGATAACTTAGTTACACCAGATGAAATAATTACATTAGTATTATCAATCTTATATTTTCCATAACAATATTTCTTAAACATTCCTTTTTGTGGAGTAACAAAACCTCTACCTTTTAAACACTTTTTTAAAAAATTAAAAGTAAGACCTCCATGCATATGTCCTGATAATATTAAGTCAATATCTTTATAACATTTTATTTTCTCTAATACACTAGCCCTAGCTACCTGATATGGTGAATGGATAAGCATTATATTGTATCCTTTTGATAAATAAGGATACTTTTTATTCATAAAGTATATTAAATCAGTATTATCTTCACCATTATCATAATAATCATTAGGAATAGTTACTCCAATAAAATTAATTCCATTTGTACTATGTACTTTATTATCAAGCAAATAGGCATTTTTAATTCTATCTATTTTATCAAATAACTCTTTATCATATGTTTTCTCTGTTTCATGATTAAAATAAAACTCATGATTGCCTAATCCAATAATTACTCTTGCTATTTTTGATAAATCTTTAAACCACGTAATTAATAAATCCTTATCTTTAATATTCTTATCATCTACTATATCTCCTGAAAAACAGATATAATCAGGTTTTAAATTCTTAATAGATTCAAGTATATTATATAAATCAGGTATTATTTTTTTACTAAAATAATGAATATCAGATAGAAGAATAATTCTTTTATTATACTTACTATCTATACGATAATACTCTTTATTTATTTTCATATTTTTTAATAAATTCCTCTTTATATTCTAATAAGCGATTATCTTTAATTGCCTCTCTAATCTCTTCCATTAATCTTACTAAAAATCTTATATTATGAATAGAAAGCAATCTAGCCCCAAATGTTTCATTTGCAACTATCAAGTGTCTTATATATGCTTTTGTATAATGCTTACAACAGTAGCAATCACAATCTTCTATTGGTGTGAAATCTTCCTTATACTTAGCATTTCTAATATTAATTTTACCTAGACGCGTAAATACATTGCCATGACGTGCAAGTCTTGTTGGAAGAACACAATCAAACATATCTACTCCTCTAATTACTCCCTCTAATAAATCGATGGGGTCACCTACTCCCATTAAATACCTAGGTTTGTCCTCTGGTAAATATTTTATGGCGTATTCAATCATTTTATACATAGTATCTTTAGACTCACCAACACTTGTTCCTCCAATAGAGTATCCATCAAAGTCCATCTTCACAGTTTCTTCTGCACTCATTTTTCTCAAATCTTCGTATTCTCCACCTTGAACTATTCCAAATAATGATTGATTAGGATTAGAGTGTACTTTCTTACCACGAGCTGCCCAGCGAAGAGTACGTTCTGTACTCTGTTTCGTGTATTCATAAGTTGCAGGATATGGAATACACTCATCAAAACTCATCGCAATATCACTATCAAGTTTATTCTGTATTTCGATAGATTTCTCTGGAGTAAGTAATAAATTAGTTCCATCCAAATGACTTTTAAATTTTACTCCTTCTTCAATAATATCTTTTTTCTTATTTTTTGCTAGAGAGAATACTTGAAATCCCCCACTATCAGTAAGTATTGGCCCATCATAATTCATAAATTTATGAAGACCTCCTGCTTTTTCTACAATATCCTCTCCGGGTCTTAGCCATAAATGATAAGTATTAGCAAGCACGATACCACATTTCATATCTTTAATCTCTTCTGGAGATAATGTTTTTACTGTAGCTTGGGTTCCAACTGGCATAAACATTGGAGTATCGCACACTCCATAATTAGTATATAATTTGCCTATTCTTGCATTTGTTTTCTCATCTTTTTTCAGTAATTCATACTTAATTTTTCCCATAAACATCACGTGTTTAATTATAATATATTTTTATGCTTTTTACAACACAGCAAAAAGAATCAACTAAATGTCGTCTCTTTTAATTATTCCATTTCCAATTTTTAACATCTGGCATATCTATTCCATATTCTCTTATATATTTATTATGATATTCCAATTTATCTAAACACCATTTAACTAGTGTCTCTTTATCTTCAACTAAATCTAAATACTTTAATGCATCTATTACTAAATGATATCTATCTATTTTATTCTGTACTTTCATATCAAATGGTGTAGTTATTGTACCTTCTTCTATATAACCATGAACATGAATATTTCTATTTGTTCTTTTATAAGTTAATTGATGGATTAAACTTGGATAACCATGGAATGCAAAGATTATTGGTTTATCTTTAGTAAAAATTTCATCATACTCATCATCTGTTAAACCATGTGGATGTCTATCACTTGGTTGTAATCTCATTAAATCTACAACATTAACAACTCTAATTTTTAAGTTTTTAAAATTATCTCTTAAAATAGTTGTTGCAGCAAGTATTTCTAAAGTTGGTGCATCTCCGGCGGAGGCTAATACTATATCTGGATTACCATCATCATTACTTGCCCACTCCCATTTACTAATACCTTTAGTACAATGAGTTATTGCCTCATCCATTGTTAACCATTGACAACGAGGATGTTTACTCGCAACTATAACATTAATATAGTTTTTACTTTTAATACAATGGTCAAAACAAGATAGTAAACAGTTTGCATCTGGAGGTAAATACATTCTTACAATATCTGCTTTTTTAGTAACTAAGTGATTTAAGAACCCTGGATCTTGATGAGTAAAACCATTATGATCTTGTTGCCAACAATGTGACGTTAAAATGTAATTTAGTGATGCAATATCTTTTCTCCATTTTAATTTAGATGTAACTTTTAACCATTTAGCATGTTGACTTGCCATAGAATCAACTATTCTAACAAATGCTTCGTAGCTTGCAAATACCCCGTAACGACCTGTAAGTAAATATCCTTCTAACCAACCTTCACATAAATTTTCAGAAAGCATTGAATCAATTACTCTACCATAATTATTTAAGTACTCATCACCTTCTATAATTTTGCCATCAAACTGTCTATTAGTCTCATCAAAGATATAATTAAGTCGATTAGATAATGCTTCATCTGGAGAAAAAACTCTAAAATTCTTATTATTCTCATTTAGTTTTATTACATCCCTAATATACTTACCTAACTCCATCATATCTTGCGCAAGAGTTTTACCTCTACCAGATATATCTACTGCATAGTCTCTAAAATCAGGAGTAATTAATTCTTTTAATAACAATCCCCCATTAGCATTAGGATTAGCCCCCATTCGTTTATCTCCACTTGGTATAAAAGATTTTATCCAATCAAATAATTTACCATTATCATCAAATAATTCTTCTGGATGATAACTCTTCATCCAATTTTCTAATATCTTAATATTATCTTGATTATCACCAATAGTAATAGGTACTTGATGAGATCTAAAACTGCCTTCAACTACTTTACCATCAAACTCTTTAGGTCCTGTCCATCCCTTAGGTGTTTTCAATATTATCATTGGCCAAAATGGTCTTCTAGTTTCATTATCAATTCGTGCTGACTTTTGAATTTGTTTTATCTGAAGTATTACTTTATCTAGTGCCTCAGCCATTTTTTCATGCATCAAAATTGGATCTATTCCTTCAACAATTATAGGACTCCAACCATATCCTTTAAATAAGGATAATAACTCACTTTCAGAAATACGAGCAAGTAAAGACGGATTAGCAATCTTATATCCATTTAAATGCAAAATTGGTAATATCGCACCATCTGTTTTAGGATTAATAAATTTATTGGAATGCCAACTGGTTGCGAGAGTTGCAGTTTCTGCTTCGCCATCACCAACAACTACTGTTGCAATTAAATCTGGATTATCCAAAATTGCACCTGTTGCATGCGCAATACTATAGCCTAACTCTCCACCTTCATTAATAGAACCTGGTGTTTCTGGTGCAACATGTGAAGATATTCCACCTGGAAAAGAAAACTGTTTAAATAACTTTTTCATTCCTTCTTCATCTTCTGTAATATTTGGATAAATCTCACTATATGTTCCCTCTAAATATGTATTTGATACCATAGCCTGTCCACCATGTCCTGGCCCTGATACATAAATCATATTTAAATCATATTTTTTTATAACTCTATTAAGATGTGTATAAATAAAATTTTGTCCTGGAGTAGTACCCCAATGCCCAACAACGTTCTTCTTTAAATCATTCATATCAAGTGGCCGTTTTAAAAGAGGATTATCTAATAAGTATAACTGACCTACTGAAAGATAATTACATGCTCTAAAATAAGCATCAATACATTTTAATTCTTTATCTGTTAATACATTCATATCATCACTATCCTATCTGTTAATATATTATCACAAAATCAAATTAATTACTACACCCCTAAAAAAGAAAAACTAGTTAATACTAACCAGTTCGTAGAAAAAACATCTGAACAACACAGTTAATTTCAGTCCCCCTAATTACGAAGAATAACGTCTGATTCCACTTCAAACGTAACATTCGCTATATGAAGCAGTACACCATATATATAACGGCTTATATTCCTATTATTTGCAAACTAAATAGTCAACTATTTCATATAACTTCATACTATTAGACCCTTTAATAAATATTGTAGTATTAGTTATATCAAGATTATCTAGATAATTAATAATATCTTTATTACTATTAAAATGCATAGAATTAATATATTTAGTATACTTACCTACAGTAAGTGCTATTTTATTATCTATATCATCTAATATCTTATTTAATTTCTTATGATATTTCTTGCTATATTTACCTAATTCTAACATATCGCCTAATATAATTATCTTATTACCTTTTACATTACTTAAGACATTAAGTCCACACTTCATAGATTCATAAGAAGCATTATAACTATCATCTATAACGGTATAATTATCAAGTTTAATTTCATTTAATCTTTTACTATATGATTTATATTCTTCAATTACTTTTATTATATCTGTAATGTCTATGTTATACAATAATCCTACTTTAATACTTTCTAGTAGCATTGGAATATATTCTAATGCAGGTTTATTAAACTTAACCAAATACTCTTTATCAATACATATATTAAAGGTTAAATAGTTATCAAATACCTTTATATTATATGCAATTAAATCATTATTATAGTTAGTCCCACATTTATAACCATTAACTTTTTTTAAGAATTTATTATCTCCGTTTACAATTAACTCTCCAGTTAGTCCACTAGTTATTTCCATCTTTGCTTTAAAAATATTCTTTCTACTTCCTAAATTTCCAATATGAGATGTTCCTATATTAGTAATAAGTGCAGTTGTAGGTTCAATCATATTAGATAGTTTTTCTAACTCACCTTTATGATTCATGCCTAACTCTATTACTGCAATATCGCACTTACTATTTAATTTTTGTATAGTTTCAAATACTCCTACTATATTATTTTTATTCCCTTCATTTTTAAGTACATTATATTTAGTAGTTAATATGTTATAAATTATTTCTTTTAATGTTGTTTTACCATTAGAGCCTGTAATTGCAATTACAGGTATTTTATATTTAGTAAGTTTATACTTAGTTAAATAGTATAATGTATCATAAGTATTATCTACTTTTACAACAGGAAAGTTTTTTAGCTTAATATCTTCTTCAGTAATAACTACTTTGCACTTTAAATTATCATTTATAAACTTACTTCCATCATACCTCTTTCCTTTTAAAGCAATAAAACAATCTTTTTTATTAAGTAATCTAGTATCAGTTTTAAAACTATCTACTAATACCTTCTTATATTTATTTATAATTTTACCTTTAGTAATACTTACTAACTTTTCTAAATTCATATACCACCCTACTTATTTGTAACCTGATAAAAATAATCAAATATCTTTCTTTCTAATTTATCATATTCAATCATTTTTTCAGGGTGCCACTGTAATCCTAAAAAAAATCTTTTACTGCTATCTTCTATCGCTTCTATACAATTACTATAAGCGGATACTGTAAGATCAGTATATTCTAAACATTCTTTATGAGAAGAATTAACAAGTAATTTACTGCATCCTAATATTTTATACAGAAGTGTATTTTCTTTAATAGTCACATAGTGAGAATATTTTTTCTTATCTTTATGGTTAGTAATATATTTTAATTTTCCATTAAATAGCACTCCCATTGCTTGCATACTCATACAGATTGCAAGTAATGGCTTATCTATATCATGTATATATTTAATTATTTCAGGATGGATATCTAGATAATCATCACCACCTTGCATAATAATCCCACTACATTTATCTATTTTACTTTTAATATCATCTATATTAGTTAAAGGTATAATTAAATAATCATAATCTAATCTAAAAAAAGATTGATAAACATAATATATATTATTACCTTCACTACTTACCCCACTATTTGTAATTATTCCTATCATATTTAATTATATGAAAAAAGATACAACTAAATGTACCTATAAATCATTAATTTCATCTAATGATAAACCAGTAATATCTGCAATCATATCAATATCAATACCTTTAAGCTTCATTTTACGAGCAACATGATTTTTTGTTTGAATTTGTCCCTCAGCAAGACCCTCAGCAAGACCTTCCGCACGTCCTTCTTTCAATCCTTCTTCTCTTCCTTGCCTAGCTGCTTTTTTCTTTTTATTATCAAGAATCGTGTTAAAGATAATCTCTGCATCTTCATCTGGATCTCTAAACTGAACATCTCCTAATTGGCTATTCATATGCTTAACTTCTTTTTTAAATCTATCCATCATCTCATCTCCTGTACCAATAGTTTCAAACTCATTAGCATCGGCATCTAGTAGTGCCATAATGCCATGTGTTCTATCCCCATTATACCACTCATCTTTAATTTTGGATACATTATATTCATAAATAGTCAAATTATTAATATAATCTTCATGTCTATGAATCTCTTCTAAATGATACTCAGAAATCATTTCTAAATCTTTCCCTTTCTCTTTATCCACATAAGTAAGATTTATCTGAATAAAATTCTTCATATCTGCATAACTCCCACCAACTGGAACTGATGATGAATACCTTTCAAATATATAAGATGCATTACGTTTATGTAAATCCTCGTCAGAATAAGAATTAACCTCAATATTAATTTCTCCTTCATCAGAAGCTACCAATACATCTAATATTTTCCCCTTCTCATAAACATTACCTTTAGGCAACTCACTTGCCTTAACTTCAAGTATTTCTACTTTCTTATTAATTGATTCCTCAATTAATCTTTTTAACATATCACGATTACTATCTTTTAAAAATATCCCTTTAAAAATAATATCGCTTCGACCTTTATAGAATTTCTTTTTCATATACACCATCCTCGTATAATCAATCTTATAGAAGTTTTAATCTATTTGATTGATCCTTTCTATTTATATTTTTTTGAGTTATAATAACTCTCGCCTGTGGATTTG
>CADCIZ010000034.1 GCA_902801685.1 uncultured Erysipelotrichaceae bacterium | reverse complement strand
CCTAAATAAAACACAGTTTGAAGTGGATAACTGTGTTTTATTATTAATCTGAATTTACTCTGAGTGATACTATCTTATGTGCTTATAAGTAATTATGGCAATAATCGCACTTATCATAACACCACTCGTAATATCTATTAGACTTGTCCGTAAACTATAAATTAGCTATTTCAAAATTGTAAATTTCACATATAAAAGACATAAATAATTTAAAATTCTTTCTTCTATTTCGATATCTAGTACTAGTTATTTTAAATTTTTTAATGAATGCATTAACGTGTTCAACTGCAATTCTAACTTTTGATATTTCATTATTGTACCATTTTTCATCGTCAGTTAATTCATGATTCTTACTTGCTTTGATTGGAATAATACTATTAGAATGAATTTTATCAATACCTATATAACCTTTATCTACAAATGAAGTAGTATCCCTGTTATAATCAACTTTAGAATTTTTAAACAATTTAAAATCATGAGTACTTCCTTTAGCATACCTTACCGAATAAATTAATAAGGTAGTAGCTCCTATCTCAATTTGAGTTTTAATTGTATGTAGTTTCTTTTTACCAGAATACCATTCTCTTTGGTTTTTGCTAGGTCTATCAATCTTGGTTTCAGTAGCATCGATAATTCTATCTTCTGACTTATCATTTATATTATCTACTTTATTTGGCAAAGAAAAACTGTTATTTGATTCTAACACTTTTGTTGTCCATTTCACTATAGGAGATATACTACTTTTAGCTACATCATATTCAACAGCTAAATATCTTTGTGAGTTATACTGTCTAAGATATTTTAAAGTTATCTCAACTCTTAGTCTTGCATCAGGACCGTCTTTTCTGCCTCCTCTTTTATGAATAATATCATATTCAATCTCTACTATTCTTACCATTTCATCAAATGTGTTTTTTTCTACACCAAAAATTGTTCTATATTCTTCCTCTTTATATTCTTTCATCCATACACCAAAAATAGTCTTTATAGACTAATCCACAAAGAAGTTGATATCGCTAAACACAAATTTGGATTAGTCTATAAAGACCACTTTCTAATTCTTTATCTTTTGTGTTTAGCAACTATATTTTAACATAATTTTAGTTTACGGACAAGTCTATTATAAGAAAAGCTAAAATAAGTGCGAGAAAAAGGAGTGTCGATGCATATGGAAGATCAGTAGAGTTAGCTATTGCATCATACCTAATGGATAACGGTTATTTTCCAACAAATGCAGATTTACCTAATCTACAAATAGAATATAGTGGTTCTACAGTAGTATGTAATGTAATGGCTATGAAAGAAAATGGAGGATTATACTTATCTGAGTGTAAAGTAAATAATGTAGAAGTAAAAGACTCAACTACTGAAGATGGCTGGTATCATTACGGTACTAGAGATTTAACAAACGTTGAATTTGTAGATATGTATGGAGATTCCTTAAAGAAAGCATCAGTTGCATACTTATAATACAAATGGAACTCCTGTTGAAGACTATACAACTTTAACAATCGATTACAAAGGTAAACCAGTATCATGTGATGTTACAGTTAACTATGATGGAACTATATACATGACTAAATGTAAAGTAAATAATGTAGATGTAACAAATGATACAGAAGATGGATATTATCATTATGGTAGTATAGTAAATCCACCAATGACAGTAAGTGATTTGGTTGCAAAAGCAAATCCAGTAACTGTAACAAGCTATACAGATGGAAATACTAAAGAGATGTATACATTTGAACATCCTGCAACTACTCAAACAGGAGCTTTAACTGATTATAGATATATTGGAGCTAATCCAAACAACTATGTAACATTTAACAATGAATTATGGAGAATTATTGGTGTATTTACAGTAGAAGATGGAAATGGTAATACTGAACAAAGAATAAAGATAGTAAGAAATGAAAAACTATCAAGTAATATGGCATGGAATTCAAATAGATCAAATGAATGGTCAACTGCAACATTAAATACATATTTAAATGGAGATTATTATAATGGATTAGATGAGGTAAGCAAAGAAATGATAGAAATTTCTAAATATTATTTAGGAGCAACCGGATTATTTAGTGGCAAAGAATCATATAGTCGAGAGAGGGGGACAATGGTATATAGTGGAAACAGCATATCGTGGAATGGAAAAATAGCCTTAATGTATCCAAGTGATTATACATATATATATGCTTTAGGAGTAGATAATACTTGCTTTAATGATGTGAATGAATGTTCAACATCAAATGGAAAAGAAAATAACTGGATTTATATTAGTGGAGGTAATTATAAGTATTGGTTGATTTCACCTGTTAGTTACGATAAACTCAAAAGTTTAAATTATTGGAATGATTCTAATATTAATATCGATTATGTTTATACTGGAATGTATATACGTCCAGTCGTATATCTAAAATTTAATATCAAAATAACTTCAGGAGACGGTTCAGAACAAAGTCCTTATCACTTATCGATGTAGTAAATTAACCTCAGTTATATTTAAGAATAAAATATACTGAGGTGTTTTTTATGTTACAGAATGATTCTAGAAAGGTAAGAAGAGGAGACACTTTTATTGCTATTCGTGGGCTTAATGGGGATGGTCATGATTATATTAAAGATGCAATTAATAGGGGATGTAGTAAGGTTATATGTGAGTATGGTAATTATGATTATAGTAATATAGAGATTGTAGATAGTACTAAGGATTATTTGGATAGTTATATTAGGAATAAGTATGTAGATATAGTTAAGAATTTAAAGTTAATTGGTATAACTGGTACTAATGGGAAGACTACTACATCTTTTTTAATATATCAAGCATTAAATAAGATAGATATTAAGTGTGCTTATATTGGTACTATTGGATTTTATATGGATGGTAATAAGTATGATAATATTAATACTACTCCTGATATATTAAGTTTATATCACATGTTAATTGAATGTGTTAGAAATAATATAGAATATGTAGTTATGGAGGTTAGTAGTCAAGGGTTATATTATGATCGAGTTAAGTATTTAGAGTTTGATTATGCAGTATTTACTAATTTAACTCAGGATCACTTGGATTTTCATAAGACAATGGATGAGTATTTAAAGTGTAAGTTAAAGTTATTTAGCATGCTTAAAGAGAATGGCGTAGGTATTATTAATAGTGATGATAAGTATTATAAACATTTTATTACTGATAATTGTGTTACTTATGGAGTATGTGGAGATTATAAGATTAGTGATATAAATAATGGTAGTTTTAAAGCTAATAATATTATGTATAATACTAAGTTAATAGGGAATTATAATATATATAATATATGTATAGTTATAATTATACTTGAGTTATTAAATATAGATAGTGATGCTATTAAGAGTATAGTTACTTCTTTAGATAGTGCGCCTGGTAGAATGGAGAAGATTAATTATAATGATTCTACTATTATAATAGATTATGCACATACTCCTGATGCAGTTGAGAAAGTAATTAATGCGGTAAAGAATAATAATAGAGTAATAACTATTATTGGTTGTGGCGGTAATAGAGATAATAGTAAAAGAAAGTATATGGGTAAAATCGCAAGCGATAATTCTGATTATGTTATATATACAACCGATAATCCAAGGAATGAAGATGCTTATGATATAATACTTGACATGATACAATTACTTGACAGTTTTAATTATGAAATTGAAGTAAATCGTAAAAAAGCAATAATAAAGGGTATACAAATGTTAAAAAAAGGTGATATACTATTAATATTAGGAAAAGGACATGAAGATTATCAAGAAATTAAGGGTGTAAAATATCCTTTTAGTGATAAGCTGATAGTCTTAGAATATATTGGAGAGTGATTATGTGTTAGTAATGACTAAAGCAGTACTGGCAATAATGATTGGATTTATTGTGGCAGTAATTATTGGATTAATTGTAATACCAATGTTAAAGAAAAAAGTAAAACAAGTTGAAAGTACATATTTAAGTAAAAAGCATAAAGAAAAATCAGGAACACCTACGATGGGAGGAATAATATTTATATTATCATCATTAATAACGATGTTAATTCTTATTATTTTAAAGAAAGTAACAATTTCAACTAACTTATTTCTGGTGCTATTTGTATTTTTATCTTATGCTTTAATAGGTTTTATTGATGATTATTTAATTATTAAGAGAAAGAATAATATAGGACTTACAGAAATACAGAAATTAAGTATGCAAGCTGTAGTTGCTTTAATATTCTTCTATGTTTATATGCATAGTGGAGCAGATGCAATACTTGATATACATACACTTGGAATTACTATTAACATGGGTTGGTTTTATGGAATATTTATATTATTTATGTTAGTTGCAAGTAGTAATGCAGTTAATATTACTGATGGATTAGATGGACTTGCTGGAGGACTTGCGGTAATTGCTTATTTAGCATTTGCATTAATATCTTGGAATTCATTTGCTATTACAGGTACAGAAGATATTGCAATATTTATCTTTGTTCTTGTAGGTAGTTTGATAGGATTCTTGGTATTTAATACATATCCTGCTAAAGTATTTATGGGAGATACAGGTAGTTTGGCTTTAGGTGCAACACTTGCGGCAATCGCTATTATTACAAAACATGAAATTACATTTATTGTTGTTATGCTTGTATTTATATTTGAAACAGTCGTATGTTTAATACAAATTATATCAATGGTGTTCTTTCACAAGAAAGTATTCTTAATGACTCCGTATCATCATCATATGGAAAAACTAGGATGGAAAGAAACTGATATTGTAAAAGTATTTTGGGTTGCAGGATTAGTTCTTAGTATGAGTGCGATAATATTTGGAGTATGGTTATAAATTAGGAATGAAAATTCTTAATTTTTTTCACATTTTTTAGCACTCCCACTTGACAAGTGCTAAAAAATATGATATTATGTATATGTAATTGAGAAGATTACAAAAAATATACTAAAAAATAATATTTGGTTCATAATATTATTAGTAAAGGAAAGGGATGATTAAATATGTTACCAGGTAGATTTTTATATGATAGTATGTTTGGACTTGACAGAGTGGAGGATATGAGTTGTGATATTTATGAGAAAGATAGTAAGTATCATCTAGAAATGGATATACCAGGATTTACTAAAGATGATATTAAAATTGAATGTCATAAAGGAACAATTACTGTATCTGCTAAAAAAAGTGTTGAGAAAGAAGAAAAAGATGAAGAAAAAAAATATATTCGTCGTGAGCGTAAATATGGTGAATATAAAAGATCTTTCTATTTAGGAGATATCGATGAAGATGCCATTAAAGCAGAATTTAAAAACGGTACATTATTAATTACTGCTCCTATAAAAGAAGAATCATTAAAAAAAGAAATCTCTATTGAAAGTGAAGAATAATTCACTTTCTTTCTTTTTGATGTTATAATGAGTTTAGGAGGATTGATAAAAATGAAGAAAGTATTATTAACAATATTAGATGGAGTAGGTGTAAGAAATGATAAACATGGTAATGCATTTAATGCTGCTCACCGTCCTAATTTTGATTATTTATTTGAAAACTATCCTAATTCTAAACTAGAAGCAAGTGGTATTTCTGTAGGCTTACCTGATGGTCAAATGGGTAATAGTGAAGTAGGGCATATGAATATAGGTGCAGGAAGAATTGTATATCAACCACTTACTATGATAGATAAAGAAATAGAAAATAAGAATTTTTTCAAAAATGAAAAAATAATAGATGTAATGAATCATGTAAAAAAGAATAATTCTAAACTACATCTATTTGGACTTCTTAGCGATGGAGGAGTACATTCACATATTAATCATTTATTTGCTCTACTTGATATGTGCAAAATAAATAGAGTTAGTAAAGTATATATTCATATATGTACAGATGGTAGAGATGTTGATCCTAAAAGTAGTTATAAATATATAAAAATGTTAGAAGATAAAATAAAAGAATTAGGAATTGGTGAAATAGCTACTATTGGTGGACGTTATTACGGAATGGATAGAGATAATAATTATGATAGATTAAAACTTGCTTATGATGCCATAGTAGAAGGAAAGGGAGAATACTATAATTCTAATAATATTAAAGTATATCTTGATTATAACTATGATAAAGGAATAACAGATGAGTTCTTGCCACCAACCATCTTTACTCACAATTCTAAAGTAGAAGATAACGATGGATTTATTACATTTAATTTTCGTAAAGATAGAATAAGAGAAATGTTAACTGCTTTAACTAATCCGAAATTTAATGATATGAAAGTAAAAAAATTTAATAACTTAAAAGTACTTAGTATGATGCCTGTAGTAGAATCAGTTAAAGCTCCTTTTGCATTTAGTGATCCAAACCTAAACAATATAATGGGTGATGTGATAGCTAATAATAATTTATCACAATTAAGAATTGCGGAAACAGAAAAGTATGCTCATGTTACTTTCTTCTTTGATGGTGGAAAAGAGATAAACTATCCTAATGAAGATAAAATATTAATACCATCTCCTAAGGTTGCAACCTATGATTTAATGCCTAGCATGAGTGCTTATAAAGTTACAGATGAACTACTTAAATCTATAGATAAATATGATTTTATAGTTTTAAATTTTGCAAATGGAGATATGGTAGGTCATACTGGTGTATTTGATGCAACAGTAAAAGCAGTTGAAGTATTAGATGAATGTATTGGTAAAATTTATAAAAAATGTAAAGAGATAGATATGACTATGGTTATCACAGCAGATCATGGTAATTGTGATTATATGTTAGATGATAAAGATAATATAATTACAAGTCATTCTAAAAGTTTAGTACCATTTATAATAACTGATAATGCTTATGAACTTAAAGATGGTAAATTAGGTGATATTGCTCCAACTATTCTTAATATCATGGGGATAAATATTCCTAGTGAAATGACAGGAGAAGTATTAACTAGTGTACGTAAATCATAGTATTAACTATTTATTTTCTAGTTTAAAAGATAGTATAAATAATTATCCAATATATATATTTATAATAATTAGTTCGATTATTCTATTAATACTGTTGTTAAATAATAGTTATTTTATAAAGCGTATAGTATTTTTTATAAATATAATAGTTACAATAATAATTATTATTAACTATAATTATCATTTATTTAGTATAGATACATTTAGTCATTTTATTCATAATATCTATTTCTATTTTCTAAGCAGTATTATATTTATGATAATTAATACTATTATGTTGTTTAAAAATGAGTATTATAAAATTAACATAGTATTCTATGTTATACATTTGATATTTATATTATTTAGTTTATTTATGACATATTACTTATCTTGTAATCACTTTCTAATACTATTTAATATCTATTCAGAAATAGTACTAGGAAATGTTTTATACATATTGTATTATATATTTTGTATAGTGATATCGTTTTGTAAAAAACTTTGACTAAGATTGTTGATTTTGATATAATGAAGATGCTTACGAGAGGTGATTAAATGCGTATTAGTAGTGTAGAGATGGTAATTAGTGCGGTAAGACGTAGTCAATATCCTACAGATAATAAACCAGAATACTTACTTGTTGGTAGATCTAATGTAGGAAAGAGTAGTTTTATAAACACTTTGATTAATAGAAAAAATTATGCAAGAACTTCGGCAACTCCAGGTAAAACGCAAACTATTAATTTCTATTTAGTTAATGATGATTACTATTTAGTAGATGCACCTGGATATGGATTTGCGATGGTAAGTAAGAAAAAACAGAAAAAATTTGGACTTATGATGGAAGACTATATTCAAAATAGACCTAATTTAAAGCAAGTATTTATGCTTGTTGATTTTAGACATAAACCAACTAATGATGATTTAATAATGTATAATTATTTAAAACATTATAAAATTCCTGTTACTATAGTTGGTACAAAGTCTGATAAAGTTGGTATTCCTCTTCATCAAAAACAAAGAAATATAATTTTATCGGATTTAGATTTAGTAGTAGGGGATGACTTTGTTATGTTTTCTAATGTTACTAAGCAAGGTAAAAAAGAAATATATGATAAGATTGAAAGAACTATGTAGATGCATAATTCTTTTTTTTACATAAAATATTCTAGGTGACACATGAAAATAGATTTTAAGGATGGTAATTATATAATTTATTTGAATAAATATAATGTTATAAATATGGATTTTAGTAATACTAAAGTATTAGAAAATGATTTAAAAACTTTATTATTAAGACTTAAAAAGTATTATAAAATAGATATACAAGGTTATTACAATATAACTATATATATAGATGATTATTATGGAGCTATACTAAAAATAGAAGAAGATGATGATTACTATGATTGCTTTGATGATACTGTCGCACTACGTTTAAAAAAGATAAAAAGTAGTTTTTTATATGAAATAGATGATATAAGTTATGTATATAATTTTATAGATAAAGTAAAAATAAATATTAATAAAGATAAAATATATATAGAATTATTAAATTGCTTAGAAAATAAAGATTATTTAAAATTACTTGAAGTATCTAATATAATTTACGATAAATAGTTTTGACTATATTATCATTTTGTTTTATAATATATGTGATAGGAGGATATTTATGAAAGAAGAATTAAAAAATGTAATTTTAATGGGGTTAGGTGTTATGTCTTTAACTAATGAAAAGGCAAAAGAATTAAAAGAGGAATTATTAAAAAAAGGTAGCGAACTTTATGAAAAAGGTAAAGTTGCTAATGAAGAGTTGAAACATAATATTGAAGAGAAAATGAAAGAAAATATTACTGTAGTATATGAAACAAAGGACTTTTCTAAAGATGATATTTTAAAGAAGATTAAAGATATGTCTGAGGAAGATAAGAAAGAATTAATGAGTGCTTTAAAGGATAAATCTAAAAAGTAAGTGGTGTTATGAGTAGCAATTTAAAAAGATTAAATGAAATAGTATCTGCAATTAGAAAATATCATTTAATTAAGCATAATAATCCAGTAAGTATGAGGGAGGCTCTAGAAGAACTAGGGCCAACTTTTATAAAGATTGGACAAATTATGTCGTCTCGTCCTGATTTAGTTCCAGAAGAATACTGCCTAGAGTTAAAGAAGTTAAGAAGTCAGGTTAAGCCTATGACTTATGGTGAGATAATTGATATTTTAAATAGAGAATACGATAATAAAACGTTTGAAATATTTAAGAGTATTGAAGAAGTTCCAATTGGTTCTGCATCTATTGCTCAAACGCATAAAGCAATACTAATAGATGACACTTCTGTTGTTATTAAGATTGAAAGGCCTAATGTAGGTCTTCTTATGGAACAAGATATTAAAGTATTAAAAAAAGCTATTAAAATACTTAATATAGACAGACTATTTTCTAATATTATAAATATTAATGATTTTTTAGATGAAATGTACTCAACTGCATTAGAAGAGATGGACTTTTTAGTAGAAGCACGACATATGAAAGAGTTTGCTAATTATAATAGTGATATAAAATACTTGAAAAGTGTTAAAGTATATGATGAATATTCTACTAAGTATGCTTTAGTTATGGAATATATTGGTGGATGTAATATTAATGATATAGAATCATTAAAGAAAAATGGTTATGATATTACTGAAATATCTGAGAAACTTGCCGATAACTATATTAAACAAGCCATAGACGATGGGTATTTTCATGCTGATCCACATTCTGATAATATAAAAATTGAAAATGGTAAAATTGTTTATCTTGATTATGGAATGATGGGTAAAATTAGTCTTCGTTATCGTAATTTGCTTGAAAGATGCTTAATTAGTATTTCTAATAATGATTATAATGATGTAGCTAGTATTTTAAAAACTATTGATACTAATTCTAACTCTAATTATGTTGATCAAATGCATCTTAAAAATGATATTAAAATAGTCCTTGATAAGAATGTAACTAGTGAGTTATCTGATATAAATGTAAAAGATTTTGCAGCAGATATGTTTTCTATGCTTAATCGTCATAAAATAACATTACCAAGAGATATTACTATGTTAATTAGAGGAATAGTAGTAATTGCAGGATTGTTAGAGGAGATTAATCCTAAGATAAGTTTGATGGTTGTATTAAAAAATCATATTGATGTTAGTAAATCTATTAATAAGGAAACAATAACTAAATATTTACTTAAGAGTGCGAAGAGTGGTGCAGATTTAATGCTTATTCCGAATGAAGCACTTACTATATTAAGAGGTATTAATTCAGGAGATTTACGTTTTAATGTTGAAATGACTGATTCTAACGGTCAAATAAATAGAATGGAGAAATTATTTCATCTTGCAATTATTACAACAATTGATGTAGCTTTATTAATTAGTATAAGTTTAATGTGTAGGGGTGATAATAATCATCCAATACTATTTAATTTCTATATATTAGGTGCGATATTATGTACAGGATATTTAATAATAAAACTGATTTCAGCAAAATTTAAGAGAAAATAATAAATACTATGCGTAAAATACATAGTATTTTTTTATAAAAAAAGTACGATTTTCTCGTACATTTAATTATCTGTTGTAGAATTCAACGATTAATGATTCATTGATATCTGCATTAAGTTCGCTTCTTTCTGGATATCTAACATAAGTAGCTTCCATTTTAGTTTCGTCATAATTAATGAATTCAACTCTTTTCTTTAAAGCTTCTAATGAAGATTTAATAATCTTTAATTCTTTATCAGATTCTTTAACAGAAATAACATCTCCAACTTTACATCTGTAAGATGGAATATCAACTTTTTTACCATTAACAGTAATATGTCCATGATTAACTAGTTGCCTTGCTCCACGTCTTGTAGTTGCAAACCCAATACGATATACTAAGTTGTCTAAACGACTTTCTAGTAATTTTAAGAAATCTTCACCATGAACGCCTTTTAATTTACCAGCTTCAACGAAAGTTTTCTTAAATTGTTTTTCGTTTAGTCCATACATAAATCTAACTTTTTGTTTTTCTTGTAACTGTGTACCGTAATCAGATAATTTCTTTGCTCTTTTTTGTCCATGCATACCAGGTGCATAAGGTTTTTTAGCAAGTTCTCTACCTGTTTCTAATGTAGAGAAACCTAAACGACGACTTTTACGGTAAGATGATTTTGTATATCTTGACATTTTCGCATCTCCTTTCTTCGAGGTGCTTACCTTTACCAATAATTAGGGTGTTTATACTAATATCTTCATCTTTGCAGAAAGACTACTGATAAATCCTAAAGATAATAAACACATTAATTATCCCAAAGTTCCTGCACTCACCTAGTAATTATAAAGGTATTTAATAGTCTTGTCAATAAGAATTTTTTACTTTTTTTAATAAATTTATAAAAAATAGTCGAAAAATAGGTAATTTTGTGATAATATTATAGTAAGGTGGTAAAAATGATAAATCTAAATGATCCTAGAGTTGTCGCAATTATATCATTAGGCGCAACTTTATTATCAATAATTACAATGATTATAATCATTAGAGGTCGTAAAAAACGTGTGATGAAGCGTGCGATATCCGCACTAGAAATAGAAAAGAATAAATTGGCATCAAGTCCAATTGTACCAGAACTTGCTAAAGTAGAATCATTTCTTAATAATGAAAAACTAGAAGTTATGTATAATGAGTGGAGTGAAAGACTAAAAGATATAAAAGAGAATCAAGTTCCAAATTTATCTAATATGTTGCTTGAGGCAGAGTATTCTTTAAAACAAAAAGATTATAAAAGTACAATATATAAAATAGCTAAACTAGAGATGGAACTATATAAAGTTAAAACTAATTCAGAATTCTTGTTAGGTGAGATAAAAGAGATTACAAATAGTGAATCTAAAAGTAGAAGCGCTATTACTAAGTATCGTGCATCTTACCGTGAACTATATGAGAAGTTCTTATCTAGTAAAGATGCATATGGTAAGTTTGCAGGTGTGGTACAAGCACAGTTTGAAGTAATAGCTAAAAGATTTGAAGATTTTGAATCTATTATGGATAATAATGAATTTGGTGAGGTTGCAACCATCATTAATATTATAGATGAGCTTTTAAAACATATGGAAATAGTAATAGAAGAAGTTCCTTCAATAGTACTTCTTGTATTTAATGTTTTACCTAAACGTATGGAAGAGATTGCAACTATTTATAATGAAATGACGAGTGATAATTATCCATTAGATTACTTAAATGTAGAAGAAAATGTAACTGAAGCTAATAATAAGATTAAAGATATTATTACTCGTACTAAGTCTTTAAACTTACAAGATAGTTTATATGAACTTAAAATATTACTTGATTACTTTGATTCATTATTTATAGATTTTGAAAATGAGAAAAGAGCGCGTGCAAGTTATAATGATAAGTTATCATCATTTAAAGAAAGATTAGATAAGATGAATGAAGTAATTAATGAGATTAATTCATCTATGGATAATTTAACTAATATCTATAATCTTAATGATGAGAAGATTAGTTTAATAAAAGAAGTAAGTGCATCACTTGATAAGATAAATGAAAACTATAAAGTATTAAATGATCATACTGGAAATCATACATTTGCTTATTCTCAACTATTAGGTGAGGTAGAAGGATTAAGTAAAGAATTAGGTATATCAGAAGATAAGTTAGATGAGTCTTTAAATGAAATAGGTACAATGCGTGATGATGAGGTGCGTGCGCGTCATCAGTTAGAAGAAATTAAGATGGTTCTTAAAGAATCTAAAGATAAAATGCGTGAGTATAACTTACCAGTAATACCAAATAATTATTATATAGAATTAAAGGAAGCATCACTTGCGATGAACGAAATAGTTCGTGAGTTAGAAAAGAAGCCAATAACTATTGATGTATTAAATACTCGTGTTGATACGGCAAGAGACTTAGTATTAAAACTATATTCTAGAACTAATGAAATACTTAAGTATGCAAGAATGAGTGAAGCAGCAATTGTTTATGGAAATAGATATCGTAGTAGTTTAAGTGAGATAAATAAACATCTAAATATTTCAGAACAATTATTCTATAAAGGAGAATATAAAAAGTCACTAGCTAATACTGTTAATATTTTAAAGACAATAGATCCTAGTATTACAAATAGATTGAGTAGATTAAGCTTAGAATAATTAAATTACATGTTTCATTTTTAAATATTTTATGATAAAATGTATAATGTATAAGAATTGGAGGAGAAAAAATGGGTTTTATTAAAAATTTAATGAATAAAGATAATAATGATACAGATGATGTAAAAGAAAATGAATATTATGATATAAAGACTGAGGAAGCATATGATGAAAATGGTGGGACTAAGATGATTTTGTTAGAGCCACGTGCATTTTCAGAGTCACAACAAATTGCAGACCATTTAAAGAAAAGAAATACAGTGGTTGTGAACTTAAAAAGAGTAACTTCTGATCAGGCAAAGAGAATAGTTGACTTTTTAAGTGGTACTATATATGCAATTGGTGGGGATTTACAAAAAATTGGTGGTGGAATATTCTTATGTACACCAAATAATATTAATGTTCAAGGTAAGATTACTGAAGAAACAACTGGTAAAGACATATACGATAATGATGATATAAATACTGAATGGTAGTTGTAAATATTTAGAAATTGTGATAGAATACTAGCAATTTCATTTAAGGAGAAGGCATATGGAAAAATTTACTAGAACCATGCGAGGATATGATCCAAGCGAGGTTAATCGTTTTCTAGACAATGTAATTAAACAAGTAGATAAAATGGTAAAACTAATAAAAGAGAAAGATGTTCAAATAAAGTTGCGTGATAAAAAGATTATGGAACTTCAAATGCAAATTAGAGAAACTAATAAATTGCGTGAGAAGATTGCGCAATATGAACGTATGGAGCACACTCTAAATAGAGCCATTGTTATGTCACAGAAAACATCTGATCAAATTAAATCCAATGCAATCCGTGAAAGTGAAATTATTATTGATAATGCAAAAAAGAATGCATCAAGAATAGTTAATGAAGCATTACTTGAAGCAGATAAAGCAAGTGTTGAAGCAAGTCGTATTAGAAGAAATATTGTAGTATACAAAAGAAAACTAAAAGACTTACTACAAGCACAACTATCTATGATAGAAGATATAGAAAAAGTAAATTTTTAAAAACAAATGAGGAAGACGGTATATTATGAAGATAAATAGAGAGTTAGTGGTTGGTGGAAACTAACTATCAGTAATATATAGATCACTTCTGATGTTTAACGGTAATGCGTTATAATACTAAGTGTATAAGTTTCTTATAAAATAGGATGGTACCGCGGCTAGTTCGCTCCTATATTATAAGATTTTTTTATATAATAGGAAATTGATACTTTTCTACCAAAAACCATTGACATGACGAATATATGTATGTTACACTAGTTATGCAACTGGAGATGATTATATGATGAGAATTACCAAAGCGTATGTATTTAGAATG
>CADCIZ010000033.1 GCA_902801685.1 uncultured Erysipelotrichaceae bacterium | reverse complement strand
AGCCATTAAACATACCTTCTTTCAGTTTATTTCATGATACTAAAAAAAGGATAATATAACAATATCCTCATTTTCCCTAGTCGGATGATTTTATCCTGTCTATTCTAATGGACAAGACGATCCTTCATATATTCGTCTAATTGCGCTACCCAAGCTTCTTCCTATATCCATAATAGTATTACCAGCCCTAGTTAATGCACTAATTAATGTCGAAGATAATGTTGAACCTCCTTCAATTTTAAGCATCTCATCACGTTCTAACTTTCTCATTCACGACACCCCAATGGTCTTAATATTCCATCTAAAAGTCCAGTTACAAAAGTAATACCCGCAACTATGGCAGCAACTACACCAAAACTAATACCGCCACCAGTAATATTTTTCATTTCATTATCATTTAATTTGTTCATACTTTTATCCTTTCTTTAATTTTTTTAAGAAGTCTTTTAACATAGTAGATTTCCCTTTAATGATAGAGACATTAAATACATTTTTATCTTCTTTAAAATCATTAATAGTAAGATCCACATTAATATCATAATACTTCTTATTATCAGTAATGTAAGGTTCACTGATATCAATAACACTATAAGCATACTTTTTATGATTAAAATATAAATATTTACTTTTTATTGGAAAATAATTATCATCAACAATTAACTTATATCCCTCACTTTTAATAAGTATATAGTCATAACTAGTTTTATAGGGCGTATTAATCATGAGTATAAAAGCAACTATAACTATTATCAGAAAATAGTAATAATTTGAAAGATTAATCTTTTCATTTACTATTCTGAAGTGTGAAGTTTGATAAGTTGATTTGTTCATCTTTAACTATTTCTCCTTCCTTAAGTTCAATTATATGATTAAACATATCACAATTATTAAGTCTATGGGAAATAAATATAATTGTTTTTAGGGGGAAAGCTAAAAAGATATTCCTAAGTATTCTACGTTCCATCCTAATGTCTACTTGATTTAGCGCCTCATCAATTATAAGTATATCAAAATTTCTCATCAAAGCTCTAGCAAGTATTATTCTTTGCCTTTCTCCACCAGATAAGTTAAATCCATTTTCTTCTATTAACATATTAAGTCCTAAAGAATCTTTTTTAACTATTGAATTAACCTCACATATTTCACATATTTTAAGTAATAAATTATTATCACCAGAATCTAATTTAATATTATTTAATACTGAATCATTAAACAGTATCTCATTTTGATTAACATATAAAATATTTTTAGATAGTGCCTCTTTCTTATAATTAGTAAGATCAATATCATTAATAGTAATAAGCCCCATGTTTAATTTATAATAACCTTTTAATAGTTTAAACAAAGTAGATTTACCACTACCACTTTTACCAATAACTACTAATTTCTCACCATCTAATATAGTTAAATCAATATTCTTTAAAGGATATGTAATATCATCAAATGTATAAGATAAATTCTTATATACAATAGTACCGCCTCGATACTTATCAATAAATCCTGAATCATTATCTTTAATTACAATATCATTAATTCTTTTAAGAGAACTTTTAATCTCATTATATTCTAAAATAAATTCTAAGATACTATTGATTGATGAGAAGAAATAGCTTAAAACTGTATTAAATGTTATAAGAAGACTTAGTTTTATCTTATTATCATAAACTAGGAGTACTCCAACATAATCTATTATCATAAGACCAATATCATTAATAATACTACTTATAATTCTTCTTACAATTAATACTCTTTGTATTAAAGATTGTTTATTTAATAAATCTATATGGCACCTACTAACCTTATCTATTACATAATCTTTAATATTTATTCCTTTTACAGTTTCAAAGCCACTAATAGAATCTAACATAGTACTAGTATCAAGAGACTTTAATCTTTTAAATCTAGTAACCTCGCTAAAAGTAATTCTTCTAAATAATATAATTGATAAGACATTTAAAACAAGTATAATGAAGCTAATCATAAATAATTTTGTATTAAGAGAAAAAAGTATTATTATACTAATCATAATTATCGGAATATCAATAAATAGATTAATAAGTATTTTACTAACTATATCTTTTAAATTAGTAAGATCATTAATTCTAGATATAATATCTCCTGTAGTATGATTCTTATAATGTTTATAAGGAAGAGAAATAATTTTAGTAAATATATCGTTTGTAAGAGATAAATCAATTCTTTTATTTAATATTATATATAACCTATTTTTAATAAAATCTAAAATTATCTTAATTATATTTATAGAAAAGAACATAAGAAACATAAAAAATAATACGTTTTTTAAAGAATTTAAGTTATCAACCAAACTACCAAAGAAAAATGAGTTAACTATTGATAGTATAGTAATAATTAATGAGTATAATATAACTACCCTAACTATACTTATATTTTTTTTTATTATCCAAAAGAGATTATAGTATTTAGACTCATTAACAACAGGAATAGTCTTTTTGGGAATCGCAAGTACTAAAGCATCATTATAAATTATTTCAAATGATTTAAGTGGTAACTTTCTAATACCAACTGCTGGATCACCAATAACAACATTCTTCGTACCTATTTCATAAAGAACGACAAAATGTTTAAATGAACCTTCAATAATAACATTACAAATACAAGGTAGAACAAGTTTTCGCTTCATTAAATCTTTGTATGTACAACTAATACCTTCTGCTTCAAATCCAATTTCTCGCAAGGCATTTACTAAATGATATAAAGTTGTTCCATTTTTATTTGTCTTAGTCATTTCAAGAAGTTCATTTGTACCAATATATCCATGATAATATTTAATTATCATCGATAAACATGCTACTCCACATTCTTTTGACGCTTCCTGTTTTACAAACGGATATTTTGCCACCTTTTCCCCTCCTACTTATATCATTCAACAAAACTTTCAAATTTCCTTCTTTTTTTCAAAAAAAAATCAAGAAAAATGCATTTTCTTGATTAAAACTAACTATTAGTTTATACTTTTAACTAATTCATGATATCTATTACCTTTTTCAATATAGTTTTTATATTTGTTATAACTAGCAGCTGCTGGAGAAAGAAGACATATATAACCTTTCTTTGTTTCATCTTTCGCAACTTTTACAGCCTCTTCTAATGTTTCACACTTATATACTTTTTTATTACTAGTAATTAATCCCTCTGCAATCTTATAACCAGTTTCTGGCATACATATTATATTTGACACATTGCTTGTTTTTAAATAATCCATTAATACACTATAATCAATATTTCTATCCATTCCACCTAGTATTAGTGTATCAACTATTTTAAGGGATTTAATTGCATTAATACAAGCTTCTGGAATAGTCGCAATTGCATCATCATAATAAGTAATACCGTTATAAGTTCCAACTAATTCTAGACGATGTGATAAAGGTTTAAAGTTATTAATTGTATCTATTACAATATCAAGTGGCAAATAATATATTTCCGATACTGCAAGGGCAAACATAATATTTTCTAAATTACAATCTCCTATTAGATTTCTTTTTGAAGTTGTATCATATAACTTCTTATTTTTATAATAAATATAATTATCTTTAATATGCATATGAGTGTTATCTTTAAGACTTACACTTATCATATCTTGTTTATAATCACACTCATCAATAAAACTTTTTAAAGTATCATTATCATAAGCATAAATACCAGTATCATTTTTTTCTTGGTATTTAAATATATTAAGTTTATTTTGATAATAGTGTTCTACAGTACCAGCATGATCTAAGTGTTCTGGAAATAGATTTAAAAGAATTGCGACGTGAGGAGAGTATTTAACAAACTCAAGTTGTAATGCTGACATTTCTATTACAATAATCGAATCTTCTTTAAATGAATCTATTTCATCAAATATAGGTTTTCCAATGTTACCTAATAAATATGCATCATAGCCACTATTTTTAAACATTTCATAAATTAATGTAGTTGTAGTACTTTTACCTTTAGTACCAGTTATCCCAATAATATTATCTCTATTTACTTCCATTAATAATTCTAATTGTGATGTTATTTTATCTTTAAAGATAGTTGTATCAATGTCTTTTAATATTACTCCTGGAGCCTTTATAATAACATCATAACTATCTAGGTGATCTAAATAATTATCACAAATTACTACAACATTAGAATCATCTTTAATAAGCTCATCATTACTATAATCTTTCTGATCTAAAATATATAAAACACAATCACTAAACCTACGAATAAACTTATATGTACTCTTACCTTCCAATCCAAAACCTAATATAGCTATTTTTTTACCATCTAGTTTTCTAAATATTTCTTCTTGCATAATTCTAATTCCTCACTAACTATATTCATAAACTTATCTTCAATATTATTCTTCATATTAAGTTTATATAGTATATCTTTATTCTCATATAATGGATAATTATCTTTATAATATTTAAGCAGATATGGTAAGTTATCCCCTAACTTATTTATTAAAATACTAACGGCATATCTAGCTTCTTCATACGTTCCAACACATTCAAATGGTTTTTTCTCACTATATCCTACTAATTCTATGAATATATTTAACAACTCTTTATCTTCATATAAGTCACTACCAAATATATTAACTAACTCATCTTTATATAAAAATGGACTAAGTATAATATAGACAAATAAACATTTCGCGCACTTACCGCACCACTCCCAAGGTTCAGACTTACTACCTACATTACAACTTTTAAATACTTGATGATACTTTTTATAATCAGACATAAGTAGCGCAATCTGAAACTCTGATAAACATCTAAGTAAACTAAAGTACTTAATATCTATATTAAAATACTTCTTGGTATATTCATTAAAATCACATTCAAACTCATATGTTTTAGAATATTGATGATTAATATTAGTTCCAGGTATAGTTGCTTCATTCGCACTAGATTCATTAGATAAAACTATATACTTTCTACCTGTTAGATAAGCCGTAAAATAACTAATAAAAGCAAGCATACTAGAAAAAGGTGTATGACCATTTAAAAATCCTTTTTTATTTAATTCTATTAATTTCTTATCAACATATGTCTTTCTTACAAATATCTTTTTATCACTATAACCAAGTGCATCAATGCATTCTTCATGTACACTCTTAGGATTTAGAGAAAAACAAGTATTTTCATCATATAAACATCTTAAAAGTTCACACGCTACAATAGAGTCTTTACCTCCACCTATAGTAATTAAGTTACCTACTCCATTATATGTATTATTAAGTTCTAACTTTTTACCAGTACACTTTATATTAACAAAAGAATTAATATCTACATCTATATTATTAACATAGAAGAATTCTCCTAATCCATTGTAATATAACTTCTTAAACCAATTAATCTGATCATCGTCTAAATACCCACAATTAATAATTATATTGCGACTACAAACACATTTCCAATAACTAAGTAATTCAACAAGTCCAATATGAAAAGCAAGATACTCTAACATATTATTATCTATATTCTTATTCTTAATCTCACTCTCATCAATACTCAAAGTAGTATTAAAATCCTCTAAATCTTTAATTATATAATGATAATCAACTTTCAACTTATTATCTTCTTTATATACTTTATATGAATCATAGATAAAAGTATCATACTTACTACTTAATTCTAAATATTTATCCATGTAATTACTCCTTTCAACAATTAGATTATATCACAAATACACATAAATTAGTAGTTACTTAAATATATGAAAAAAAGATATTACATAATACCTTTAATTATTTAATAAAGATTTGTCTAATACTATGACTGGTCGTACAACTCTATCAAACGAGTCATCAACGCCAAAACTATCAAGTTCACCGTCACTTCTAACAAACCAAATACCAGATGTTGAGTCAAAATTTGAGCTCATTGTCGAATATGAATAATCTTCATTATAAAGCCAACTAGGTGTTGATTGTGTTTTCTTATATGTTCGAAGACTTCCATTATCAAAATATTCGTATCCCAAAGCTATTATTTCATCTATCGTTATTAATCTTGCTTCGGTTGCTAAAGGTGCTTGAGCGTTCTTCCAGGCATCTACTGCATATTTTACCTCTGATGCTGCATAATTTGTTGTACAGCCTATATCGACCCAAGCATCATTTACATATCCACATGTTTCACTTGTATAATATGTCATACCTCCATATCCATTTTTATTATATACAGTTCCCAATGAGCCGAATTCTGGCTCTGTATATCTATTTATATGTCCTGTTCCGTATTGATTTACTTCATCCACAGTAAGTGGTTCTGCTTTTAATAATGTAACAATTGATTCTTTTGTTCCTGAATCTTTTATTACATAATAATCTACTCCATTATATGTAACTTCATCTCCAATGCTATATGTTTTAGGTTGTTTATCTTTGCCATATGTATATCCTTCTACATTACGATTTTTTACTTTGCATTCAGCTAGATAAACACTACTATCTGGATTAATTTGTGTAGTTTCACAAGTTACTGTATCTCCTGAGTATTCAATTGTTAACTGTGATACTTCTGTTGGAAATTTACCTGTATCAAGTAAATATGATGCAATTGCAAGTTCAATACTTCTTCCATATGCATCAACACTTCTTTTATCAGCAGATATTCTAGCACGCCTAATAATACTCATTACTAGGGGTGTAACTATAAGTGCAAGTATTGCCATAATTACTAATACAGCAATTAACTCTATAAGAGTGAATCCTTTACCTTTCTTTCTTAATCTTGTCATATATATTCTCCTATTCTAATAAGATATCTCTTTTCTTACCTTATGGCAATATTATACTATATATATATATATATCAAGACCTTTTTGTAAATTTGTTGTTTTTTTTTGAATTATTTAATCAACAAGATTCTTTATTAAAAATGTTGCATATAAAGGGATAGTTCTAATTTTATTTTTAGGATCATAACTAAAACCTTTTGTTGATAACTTTATTGAATAATTTGGATTATATTTATTAATATACACTTTCAAACTTTTTGCCTGAGTATTAAAAATGATTTAACTATATATTTCTAAAAGATTATTTAATATTACTACACCACTAAAATATACTTAAACTATATAAAATCAATATATTTTACACCTTTTTGGCACGACTTTATACATTTTCATACACCTTTTTGGCACGACTTTTTTGCTTTAAACTACAAAAAAATCTAAAAAATTAGATTTTAACCATGCTTTAATTTAAGTCTTGCAATTATCTTTTTTTCTATTCTAGAAATATATGACTGAGAAATATTCATCATACTTGCTACTTCTTTTTGGGTATATTCTTTAGTTCCATATAACCCGTAGCGCATTATCATTATCTTTTTATCTCTATCTTTTAAGTTTTTAATCTCGCTATATAATAGTTTTTTTTCTAATTCTTCTTCTAATCCCCTAGTTACTATATCTTCATCAGTACCAAGTATATCTTCTAGATGTAACTCATTACCTTCGGCATCATAAGAAAGACTATCTTCAAAACTTACTTCTCCTTTTCTCCTTTTATTTTTTCTTAAAAACATTAAGATTTCATTATCTATACATCTTGATGCATAAGTAGCAAGTTTTATATTTTTATCTAATTTATAAGTATTAACTCCTTTAATAAGTCCGATAGAACCAATACTTACTAAATCCTCTAAATCAACTCCTGTATTTTCATACTTCTTAGCTAAAAATACTACTAATCTTAAATTATGTTCAATAAGCTTAGATCTAGCTACTAAATCTCCTTCCATACTGAGTGTTACAAAATTAATTTCATCTTCTTTACTAAGTGGTTCAGGTAGTTTATCCGCACTACCTATAAAGTGAACACTTTTAATTCTTAATAAATTTCTAATAAATATAATAATCTTTTTAATCATTGAGTCCTCCCATATTATTATTTAATATTATATCTACACCATCCATACCAATACTATCTATAATACCTACTAATACTTTCTTACAAATACTATTATTAATTACTACTTTATCTGGTTTAAATGCTTTTATAATACTATTTCCTGATACCGTAGTAAGAGGAATATATAAATACTTACTTACATCAAATATCATCTTTCTTTTATCTAATAATATGACACTATTACTTAAGTATGATAAGTTATTACCACTATCCATATATCCCGTACAATCTATATACTTATCACCACAATATATACTAACACTCATATAGTTATTATAAATGTTTTTTAAACTACGAGCTTGTTTAACATATAAATATATAACTATTGGACTTATTATTAGAATAAATGATATAGTTATACCAAAACCATTATTAACAAATACTAAACCTTTTCTTTTAATACAAAAATGATCATTTAATAGATACAAAAAACCTCCTAGAAATATACTAAGTATATATAAGTATACTAGATTAATAAAAGTATATCTAAAACTTATAAATCTAAATGTTATAAGTACCATAATAATACTAGTAAGCATTTTAAAGAGAAATAGCATAATACTATTCATTGGAATAAACAGAATAATTATACTAAGTCCGCCTATAAAAGATCCTAATATTACTCTTTTAATGCTTACATTTCTTTTTAACAATATAGATACTCCAAGCAACAATATAAAATCTAACATAAAATTAATAAACATAACAAGGTCTACATATACCTTCATTAAACCACCCAGATAAGTATAATAAAAAAAGCGATACATTTATGTCGCTTTTTATAACCTATTTAAAATTAACTTTTATACTTGTGATTTCTGCTTTAGTAAGTACTCGCATATTTGGTCCATATAGTCCTACTCCACTTGTTACAATACTAGTCATTTTACCACACTTCTTTATTCCATATGAATTATCAAATGCAAGTTTTATAAGAAAATTAAGTGGGAATATTTGTCCATCATGAGTATGTCCTGATAAATCTAAATCAACTCCAGCTTTATCTAATTCTTTCATCTCTTTTGGTTGATGATCCATTACAATTATTGGTTTGTTTTTATCTAACTTATCAGTTACTTCTTTTGCATTTTTTCTATTACTAGATTTTTTTAAATCTGGTCTACCATATATATAAATACTATTATCAAGCATTATATAATCATCTTTTAATAGTTTAATGTTCGCATCGCTTAAAAACTTATCCATTCTAGAATCACTATTTTTCTTATTTTTATCTTTAAAAGTAAAACCTAATAAAACTTTTTCTTTTACATCATGATTACCATATACAGAATATACTCCATATTTAGTTTTGATTTTCTTTAATTCTTTTATCATTTCTTTAGGTTTATCTAATGAATCATAACTATTATCAAATATATCTCCAGTTATTATTACTATATCTGGTTTTTCTTGATTAATCTTCTTAACCATATTTTTAACCATTTTTATTCCTTTATTATAGCCTAGATGTAAATCTGCAATCATTACTATATTAAGATGTTTAATATTACATTTTTTATTAATATTTACTTCATACCTAGTAGTATGTATTATATCTGAATTAATAGTTCCATATATAGTTATAAAAGATAGAAGTAGTATTGATATAAAGCCTAATACTTTATAAGTATTGTTACTTATATCATTCTTTTTAAGTATCAACTTAAGTAACAACAATATAACTAAAATAATACCCGTATATATCATTATACCTAAATAATAATTTTCAATAATTGTAAGTAATCTTTTTAAATTACCATTTGGTAAAAGAATTGCGATATATAAAGATAAAGTTAAAAACATCTGTATTACAAGTAATATATATTTAATACGTTTTTTATTCTTTAAATTATTAAATAAATTATTAAATAAATTAAGCCACTTCATTATAATTTTATTTAAGAATAAATTAAATAAAAGATAAAATGGTAATATAATAAGTCCTAACATATTATCTCCTTCCTAATAATAATTATATACCGAAACTCTATAATTTAAAAGTATATTTTAAACTAAATAATATAAAAGATATGAACTAATCCAAATTCATATCTTTATCTTTTTCTTTAGCTACAATACCATGTTTATTTAATATTTTTATGTACTTTTCTTCACAATCATCATGGCACGAATTATATGCCTCTTGCAATTCATCAAATAGTTCAGTATCCACTTTCTTACTTGCAGCTGGTGTTTCATTCAAAATACTATTTGCAACCTTACTACTTTTAACATTTACTTTAAATATTGGAATACTTAGTATTAAAAGAATAATGAATGCATAGATATAAAATTCAACAAATCCAAGTATTCCTCCTAATATTTTTGAAGGTATACCTAGTATAATTGTTGCGTTAAGTAGTTTTTCAAACTTCTTTGATAATTTTAGTAATAATCTAATAATTATTCTAATTATAAAGCATAATACTATAAATGCTATTCCTCTATAAAATATAATTTTAAGATGAGGATTCATATCAAGAAAATCAAAATAATTAATGAAAAGCTTGGCAACTATATTTTTTAAAAGTAACGAACCTATTATAGTTATAAATAAACTAAGCATTTTAATTAACTGATAAGTAAATCCTCTTTTTATTCCAATTACTACTCCCATTAGAATAAACATAATAATTAATATCGATAAAATCATACTACCACCGCCTTAATTGTATAATAAATATTGAAAAAAATAAAGTAAAAGGCTAAAAAATATGTTAGAATATATATGAGGTGCGAAAATGAAAAAGAATAATGTAATAACTTTTAGAGTGTGCAAAAAAACACAAGATATGATGGATGAAGAACTTGATTGGTGTAAGAGAGAATTTGTTCCACCTTATGCTAAATGGCAAGCAAAAGATGGAGATACTGTAATTACTTTATATGAATCTGGTAAAGTAGTATTTCAAGGAAAAGATGCAGATCTAGCTAGTAGTTTTTGGATTGATACAGAACGTATTAATAGTGGTAAGGTTGATGTTAAAGGGTCTGGTTCTAAAACGAAAGACAAACTAGATAAATCTATTAAAGTTGATTCTAAAATTTATTATTCATCTAGTATTGGTTCTGATGAGGTTGGTACTGGTGATTACTTTGGTCCTATTGTTGTTACTGCTGCTTATGTAAGTAAAGATGATATTCCTTACCTAGAAGATATAGGAGTAAAAGATTCTAAACAAATGATGGATGATAAAATACTAGAAGTAGTACCACTAATTATAAAAAAAGTATCTTATGAATCTATGATACTAACTAATACTGAATATAATAAGAAATATTCAAAAGATTTAAATTTAAACAAAATAAAAGCCATCATGCATAATAAAGTTCTATATAAATTAAGAGAAAAAACACCTAACTATGACTATATAATAGTAGATGAGTTTGCGAAAGACTTTATCTATTACAATTATCTAAGGGATACTGATAATGTAGTTAGAAATATTACCTTCTTAACTAAGGGAGAGTCAAAAAGTTTAGCAGTTGCAGCTGCATCTTTAATAAGTAGATATATATTTATTAAAGAGTTTGATAAACTATCTAGTGAGATTGGTATAAATTTACCAAAGGGCGCAAGTGATAAGGTAGATGAAATTGCTTATAAGATAGCAAAAGAAAAAGGGATGGATTATCTAAAGAGTATTGCAAAACTAAACTTTAAAAATACTAATAAAGTAGAAGATATGTTAAAAGCCGATAAATAAATATCGACTTTTTTATATTTTTCTAGCACCTATTTATCTAAAACTACGAATGATGTAGCTATAAATCTAGTTTGATGAGTTCCCGTTGAATCAATTGGATCATTAATCGCACAATGAGTATTAGTGAAATAATCACGGCATGGGGCATTCCATTCTGACTTTGCAATCTCTTTAGGAAGTGCCATTACGCTAGATGTTCCACCATCAAGGTTAGCAGCATTAACAGCTCCATAACGTTCCATAATTTCCGCTAAATCTGCCATAGTCGCACCTTTTGTTCTACTTGCATTACTATCAATTACAAGCATAAGTACAACTCCATCTCTTCTTTGACCTATCGCACTTCTAGCTCCTGGCCCCCATCCACCATTACCATTTACTTTAGAAGTAACTCCATTAACAATTAGATAAGGTCCCCAAGATACTGCATTAATAACGCCTTGTTTTAATGCTTCTTCTGCTTTATTTACTTTTAACAGCATCAAAGTACCATCTTCAGTAAATCCAATAATACCTCCAGTTTCAGTTGCTCTACCATATTCATTATTAGTAATAACTTTGCCATTAGAAATAGTTATACCAGTCGGTGTACCTCCCCAACTACTTCCTCCTGGATCCATAAATCCTCCACCATTAATTGCAAGCAATGCATCATTTCTTTGTGCCATATGTGTTACATATTCACCACGACTACCTAATTCTTGTGTTACCTCAACTTTAATACTAGTTGGATCATATATAGCTGCTAAGAAACCATTTTGACCATCTACTTGAAGTTTAATTACTTTATACTTCTGTCCTTCTTCGTGTTCAAGTATCTGTCTTTCATACTCATCTTTATATTTAGTAACTTCTTTTCTATCAATTAATTCTTTTTTAGTAGATTCTCCACTTTCTTCTATATAATTCTTACTCATTACTTTTTCTATTTCTTTATCACTATAGAACCATTTACAATACTTTTGATGCTCCATAGTTGGCATAGCAGTTGTTATTAACCATTCTCTAAATCCATCAATAGGTCCATAGAAAGTAAATAACATACCAATAAATGCTTCACTATAGAATATTAAGAATAGTGTTAATAATACTCTTCTAGTATTAGCTTTAAATCTTTTATGCATTATTACTCTAATTATAAATATTACAAACAATATAAACATAAAACCAAATATAGCAAGTGCAGTTTTCTTCTTATGAGCAATAACAAAGTCCATATATTCCCAGAAGTGTAATATATTTACAACAGGTATTAAAGCTAATAAAACTAAAGCAACTATTATACCAATTATCGTTAGTTTAACATTAAACTTATGATTAGATTTTGATAAATCCCGATGTCTAATCTTTAATACAAAAGATATAATAATACCTATAAAACTAACAACACTTATACCTAACGATATAATATTAAAAGGCTTCTTAATAAGTAAAGTTGAATGAGTAGATATTACATAAAATGTCATAAACATAAAGAACAACATCATTGATATAGTAAGAAATACATTATATTTTCTTAATGTTTCATATTCATCTTTTTTATTTTTATCACTTCTTTTACTTACTTTCTTACTCTTTTTTTCTTCTTCATATAGTTCTTCTATATCAACTTTTTTATCTTCATCGTCATTAGTAATATAATCATTATTTACTGCTCTTTTCTTATATATACTATCTAAGTTATTAATATTATCTTCATTAGAGCTTCTATTTCTTCTACTAATTCTAGATAATACTTCTGTATTTTCTTTGTTATATAGAGGATTATTACCATTACTACTACTCATGCCATAATTATTAGCACGTCTTTCTTCTATATACTTTCTTATTCTTTCTAATTCTTCATCATAATTATCTTTCATACACACCTCACATCTAGTTGTTACCTATTGATAATTATAACAGATATTTACTATATTTGAAACATAATTACCAATTTTTGATATATTACATGTCAACTAAAAGTAAAATCTAGTATTTCTACTAGATTAAGATTATAATGCAGATTTAGGTAACACTATAACAGGACGGACAACGGGGCTAATGACACCGTAAATAGAACCAAACTTGAGATTGCCATCACTGTCGACATACCAAACTTCAGACGTCGAATCATTATACGGACTAATCGTCCACCACAAACAACTGCTATCATATACCCATGTTGGTGTATTATCTGTTTTTTTCCAGCCAATATCTGATGGTGTTACATTTCCTTCTACATAACCTAAATTTTCAAATTCATCAAACTGAATTAATCTTACCTCAAGAGCCGCTGGAGCATTTGCGACTTTCCATGCATCTACTGTGGCTTTTATATATGAACCATCGTATGCATTACTACTTGAGTGATATTTCATTGCACCATATCCATGATTATCAGATATAGTCGCTCCTGTTCCAGCACTATATGTTTGCACATCAGAATAACTTAGTGGTTCTGATTTTAGTAGTGTTACTGATGATTCTGCTGTTCTACTACCCTTAATTACATAATAATTTACATTATTATAAGCAACTGTATCTCCAACAGTATATGATGGATATGTAGGTGATGGTGCTTTATCTGTTCCGTAAGTATAATCTACTGTTCTTCCTCCTACTGTGCATCCTGTTAGATATACACTTGAATCACTATTTAACTGCGTAGTTGAACATTCAACTTTATTTCCACTATACTCAATAGTAAGTTGATCTACTGATGTTGGAAATTTACCATTATCAAGTAGATATCCAGCAATTGCAAGTTCAATTGAACGCCCATAAGCATCAATACTGCGTTTGTCAGCTGCGACCCTTGCCTTTCTAATTATGTTCATTACCAGTGGGGTAACAATAAGAGCAAGTATAGCCATAATTACTTATAAGCACATAAGATAGTATCACTCAGAGTAAATTCAGATTAATAATAAAACACAGTTATCCACTTCAAACTGTGTTTTATTTAGG